>DAINCF010000365.1:0-7256 GCA_036732565.1 Vicinamibacterales bacterium
ATCGCCGCGGGCATGACGAAGCCGTCGTTGTAGTCGGTGTGCTCGCCGATCAGGTTCACGCGCCCCGGCGCACGATAGACGCGCGCGGTGCCGCCAAAGCGCTGCGAGAATCGGTCGGCAAGCGGAAGGGCTTTCACGTGCTGCGTCATGTCCGGCGCCAACGTGCCAGCAGGACGAGCCCCGACCCGAACACGAGCAGCGCCAGACCCCAAATAAGGTTGATGTTGACGCCCAGCGACCGCTCGTAGATCTGCGGGTCGCTCACGAGGCCGTAGCCGGTGAGCAGCACGCCGAGCACAACGAACATCAAGCCGATCGGGAAGCGGATATCCATCGTTACCAGAAGATGATGTTCAACACGACCGTCGCCGCCAGCACCGCGATCGCCAGCGGCGCCGGCCGCTGATACCAATACCGAGCCGCATCCACGTGATGCGGCGTCAGCGAGTAGACGAGACCGACCAGCTCCTGCTCGGCGCGTGGGCGCGTCACGAGGCTCACCAGGATCGTCACGACGAAACACGTCGTCCACGCGTAGATCGCGGTCCAGAAGTTCTGCGCCATCTCGCTGGGATAGGTCGAGATCACGGCGAGCCATCCGCCCTTGATGCCAACGACGGCTCCGAGCGGCAGCGTCAGACCGTGATGGATCATCGCGGCCAGCGTGCCCGAGAGCAGCCCGGCAAACGCGCCATGGCCGGTCGAGCGCTTCCAGAACATCCCCAGCAGGAACGTGGCGAACAGCGGCGCGTTCACGAACGCGAACACCAGCTGGAGCAGGTCCATGATGTTGTTGAATCGTGTTGCCGCATAGGCCGTGATCACCGACAGGCCGATGCCGACGATGGTGGTCACGCGTCCGACCATCAGGTAGTGCGCGTCACTCGCCGACGGCCGCAAGTACGACTGGTAGATGTCGTACGTCCACACGGTGTTGAAGGCGGTCACGTTACCCGCCATGCCCGACATGAAGCTCGCCATCAGCGCAATGAGGCCGAGGCCGAGCATGCCGGGTGGAAAGTAGTGGAACAGCATCATCGGGATGGTGAGGTCGTAGTCGGGCTCGGGCTGACCTTGCGCGTTCAAGATCGGCTGCCCGGTCCGCTCGTCCCTCTTGGGCGGGATGATGCCGCGGTACGACGTATCCGGAACGAAGGGGCCAGATGCGCTGATCTCGGGCCGGAGCGCGCCCGGTTCGACCGCGGCGATCGCCGTCTTCGGCGGCTGCGGCAGCGCGACGGCGATCAGTCCGGGCAGGATCACCAGCACCGGAAACAGCATCTTCGGCACCGCCGCGATCAGCGGTGTGCGCCGCGCCGCGTCCATCGAGTGCGCCGCCATCGCGCGCTGGACGACCAGGAAGTCGGTGCACCAGTAGCCGAACGAGAGCACGAAGCCGAGCCCCATCGTGAGACCGAACCACTCGACGCCCATCAGGTTCGTCTCGGGTTGCCCCATGCCCGCCCAAGCGTGGACGTAGGGCTCGGGCAACTTCTCGGTCAGTCCTCCCCAGCCGCCGACGCTGCGCAGCCCGAGCCACGCCAGCGGAATGAAGCCGGCGACGATCAGGAAGAACTGCAGCACTTCGTTGTAGATCGCGCTCGTCAGGCCGCCCAGGAAGATGTAGGTGAAAACGATGATGGCCGACGTCAGAATCGCGACGTGAAAGATGTACTCGGCAGGCAGGCCCAGCGTGGCGAATGCGCCGTCGAACAGGTGCAGGGTCTGGATCAGCCGCGCCACCGCGTACATCGAGATGCCGGACGAGACGATGGTCATCGCCGCAAAGGACAAGGCGTTGAACGCGCGGGTCTTCTCGTCGAAGCGGAGCCGCAAGTACTCCGGGACCGAGCGCGCGCGCGAGCCGTAATAGAACGGCATCATGAAGATGCCGACGAAGACCATCGCCGGGACGGCGCCGATCCAATAGAAGTGTGAGGTGGCGATGCCGTACTTCGCGCCGGACGCCGCCATGCCGATGACTTCCTGCGCGCCGAGATTGGCGGAGAGGAACGCGAGGCCCGCGACCCACGCCGGCATCGACCGGCCCGCTTGAAAGAAGTCCTCGCTGGTCTTCGTGTAGCGCCGCGTGACCAAGCCGATGCCGATCACGAACGCGAAGTACACGAGCATGATCAGCCAGTCGATGTAAGTGAGGCTCATGAGTCGTCAGAGGCGCGGGACTGCGAGTCCACCATCTACATGTACAACAGTGCCGGTCGCATGGGGGAAGTGCCCACCGACGAGCGCCGCCACGGCGCGGCCGACGTCCTCAGGCAGGCCCCATCGCCGCTCTGGAATGAGGCCGTCGGCGATGCGCTTGTCGTAGGAGTCGCGAACGCCCGCGGTCATGTCGGTTGCGATGATGCCGGGACGGACCTCGAAGACCGAGATGCCCCGGTCCGCCAGGCGCGTGGCGAACAGTTTGACGGCCATGGCCAGCCCAGCCTTGCTGACGCAGTATTCCCCGCGCGCGATGGACGCCATTTCCGCCGAGACCGACGTCACGAAAACGATCGACGCGCCGAAGGCGCTGTCCTGTTCGCGCTGCGCGACCATCTCCCGAGCGATCGCTTGCGTGAGAAAGTACGGGCCCTGAAGGTTGATGCCCAGCACCTCTTCGAAGCTCGCTTCGGTGCTCTCGAGAAGATCGGCGCGCACGCGCGGGGCGCGGCCGGCGTTGTTGACCAGCGCCGACACGACGCCATACGAATCGCGGACGTCGTCGACGAGCCGCGCGCGATCGTCGGCGCGGGCGATGTCGGCCTGGCAGTAGCGCACGCGTCGTCCGAGGCCGACGAGCTCGGCGATGACGTCGTGCACCTCATCTTCAGGACGCACCCCGCAGAGCGCGAGGTCCCACCCATCCTGCGCCAGCGCCCGCGCGATCCCGAACCCGATGCCTCGCGTGCCACCGGTCACGAGCGCCGCACGACTCATGCGGGATCTCCAAAGAAGGTTAGGTACGGTGCGCCCTCTGTCAATCGCTTCACGTGCAGCGCCACCTCGCGCACATGATAGTCGCCCCACTGCGTGGATTCGCCGCAGGGGACGCGGCGACCGTCGGGCACCTGATCCCATCCGTTCGGTCGGTGATACACGGAGTGCAGCAGCAATCCCTGATGGGCCGGAGCGATGCTCAAGTAGGGCTCGTCGAGCAGCGTCGCGACCGTCCGGAGGCCCGCCTGTTCGTACCGGGCCGCATCTTCGCCGCGCCGTGCGAGGATGCGAGCCAATCGCAGCAAGCCTTGTGCGGCGATGGCGGCAGCCGAGCTATCGACCGGCTCGTGATCGTTGAAGGGCTCGGATGGCCGCGCTCGCCAGTCGCCGAGCGCCGCAAGGCCCGGCGCTCCCGTGTCCCAATACGGCACGCCATCCGCCGCTGCCGCCTCGTCGATGTAGAAATCGCACGTGGCACGCGCCGCCTCGAGCATCCACGCATCGACGCCCTCGCGGCCTCCAAACGGCTTCAGCTCTTCATCGTCGACGGCTGCCAGGAACTCGATCTGCTCGGCAAACCCGAGCATCGCCCAGGCGAGACCGCGGGTCCACGTGGTGAACGGCGAGTAGCCCTGCTGCGTGCTCGGCCCGCGATAGGTGCCGCTGGCGACGTTGAACATGCCCTCGTGCGCGACGCGCCCGCGGATGTCGTAGGTATCGCGGCCACGGCCGTACCAGACGTTGAACTCCGCCGTCGCCTTGGCGTGCTGCAGCAGCCGCTCGAGCAGCGACACGCTCGCGTCCTGCTCTTCGAGAAGACGTTGGCCGAATCGATGGGCGAGCGCCAGCGCCCGGAGCGATCGCATCGTGTCCACGAACAACGAGTGGGCGCCGTTGAACGAGTAGATGTAGCCGCCGCTCGGGAGCCGCGTCCACCGGCGGGCCTGCACGGCGCCGCTGACCATCAGCGCCAGCTCGTACAGCCGTACTTCCCACTCAGAGGTGGAGTAGCGGCCCTCGCGGGCGAGCCGCCACAGCGTGCCATACGTGCTCACGTTGTTGAAGCCGTGATCGTGGACGCCCATGTGCGTCAGGTGCGGCGCCATGCGCGTCAGCGTTCGCGATCGACCCAGGTCGAGGAAGCTTTCGTCGCCGGTGGCGTCGAACTGCAACAGTGCCGCGCCGTATTGAAAGCCTTCGGTCCACTGCGTCCAGCCTCGCGCGCGATAGCGTCCGTTCACCGTGAACACCGGCGCACCGTCGGCGGGATTCCACGTCTCCTCGATCGCGCGGATCTTCTGCGCCGACAGCGCGAACAGCCGATCGATCTGCGGGACGAGGGCAGCCGGGGTCAACGGGGTCTGCACGTGCATCATGGTTGGCGATCGATCGTGACGTGCGGTGGATCGGCGTAGTCGTACCAGATGCGATCGATCTCCTTCGCGTCGGGGGCGAGGTCGGACACGATGAAGCGGTATTTGACGACATGCGGGGTGCCGGGTCGAATCTCGAAGCGGCCGAGCTGCGGCGGCGCGAAGCAGAAGAACGGATCGGTCGGGTTGAGGCGCATCGGCTCGGGCGCGCGCAGGTTGTCCGGATGACCCAGAATCGCGATGCCCGCCAACCGTCCTTGCACGCGGCTGCCGAGGTGACACCAGCGACCACGCGTCGCATCGCCGTCTTTGCGAGTCGTGCCCTCGGAGGTGAGAAACAACGCGTTGTCGAGCGCCTTCGATTCCCTGGGTCCGCGCAGGCCGATGCCGCCGTAGCGGTACTCATCCAGGATCAACGGGTCGTTTGTCGCTGTGGTCTGCGAGATGTCGACGTCGAACAGGTAGTACGGACGGCTGCCGACGATGAAGACCCGGGTCTGCCACACTTCGCGCAGCGCGATCGTCGGCGTTGGCGCGCTGACGTCCGTGTAGTGATGTCGCGCGCGAAGGCCGGCCTGCACCGGTCCGGCCCACGTCTCGTCCAGGGCCGTGAAATCGACGCGGCCCGTGCCGTCGCCCACGTTCCAGAAGTCCGGATGACGCCCCTGGAACTCGGTCTTCGTCCACGCGAACCAGATGCCGTGGTGATGGTAGTGATCCGACGGGTAGTCGTCGGTCACGACGCGCCCGGCGAGCGTACGAACCGGGTGCAGGTAGCCGCCGCGCCTGAACACTGGCTTGACACCGTCAGGCAGCACACCCTCTCCGCCGACGTACTCGAGCAGCCGTTGCGTGCCCCAGGCGAAGGCGACCGAGTC
Source organism: Vicinamibacterales bacterium (assembly GCA_036732565.1). Classification (GTDB taxonomy): domain Bacteria; phylum Acidobacteriota; class Vicinamibacteria; order Vicinamibacterales; family UBA2999; genus JAIVJN01. The sequence continues at coordinate 5,192 of DAINCF010000365.1, forward strand.
GCCCGTGCGCTCCGCGCGAACCAGCGCACTCGGGGTTCGAGCACCGCCCAGCCGAAAGTGGCGCTCGGCGCCGGCTTTCAGTTCCGCCACCACCAACCAGGCCCGTCCCTCGCGGTCAACCTGCAGTGGCACCGCATCGCCACCGGTTGTTGGCTGTAAGTCGTAGATTCCAGGCTGGATGTTCATGGTAGCAAACGAGACGATGGTGTCCCGCCGGTCGCGAGCCCCGGCGCGGACGGTGATTTCCGGTCCCGTCTGGGATTCGGCGTCTGCGCGCTGGAGCGCCAAGCTCAGCAGGATGACCACGGCCGTACTGCTGAGCGCTACTAATACTGTCAGCCGGGCCGGGTGATGGGCGCCCATCGGCGGCATATCATATATGATCTCTTGACATCGCATCGATGACGACTTAGCCTGCGCTGCGCACGTCAATGTCGTCGCTTCAGCGTTACCACAGCGGCGTTCCTACAGCGGGGTCCGACTCCGTCGCAGAAACCTCGAAGGGAGCTGACCCCGGATGGGTGAACGGCGGTTGCGACCCCAAGGTGTTGAGTCGCCGCTCGTTTCTGCGCCGGCAGGTCGCGGACACCGCTCCGGCGTCCGAGTACTGGATTCGCGTTCATCGGCGGGCCATGGCCTGCCGGTTCGAAGTCACCCTCGACGATCGCGACTCGCGATACATGCCCGCCGCCCGGCTGGCACTCGACGAAGTCGAGGACATCGAAGCCCGCCTCTCTGTCTTCCGCGACACGAGCCTGCTCTCCGCGGTGAATCGGCGCGCGGCGTTCGAGCCGGTCGCGGTCGATCGAGACCTCTTGGCGCTGCTCAGCCTCTGTCGCGACCTGCATCGCGACACCGGCGGCGCGTTCGACATCACCTCCACACCACTCAGTCGTTGCTGGGGATTCCTGCAGCGCGACGGCCGCCTGCCGTCCGCCGCTGCCATCGACCACGCCCGTCGTCTTGTCGGCATGGACGGGGTGGCGTTCGATTCCGAGCGCCGCACGGTCTGCTTCGCACGCGAGGGGGTGGCGCTGAATCTGGGCAGCATCGGCAAGGGGTGGGCGCTCGACGCCATCGCGCGCGGACTCGACGCCGCACGCGTGCCGCGTGCGCTGCTGTCTGCCGGTGGCAGCAGCGTGCTGGCGGTCGGTCGCGCGCGTGAAGGCTGGCCGATCGACATCACCTCTGCACGTGCGCCCGGCGCCCGGCTGGCGCGGCTGACGCTGCGATACGGCGCCCTCGGCACCAGCGGAGCGGGCGAGCAGTTCGTGGAAGTCGACGGCACCCGCTACGGTCACGTGCTCGATCCGCGCACGGGTTGGCCCGCCTCGGGCGTCCTCAGCGCCAGCGTGATCACCGATCGCGCGGCGGTCGCGGACGGGTTGTCGACAGCGTTTCTCGTCGGCGGGGGCGATCTCGCCGAGCGCTATTGCGCGACGCATCCGAACGTCCTCGCGCTGGTCACGCCGGACGATGGGTCGTTGCGGCCGGTGGTGTATGGAGGGCATGCGGGCGTGATGGTGGAGTGCCCATGAGTCGCTGGTTCCACGTCTCCGGCGTGCAGGAAGCGAGTCTCGTCGTGCTCCGCACGGTGATCGGCTGGCACTTCCTGTACGAGGGTTACTTCAAGTTGATGCGACCCGCGTGGGGACGCGACGGCGCGCCGCTCGAGACGTGGACCGCCGCCGGATATCTGAAGGGCGCCACGGGTCCGTTTGCGGACGTGTTCCACGCGCTCGGCAACGCGAGCTGGGTCGGCTCGCTGGACACGGCGATCGCCGTGGGCCTGGTACTTGTCGGCCTCTCGCTGATGCTCGGCCTCTTCACGCAGTTGGGGTGCCTGGGTGCGCTGCTTCTGCTGTCGATGTTCTACATCTCGGCGATGCCGCTGAGCGGTCTTCCCGAGCCGAGAACCGAAGGCACCTATCTCATCGTCAACAAGAACCTGATCGAGGCCGCGGCGGTGACCGTCGTGCTGCTGTTCCGCACCGGACGCTTTGCCGGGGTGGATCGCTGGCTCGGCGTCGCGTCCGCGCGCTCGGTCGACGCTCAGGGAGTCGCC
>DAINCF010000366.1:0-7250 GCA_036732565.1 Vicinamibacterales bacterium
GCGCTTGGCGGTGTAAAGCGCGGTGTCTGCAAGCTGGAGCAGTGGTTCGGCGTGCACGCGACGCCTGGCGCGTCTGCCGATGCCGCAGCGGCGCAAGCCGCGCACGACGTGCTCATCGCGCTGTATCCGAATCAACGCGCGATCTTCGACGCGGCGCTGGCCCAGACGTTTGCTCGGATCCCTGGCGATGCCGCGCAGGGCGGGTCGCGCGTCGGCGCCGCGGCGGCGCAAGCCATCCTCGATCTGCGGGCCGCTGATGGGTGGAATGTCGTACCGCCTCAATACATCCTGCCCAGCCTTGCAGGCTACTGGCAGCCAGCGCCGCCGCAGAATGTGGCCGCCACGCTCACGCACTATCCCGAGGTGCTCGGCTTCGTCAGCGACAGCACGCGCATGTTTCTGATGGAAGCGCCACCCGCGTTGACGAGCGGCGCGTACACGTCGGCGTTCAACGAAACCAAGCTGTTGGGCAGCGCGACGAGCACGACACGCACCGAGGACCAGACCCTGACGGCCCGCCTCTGGGCGGGGGTCGGCACGACGACGCCCTTCCAGAACGTCTGGAACAACTTGCTGCGCGATCTCGCGCGATCCCGCGAGCTTGACGCTCTCGACACCGCACGCCTGTTCGCGCTGCTCAACATGACCCTTCACGATGCGTTGCGCGTGTCTTTTGCCGGCAAGTTTCTATACGGCTTGTGGCGGCCCGTCACCGCGATCCGAGAGGCGGATCGCGACGGTAATCCGGCAACCGAGGCCGATCCGACGTGGGCGTCGCTGATTCCCAATCCGCCGTACCCGACGTATCCCGGTAACATGGCGTGCATCGGCGCCTCGCTCTCTCGGCTGCTGACGAGAGCCTTTGGACGAGACGACATCGCATTCAACGTGAGCTGGTCTGCGCCAGACGGTCCAGGCTGGACGCGCTCGTACAACGGATTCCATCAGCTCGGCGACGAACAGGCGCGGAGTCGCATCTACGCCGGCATTCACTTTCAGTTCGACACCACCGCCAGTTTCGGTGTCTGCCCACTGGTGGCCGACTACGCATACGACAACCACCTGCGTCGGCGCTTCCCGTAGCCGATGCAGCGGTACGTTTCCGCTCCTTTCCTCATTCCTATCGAGGCACCGGACCCTGCCCCGTAGAACTCGGGTCTGTGGAGGAACTGCGTATGTCGTTCGTTCGTGTCGTCGCACTCAGCATGCTCGCCGCCATCGTCAGCCCAGTCGTAGTCTCTGCGCAGGTTCTTGGCACGTTTCGGTGGCGCACCGAGCCGTTCTGCAATGTCCTCAATCTGACTGTGACGCAGAACGGCTCCGCGTTTACGTTGGATGGCTTCGACGAGCCGTGCGGTGGCAACCCGCGCCTGCCCGTCCATGGCGTCGCCGTCCCTCAACCCAATGGCGCGATCACCCTGGGGTTGAGCGTGGTGCACAGCCCGGGCAGCCTGACGCCGGTGAATCTCCAGGCCACCCTCCCCCCCGGAGCCCTCAACGGCACGTGGGGTGACAGCGCGGGCAGCAGCGGCACGCTCATCTTCAATCCGGCTTCGACGTCTGGAGCTCCGAGGCCCGGCGACAGCTCGTCGGGGTCGCTGCCTGCGACCTTCAACTTCCTTCCGAACGGCGCGTTCGCCGCGGTCGCTGGACCACAGGCGGATCCGCTGCCAGCAGTCGGCGCCGGTAAGCGGCTGGTTTGGCATGCGGCCAAGGGCGCGTTCCGCGTTGGCCAAGTCGAGGGGGATCAATGGAACGACAACAACATCGGGCCCTACAGTAGTGCGTTCGGCTTCAATACCCGCGCGTCAGGTCTGTACTCGTTTGCGGCAGGCGTGAATTCTGCCGCCACGGAGGGGGCCAGCGTCGCGCTGGGTTCGGAGGCCGTCGCGAGTGGTCCGGCCGCAATCGCGCTGGGGTTTCGTGTGACGGCCGGCGGCTTCGGCTCGGTTGTCCTCGGCTCGCGCGGCGTCGCGCAGTCGGCGGCATCGGGGACCTTCATCTTCGCCGACACGTCGACGTCGAACAGTTTCACCGGCTTCGCGCCGAACGAATTCCTCGTTCGCTCGGCGGGAGGGGCGGCGTTGTACACCAATCCGACGCTGACCAGCGGCGTCGCCGTCGCGCCAGGTGGCAGTGCCTGGTCGAGCGTGTCCGACGTGAATATGAAGGAGAACTTTCGGGATCTCGATCCGGATGACGTGCTGGCGAAGCTCGCGCAGATGCCAGTTCGCGAGTGGAACTACAAAGCGCAGGACGCGGCCATTCGGCATGTCGGCCCGACGGCTCAGGACTTTCACGCCGCCTTCGGCCTCGGAGAAGACCCTCTCCGCATCAGCACCATCGACGTAGACGGCATCGCGCTGGCGGCGGTCCGGGCGCTCGACGCGCGCACGCGCGAGGCGGAGGACCGCCATCGCGCGCTGGAGGCCGAGCTCTCAACGCTTCACAGTCGGCTTGCGCAACTCGAACTGCTGCTCGCAGAGAAGCGGTGACGCGATGCGAACGATGACAAACGTCCGGCGGGCCGCAGCTTCAGCCGCGGCCGTCGTGGTGCCGACCCTGCCTGACGTCGCGCTCGCGCAGACGATCGGCACCTTTCGCTGGCAGCTCGAGTCGCGGGCCCGCTGTGGAACGCGCCTACTGCAGGGAGACGACTTCGCCCGACAGCGTGCAGATCGCGGTTGTGATGCTCGCCGTCCCGGTCGCTTGGAGATTGATGCCAATCTTTTCTCCCGTCTCGGCGAAATAGAAGACTTCCTCAGCCACGACAAAATGGTTGGCGAGCGTTGCGTCGGTGGTCTTGGTCGCCACGAGGAATGCCCTCGGCCCGCTTCGACCATCCTCTTCAGTCTTGGTCAGATTGACCAAGGGTAGATTTGAGCGCTCGTCTCCGACAACCTGGACGAAGCAAGAGATGTTGCGCACTTCGATGCGCGATCCGGGAGAGATCCTGCCGATGAGATCGAACGCGCAGGATGACGAAGGCGGCGGCGAGCAGGGACTGTCGATCTCGAACATGATCGGCTCGCGCCTCCCCTCGGGGGCCTGCGCGCTGTTCTCCGCCGTGGCCGTAGTGGCACCAGGCACCAGGGCCCCCGTGGCGAGCAGAGCTCCGGCGACAGCACATCGCGTGAAAGAGCGTGTCGTCATTTCGAATTTCTCCTTTGCCAGATTGTGGGACGTTCAAGTGGCCGTCGAGCCCAGGCCATCGTGTCGCGTGCGCGCACCAGCATCGCCTGTCGCATCTGCAACTGCTCATGCGGCATGAACGCGAGACGCGAGGTGCACAGGTCAAGGAAGGCGTTCATGTCGAACCGCGCCTGCATCACGCCCACCGCACCGTGCGCGAGGCCGAGCACGTGGCCGACCTCATGAGCCACTGTCAGGCCAAGTAGATCACCGACCTGGAGAGTGGCGGCCGCCGTCCTCCCAAGCGTTCGAGCCAATTCGTCGTGGCAGGCGAGGAAGACCAGGATCACGTCGCCATCCACCGCGTCGCCGCGGGTGCCTCCGCAGACGTGGCTGTCAGTCAAGCTCCTTTGGACCACTCGGACGGTAATCGCGCGCGCGGCGTCCTGCGCTCGGCATTCTGCGTAGCGCACCCGGCATTGATCCCACTCGACCTGAAGCCCGGCGAATCCCAACAGCTCCGTTGCCGACCTCCTGGCCAGGTCGAGCATTGCCGGCTCGATCGCCGCGTGAACGAAGACCCGCAAGTCGATCGGGATCTCGGGCACGGCCGCCGACTCGGAGCCGCGCGGCGCCACGAGCAGCGCCGCCGCGACCAGCGTCCGAGAGATCCATCGTCGGATCATTGGTGATCCATCCTGTCGTCCGGATGGTCCGAGCTAGTCATGACGCGCGGGGCGGAGGCGATGTTGCAGGATGTAGGACCCGACCCGGCGACCCTGCCTGCCACCTGCTTCCTGGTCGAACCTGAAGTGGATCCCTCCGTAGATGCGCGCATCGTCGATGTCGTCGGTGATTTCCTGGAGGCTCCCATACCGAAGCCTGACGTCCGGCACGGCCGGACTCGCGAACTCGATGGCATGAGGCCCTTTGCCGTAAACACGCTCGAGCACCTTCCGCGCCGCATGGCCGAGGCTCGCATGCGCCGACGGATAGCTCGGGTGACAGGGCGTGGTGATGAACGGCTTGAAGGACGGATCCGGATCGGTTTCCGGGTTGCCGTCGACATCTGCCACGGGGATTGCGGTCTCGGGCCGCCAGAAAGGCTCGTGGTACTTCGTTTCGAACACCGAGATCGTGGCGTCGAACAGCGCCATGTTCAAAAGAGCGAGCGCCCGGGCGTTTTCGCCGAGCGAGCGCTTCTGCGCGAGAGCAACCTGCTGTGCCGCCGAATTCCAAGCCGGGAGCCCGAGGACGGCGGCGTAGAAGCGTGCAACATCGGCACGTACGGCCGGCCTGTCGGGACTCTCGAGCGCGCCGAGGGCCTTGACCTCGTTGAAGTCCCTCGCGTACCTCCGGCTGCTCAGCGATGGCGGAGGATCCGATCGGAACTGATCACTGCGCTCGAGGCCGAACGGTGTCACGTTCCGCAGGTGCAAAAAGGGTCCTCCCTGAGGCGGACAGCTGGACGTGAGCTGCCATTCGCCGGGAGCCATCGAGGGTGGCATGTAGAACTCCGGCGTCTCGGAGCCGTCGTTCATACGTTGACCGATCATCGCGGTCGCCGCAGCCTCGCCGATCCCGATGCCCGCATCCTTGGAAGGACCTTCGGGGATTCGCGCCAGTGAGCTCGCTCTGGCAGCGTCGAGTATCGTCACCTGCTCGGGGACGTATTCCATCAGCACGCCATGTGCGGCGGCGACTGCTGCCGCCTCGGCCGATGCGTCGGGCGTGGCGACGATCGAGCCCAGGTACGGCTCGTACGCGCGGGTAATGGCGTTGACCGCCTCGAAGACCGCGAGGTGTGCGATCGCGGCGATGCGTTGTTGTTCGACCCCGTTCTTCCCGCCCACCGTCGACAGCATGACGGCGTTCCACTGCAGGACGGGGTCGGACCATTCCACCACGAGATTGGTCTGCGCCTGCACGCCCCGTGTGATGGGGGCGGCAAGGCCGAGCATCAGCGTGACAACGAGAACGAAAGCGCTACTCTCACGACTCATGATTGGACACTCCTTCATCAGGGCCAGCTGATCCATCGCGTCGCATCGAATGCAGACGCCGACCGGCCGCGCGGGCCCGAAAGGCATTGCTCACACGCGATAAGATTGGCGACAATCGCCGGTCGCAGTCACAGGAGCGACATGGGATTTCGGCAGGATTCCTGCGGGAGTCATCCGCTCACGCACGCACGGCGACAGGAGTCTCCATATACGGGCTGCTAGGCCCGGATAGGACGTACGGTGCCTACAGGTCGGACGATCCGCTTCGGCCGCTATTCGCTGCACCCGACGCAGGGGTTGAAGCGAGGCACACAGGAAGTCCGCATCACGCCAAAGTCGCTCGCGGTGCTCCTCGCGCTGGTCGAGCGATCACAGGAGATCGTTACCAAGGAAGAGCTGTTTCGAGCGGTCTGGGCGGACACCGCCGTCAGTGACGCTGCCCTCACCTCCTGCATCCAGGAGTTGCGAGAGGCGCTTCGGGACGATGCGCGCGGGCCGCGTTTCATCGAGACGGTTCACCGTCGCGGATTTCGGTTTCTGATCCCGTGCTCGGCAGACGGCCACGCCCCGCTCGGTCGCCCGCTCGACTCAACGCTTACGCGGCCGGCTGAACTGATCGTGGGACGTGATGCCGCGTTCGCGCAGTTGTCGCGGGCGTCGGTGGTCGCTCAGGAGGGCACGAGACAGATCATCTTCCTGACGGGGGAGCCTGGAATCGGGAAGACGGCGCTCGTCGACGCCTTTCTCGCTCGCATCGACGACGTGGACGGATGGCGTATCGCGCGAGCCGACTGCGTGGAACAGTACGGAGCCGGCGAGGCGTATCAACCGTTGCTCGAGGCGCTGACCCGACTCTGTCGACAGGAGGATGGCGAGCACCGCATCGCCCTGCTGCGCCGCCGCGCGCCCACGTGGCTGGCGCAACTGCCGGCGTTCCAGACGCCGGCGGAATTCTCGGCGCTGCAACGACGCAGTATCGGGGTGACGCGCGATCGAATGCTTCGAGAGCTGACCGACGCGCTCGAGGCGATGAGCTCGCGCGGGCCAATTCTCCTGTGTCTGGAGGACCTGCACTGGAGCGATGCGTCGACGCTCGACTGGATCGCGTCGTTTGCGCGGCGGCCAGAGACCGCCGCCATTCTGCTCATCGGCACGTACCGTCTCGGAGAGGCCGCAAGTGCCACGCGCGCTCCCGAGTCGATCGTCGACGACCTCCGCGTCAAAGGCCTGTGCGCCGAGATTCCGCTGGCGCGGCTCGACGAGCCGTCCGTGGTCGAATACCTTCGCGCGCGTTTCCCCGCCGCCCCGGACGCCGGCACCTCGCTTGAAGAGCTCGCGCGGCTCACCTGCGAGCACACCGAAGGCAACCCCTTCTTCATCGTGAACGTCCTGGCCGATCTCATGGCCCGGGGCATCGTCGTTCGGCGCGAGCGTGGCTGGGCCGTGCGCGAGACGGTCGATGCCAGCACCCTCGGGATCCCGGTCGACATCCGGAAAGCCATCGAGCGCCAGGTCGATCGGCTCGACGATCGAGAGTGTCGGCTGCTCGAAGTGGCAAGCGTCCTCGGCGGTGCGTGCTCGGCCGCGGCGATTGCCGCGGGAGCTGGGGAGCCAACGAGCGAGGTGGAGGCGGCTCTCGACGCCCTGGCGCGGCGGAGCGTATTCATCCGTCGAGGTCCGACGTCGGAGTGGCCCGACGGCACCGTGTCGGCGACGTTCGAGTTCGTGCACGCCCTCTATCGGGAGGTGCTCGGCGAGCGAACGTCCCCGGCCCGGCGAGCCGAGCTGCATCGCTTGATCGGCCTCCGGCTGGAGGCCGCGTACGGGGATCGGGCGCCGGAGGTGGCGGCGGAGCTGGCCGTTCATTTCGATGAGTCCCGCGACCTCCCTCGGGCGGTCATCTACCACCAGCATGCCGCGGAAACCGACCGTCGGCGCAGCGCCTTCAACGGTGCGGAGCAGCACTTCAGCCGCGCGCTCGGATTGCTCGAGAGGCTGCCGGCGGCGGACGAGAAGGATGCGCGCGAGGTCTCCTTGCAGATCGGGCTCGGTGGCGTGCTCATGCAGATCAGCGGCTGGGGCGCGCCGGCGGTCGCCCGCGCGTACGAGCGCGCG
>DAINCF010000367.1:0-7242 GCA_036732565.1 Vicinamibacterales bacterium
CGCGGGCGTGTACTACGCACGCGTTCGGACCGCCGCGTCGCGCAGAGAGCTCGCGACGTAGATTGTCGCAGGGGATTTGCTCGCAGAAGAGCCGGCCGCGGATTGCGTGAGAGCAGTGCGAGTGAGCCCTCAGAGACCTCATTCCGTCGCACGCTTGCTCCACCCGCGCGCGGCTTCGCCGCGCCGCCGGGCGCTCACCAAACGCCTGTCATCCCGCTATCAGGAACTCCCGGCCGACGCGTTCCGGATCTGCGCGAGGCAGGCCTAAAGGCCTGCGCTACGTACTGCTCGATCAAAGAATGGGTCGCAGCTATCCAGCGAATAGTACGTAGCGCAGGCCTTCAGGCCTGCCCACGTTTCATATCTGCAGCTTTCGCGATCGGACGCGGATGGTGGGCCGGATACTCCGCGGGATCGACGAGCGCATCGATGACGACCGGGCCATCGACCTCCAGCGCCTCACGAACGGCGTCCTCGAGTGATGCCATCGTCTCCACCCGCCGCGACCAGACGCCGAATCCCGATGCGACGGTCGAGAAATCGACGCCGCCGTACTTGACGCCGTACGTAGGGTAGCCGCGGTTCTGCTGCGCCACGTCGATGAGGCTCAGGCCGCTGTCGTTGTAGACGACGGTTACGAAATGCAGGCGCTCGCGCACGCAGGTCTCGAGCTCGGCGAGCGTCATCCCGAAACCGCCGTCGCCGATGGTGCAGAGGATCGGTCGATCCGGGAACTGCAGCCGTGCCGCCATCGCCGCGGGAAACGAATAACTCATCGCCGACAGGCCATTCGACTCGAAGAACGTCAGCGGCTCGTACGCCGTCCACGCCTGGCTGGTGATCGATTTGATCGAGCCAACGTCCGTGGCCAGGATGGTGTCGCGCGGCAACTTCGTGCGGAGCGCGCGCGTCAGCTCGTAAGCTGAGAGACCACGCGGGCGCGTTGCAGGTCGGAGCACGTTGTGCAACCGCTCCTGCAGTAGCGTCACAGTATTGGCGCTCCATTCGTGTCCAACCGGCGCGCGTTCGGCGATCGCCGCCAGCGTGGTCGAGAGATCGCCCACGGCTTCTGCCCTCGGACGGAACGCGCCAGCGGCGATGCTCACCGGACCGATCGACACGAGCGGACACGTCCGATGCCACAGCTTGTCCGACTCGACGGGCTCGAACCCCACGCCCACGAGCAAATCGGAACTCTCCAGAAACTCGACGATGACGCTGTCGCCGGCGACGCCGGCGCACACGCCCGCAAACAGCGGATGATCCTCGGAGATGATGCCCTTCGCCTTCGGCGTCACGAACGTCGGCACGCTCATGCGATCGACGAATGCCCGAACGGCGGGCGTCTCGGTTCGCGGATTCACATCCAGGCCCACGATCACCACCGGGCGTCGGGCCGCGGACAGCGCTGACGCGACGTGCTCGATGTCGGCGGGTGGTGCGGGAAGCGTGGCGTGAACGGGCTCACTGCCCGGCGTCACAGCCGGTTGGTGCTCGGTCGTGCGCCCGATGTCGCTCGGCACCGCGATGTGCACCGGACCCATGCGCAAGGTCGTCGATATCTGAAGCGCTCGATGCACCTTGGCCTCGGTATCGTGGCCATCGAGTAGCACCGTGTGTTTGGTGAAGGGCCGATACACCGCGTTCAAATCGAGCTGCTGGTGCGTTGCGTACGGCTCGGCGTTGCTGGCGAGCGACGCGGTGATGGCGACGAGCGGCGATCGATCGAGGTAGGCGTTGGCGACGCCGAGCGTCATGTTCACGGCGCCTGGTCCCAGTGTCGACACGCAGACTCCGGGGCGGCGTGAGATCTGCCCGGTGACGTCGGCCATGAACGCCGCCGTGGCCTCGTGCCGAGTCAGGATGAACCGGATGCCGACTTGCCGAGCGGCTTCGATGAAATCGAGGATCTCGCCGCCGGGCAAGCCGAACATCACCTCGACGCCGGCCGAACGCAGCGTACGGGCGAGAACCTGTGCGCAAGTCTCCGCGCTCATGGGCGCCGATGTTACCGCATCGAATCACTCGCGCTGGCATCGACCGCCACTGTCATCAAAGCGGACATTTATCCGGACATTCATCCGGACATCCATGAGTCAAGACTAAGGTTAAACTGTTGCTAAATAGGTGTTTGTTGGTGAATTCTGTAGGACATGGAAGCGGACATTTTGGCGGCGATCGACCGCGGCGAACCGACATCGGCAATGGAACCGCTGCTCTTGGCGGAGGGCTCACGTCATGGCGCGCCGCTGAATGATCTTGCGGTCGAGCTGGCAGGAGCATCGGCGGGACTCCGCCGCAGCCTCCCCGCGGCTGTCGTCAAGGCTCTTGCGGACCTCGTCCGCGCCATGAACTGCTACTACTCGAACCTGATCGAAGGTCACTCCACGCATCCCGTCGATATCGAGCGGGCGATGAACAACGATTACAGCTCGGACCTAGGCAAGCGTAATCTGCAGGTCGAAGCTAGGGCGCATGTCGCGGTTCAGCAGTGGATTGATGAAGGCGGCGTCAGGGACCGGGTCGTGACGGCCGACGCGATTTGCGAGATCCACCGCCGGTTTGGCGAGCTACTCCCCGATGTCTTGCTAACGGTGTCAGATCCGGAGTCTGGAAGAACCACCACCGTTGTACCAGGTGAGCTACGCACGGACGATGTGAAAGTCGGTAGCCATGTTGCGATTAGCCCGGGCGCGGTGCCGAGATTCATGAGGCGATTCGAAGAAGTCTATCGCCCGCTTGGCCGCTCTCAAACCATTGTCGCAGCGGCAGCGATGCATCACCGCTTGTTGTGGATTCATCCGTTCGTCGACGGCAACGGCCGTGTGGCGCGGCTGATGTCTCATGCGGTCTTGCTCGAAGCGCTCGACACCGGGGGGCTCTGGTCGGTGGCGCGCGGTCTGGCGCGGTCCGTGAGCGCCTACAAGGCGCACCTCGCCAATTGCGACATGCCACGCCGAAACGATCTCGATGGCAGGGGCTTGCTCAGCGAGGAAGCCCTCGCGGAATTCACGCGATTCTTTCTCGACACATGTCTCGATCAAGTGCGCTTCATGGAAGAACTCATGCAGCCGAACCGACTGCGGGAGAGGATTTTGCGCTGGACGGACGAGGAAGTCCACGCTGGCGCGTTGCCTACGAAGGCTGATCACATTCTGGAAGCCGCCTTGTTCCGCGGCGAGCTGCCGCGAGGCGACGTGGCTGCACTGCTCGGGACCACTGATCGTCAAGCCCGCCGAATCGTCTCGGCACTGCTCGATCGCGACGTGCTCGTCTCAGAGGGCACGCGGGCGCCGCTGCATCTGGCCTTCCCAGCGTCGCTTGCGGCGCGTTGGATGCCCGGACTGTTTCCTGAGCAGACCGGGCGCGAGCGCTAGACTTCTCGAATCGGATTCGACGATCGTGTCAGTCTGCTGGTTGCTTGACGCGACCGCCGAGCGAAGCCAGCACATCCGCCGTGCGCGCCTGATCACTGGCGTCTCCGACGCCCACGAGGATGTACCCGTCGGAGATCTCGGGATCGTAGAAGCGGGGGCGGCGTCGACTCGGTCCCAGCGCTGTGATGAACAAGGTCACCACGGTCGCGAGAATCGCGCCCAGCATCGTCATCTCGAACATGATGATCAGGTTCGGCCACCAGCCGACGATGGGCATCGCGGACGTGACAATGGGCCAGGCGTTTTGCGCGACGATGAGCAGCGTCGTCGCCGCGGCCAGGCCAATGGCTCCGCCCGCCACGGCGATCCAGGGCATCCACGTTGCCGAGTGGCGGTGGCTGAACTCGTAGTCCTCGAATGGCTCCGATGACATCACCGCGATGTCCTGCTCGGCGACGCCGGCATTGCGGAGACCGTCGACCGCACGCTGAGCCGCGTCCGGATCGGCGAACAGCGCGTAGACCGCGCGCGCATCCCGTGATGGGCTCATAGCGTCCCCTCCGTCAGCGCCCGCTCGGTGGTCACCTGGGGCGCGCGTGCCGGCTCGGGATGCTCGCCCGCCTTGAGCTCCCAGATCGCGATCACCGGGATGAACTTCGCGAACAGGGTGTAGAGCAGGGCCATCGCCGCGAACGTCGAGACCGTGATCATGATCTCGATCGGTTGCGGCTGATACGTACCCCATGCGTAGGGGAGCGCCTTGTTGGCGAGCGACGGGACGATGATGAGAAACCGCTCGAGCCACATGCCCACGAGCACGCCCATCGACGCGATGACGCAGCCGGTGATGGTGCGGAAGCGGCGAATCGAGAGCAGCGTGAACGGAATGACGAAGTTACAGACGACCATCGTCCAGTAGAGCGGCGCGTAGCGGCCCCGCTGCGTCGCCCAGAACGCCGACATCTCCTCCGGGTTGTTGCCATACCAGACCGTGAGCCGCTCGGAGAAGACGAAATAGCTCCAGAGCAGGCTCATGAGCAGCAGCAGCTTGCCGAGATTCTGGAAATGGAGCGGGTGGAGGTAGGCCTCGAGGTGAAGGGAGCGTCGAAGGATCGCCATCGCGATGATCAGCGCGGCGATGCCGCTGAAGATGGCGCCGGCGACGAAATAGGGACCGAAGATCGTCGAGTGCCACATCGGCACGACAGCCATCGAGAAGTCGAACGAGACGATGGTGTGCACGGACACGGCCACCGGCAGGATGGCAATCGCCATGATCGCCATGGCCGATTCGAGCCGGTGCCACTGCTTGGGTGTCCCCTGCCAGCCGAGCGCGAGCCATCCGTATATCCGGCGGCGCCATCCCGTCGACTTGTCGCGAATCAGCGCGAAGTCCGGAATCATCGGGAGCAACAGGAACAACGTGCTGCCGAGCAGGTAGGTGTTGATCGCGAAGAAGTCCCAGACGAGCGGCGAGCGGAAGTTGGGCCAGATCAGGCGCTCGCTTGGATACGGCACCAGCCAGAAGAACAGCCACGGCCGCCCGAGATGGATGATCGGGAACATCGCGCCGATCATCAGCGCGAAGACGGTGATCGCCTCCGCCGAGCGCGTGACCGGCCGCCGCCAACGGGCGTTGACCAGCCGCAGGATGGCGGAGATCAACGTGCCGGCGTGGCTGATGCCGATCCAGAACACGAAGTTGGTGACGTAGAAGCCCCAGAAGACGGGCCACCGAATCCCCGTCACGCCGTAACCCTGAGAGGCCTGCGTGATCCAGGCGACCCCGCCCGTCAGGACGATGCCGCCGAGCACCGCCACCAAGAGGTAGAAGCGCCACGACGTTCGCAGCAGCGGCCGAAGCAGGCCGTCGTCGATGGCCTGGTGCACGTCGCGGGTCATACCTCGGTCTGCCTGGACAGATACGTGACTTTCGGCTGAGTGCCGAGGTCTTCGAGCAGCTTCGAGCCGCGTGGGGAGCGAGACAATCGCGCGGCACGGCTCTCGGGATCGTTGAGATCGCCGAAGATGATCGCGTTCGCCGGGCACGCCTGCGCGCAGGCCGGCGTGATGTCGCCGTCCTGCAGCGTGCGCTCCTCGGCCTTGGCCTGCCGCTTCGCGCCCGTGATCCGCTGCACGCAGAACGTGCACTTCTCCATGACGCCAACCTCGCGGACCGAGACGTCGGGATTCAGTTGCAGGTGCAGCGGCTTGTCCCAGCGCGGGTTGAAGAACTCGAAGAAGCGGACCGTGTACGGACAGGCGTTCGCGCAGTAGCGGGTCCCGATGCAGCGGTTGTAGACCTGCGCGTTCAACCCTTCTGCCGTCTGATGGCTGGCATAGGTCGGGCAGACCGACTCGCAGGGAGCGGCGTCGCAGTGCTGGCACATCACCGGCCGGAATTTCAGTCGGGCGTCTGGGAACTCACCTTCCCAATAGCGCTCGACGCGCAGCCAATGCATGGCGCGTCCGCGCGCCGCCTGGTCGGGGCCGACCGTGGGAATGTTGTTTTCGGCGTGACAGGCGGTGACGCAGGCGGCACAGCCGGTGCAGCGATCGAGATCCACCACCATGCCCCAGCGAGGCGTGCGAGGCGTCCCCTCATGACGATCAGGTTGAGCTTGTGTGTCCATGGCTACCGATGTTGGTGCGGGTGCTCGACGTCGCTGCCCGCGAACAGAATCAACTCACCGCGACCCTCGCCGACGCGCGTCAGCTTGACGCGGGTCGCACCCCAGCACAGCGCCCCAGTCTGCGGTTCCGTGATGGGCGCCAGGATCGCGATCGGGTTCGACCCCCGTTGGCTGGCGTAGCGCGTGAACGTCTCATGGCCCTGGCCGAGCGGCATCGCCACGACGTCGGGCGCGATGCCAGGTGTCACGACCACAGGTGCGCGCACCGAGCCGCGGCTCGAGCTGATCTCGACGATGTCGTGCGTGGCGATCTGGAGGCGCTCGGCGGTCTTGGGATTGACCTCGATCCAGTTGCTCCACATCGCGCTCGTCAAGGGGTCGGGCATCTCCTGCAGCCACGGCAGGTGCGCAGTGGACCCGTCGTAGAACGCGGCAGAGGCGTACGGCAGCAGGTGGAACGGGAACTCGTCGGTCTGAACGTCGAACTCTGGCTGACTCCAACTGACAGGCCCGCCTTCGCTCGCACGAACATTACTCGCGAGCTTCCCGCCTTCGCCAAGGCTTTGGCGAGGTCTCGCCGAGGCGGACGCTGCGACCGCGGAGGCGGACACCCAGCCCCCACGTTCTTGCGCCGCGGTCCAGGCATCCTTGACGTCGGGTCCGACCGGCAGCTTGGCGAACCGCTCGCCGAGCATCTCCTCGAACTGTTGCCACGGGAGCGAGAGCGGTTGCCGAAGACGCCGCGCCACCTCCAAGATGACATCAGGGGTCGACCGCGTCGCATGCAGCGGGCGCATCGCCGGTGGTGCCACGCCGGCCGTGGCGACCGTCGTCCCCGACTCGGGCACGACGTCCACCCACGACTCGAGAAACGAGTGATCCGGGAGGATCAAGTCGGCCAGTATGCTGGTCTCGTCGAGAAAGCTGCCGAAGCTGACGATGAACGGCACCCGTTCGAGCGCCTCGCGCACGCGCCACGACGATGGCGAGAGGAACACGGGATTGGCGTCATCGACCAGCACGGCGTCGATCGGGCTTTTCTCGGCGCCGAGGATCTCGGCCGCCAAGCCGGCAACCGACCGCCGGTCGGACTGGCGCGCCGGCGTCGACTGTCCCGGCAACGACGGCGTGAACTGCACGCCACCTGGGACATCGACGCTGCCGACCAGCGCATTGAGGGCGTTGACGGCGACGGCTTGCGCGAAGGCGTTCGTCTGCGCCAGCGCCGGGCC
>DAINCF010000368.1:0-7239 GCA_036732565.1 Vicinamibacterales bacterium
GTCGAGTGGCGTCTGGGCCGCGGCGGCCGCGGCCTGCTGCTGCGCCGCAGAGGCGGTGCGCGGCGTGGTCTGGGTCTGGGCCGCCGGCGCGGCCTGACCACCGCTCCTGGCCCACCACGCCAAGCCAATCGCCACGATGAGTCCGCCCAGCAGCACCAGCGTCCTGCGATTAACGTTCATTCGTTCCCGCTTGGGCGCGATAGTACGTCGAGACTTCGAGGGCCAGCGACAAATCGCTCGACTTCTCGTCATCGCCCTGCGTCAGCACCATGTTGTCGATCACGACGAAGTCGCCGGCGGTCTCCAGTTCATGGAGAAACGCGCGGATGTCCGCGTACGAACCGGTGAGCGACATCGTGACGTGCAACCGCTCGAGCGCCGAGTCCCTGAGGGGCTGCAGCGATGTCGAGCCTCGCTCGTAGACGACGTCATGGCCCATCGCCATGTTCGCCAACTTCACGTGCGTCAGACGACGGGCCGAGGACACGTCCGCGGGCAACACGTCCCGGTAGAACAGATCCAGATCGGTCGTCGCCTGTGCCTTGCCGTCGCGAAGCGCTTCGGCGTTCTTCACGTCGCGATCGGCCCCGATCAACGCCTGCCGCGCCACCTGTTCGCGTTGCTCGTTCGACGCAACCGCGCGCGACAGCGGTAGCACTACTGCCAGCAGCACGCCGGCGTTGACGATCAGCACGATGCCCAGCGGCACCAGCCAGGCCCGATGCTCACGCAGGGCTCGCGCGAGCGGTATGCCACCCCCCGTGCCGAACAGCTCCTTCATCGATCACCCTTGTTGGTCGGCGTGACATCCGGCGCGCGCTCGACTGCTGGCGCGACATCCGTCGCGCTCTCGTCAGATTCAGACGTCGCCGGAGGCGTTGCGGCCGCGGGCGTGTAGTACGCTTGGATGACGCTGCGAAATGTGCTGTCTTCTTGCAGCGTCTCTTGCACCGACAACGCTGTACGGAAGGCGCCCGACTTCTCCAACTCGCCGATGAAGGCGTCGACCGCCTCCACACTGCGCGAGACCACGCCAATCGCCAACAGGAACCGCCCTTGACGATCCACCTGCGGTTGCACGCCCGTGATGCGCACATCGCCAGGCAGCGTCTCCTCGAATCGATTGAACAGGTCAGTCCACGAGAACGCCCGGCGATCGATCAGCTGATTGGCTTCGCGCGCGGCGGCCTCCGTCGCGCTCACGTCGGCCCGGTTCATCGACTCGCGAATACCCTGACTCTCGTTGCCGAGCTCTTGGGCGCGCCCCTCGGCCTCCGCCGCGCGCCCGGACAACTCCGCGTTGCGCGCGGTCAGCGACACGATGCGTGCGGCATTGTACAGACTGAGCACCACCGCGACGAGTGCCACCGCCGCGATCGCCACCCGGAGTGCGCGTTGGTTGTAGAACGGGCGTGTCGAGAGGTTGGTGCGCAGCATGCGTTACGCGGCCTTCTGCTCCCGCAGGAGCACGCCGACGAGCGGCGCCAGGCGGTCGAGCAACCCCGCCGGTGCGTCGATGCGATCGGTCAGCGCCGCTGCCGGCCGCACGTCGACCAGCTCGACGCTCAGGCGCAGGCGCTCCTCGAGGCCCTTGCCCAGTGCGTCGACATCCGCGGGGAGGTTGGAGCTCCCCGCTAGCAGCACGCGGCTGAAGCCGGTTCCGGTGAGCCGGTCCTCGTAGTACATCGCGGTCTGATGCACGAGATCGATCAACGTGCCCTCGGCATCCTCCGAGCGATTTCTGATGAAGATCAGGTGCTCGCCGCGCACCACCGCCAGCCCCGTATAACTTGGCGTCACGTGCACGAGCAGCCAATCGCCCGACGGACGCGAGGATCCCGCCAGCACGCCGTTGATGACGCTGAACGTCGCCAGATCGACCAGGCCCGCGTGCACCCCCGCCGCCTGACACGCCTGTTCGTACTGTTCGACGATGTCGTGTCGGGCGAGCGTGACGATGAACTCCCGTCCCCCCTCGGGCGGGACGATGCCGGGCGTGAAGCTGACAACGGCTTGCTCGAGCGGAAACGGCGCCGTTTTTCGGACCTGCCACTTGAGCAGCTCGTGCAGCTCCGCGGCCTTACTCGGCACCTTCTCGAATCGAATCAGAGACACGCGGGCGATGGTGTCGGGCACGACCAGCGCAGCGCGCGACACGCCGCGGCCGAGGCCACCGACGGCTCGCTTGACGGCCTCGGCCACAACGGTCGGATCGGGGAAATTCGGTGACGCCAGTGCTGGCGACACCGCTCCAACCGGCAACGACTCCACCGCGTGCGCGGTTATGACTGGCTGACCGCCACGCCAACCGAGCGCCGCGGCGGCGACTGAGCCGGCGTCGATGGCGATCGCTACGTCCGGGGGCGGTGTACGGAGAAAGGACGGGAGCATCATTCGACGAACGTCACCTTGTTGATCTCGCGCAAGCTCGTCAGCCCATGCACCACACGCTCGACGGCGGACTCGCGCAGAAAGCGCATGCCCTGTTCCCGCGCCGCCCGCTTCACTTCCGAGATCGGCCGGCGATCGAGAATGACCTCTCGGATGTGATCCGTCAGATCGAGCAGCTCGCAGATCGCCATGCGGCCTTTGTACCCCGTACCGCCGCAGTCGAGGCACCCGGCGCCTTCGTAGAACGTCTGATTCGGATCGAGACTGCCGAGCGCCGACTCCGCCAGCACCGCCGCCTCGTAGTGCACGGCCTTCTTGCAGTTCTCGCAGATGCGGCGCACCAGCCGCTGCGCCATCACGCAGTTCAGCGCTGAAATGAACTGGTAAGCCTCGACGCCCATGTTCAGGAAGCGGCCGAGCACGTCGAACACGTTGTTCGCGTGAACCGTGGTGAACACCAAGTGGCCGGTCAGGGCGGACTGAATGGCAATCTGCGCCGTCTCGGGGTCGCGAATCTCGCCGACCATGATCTTGTCGGGGTCGTGACGCAGAATCGATCGCAGGCCGCGCGCGAACGTCAGGCCTTTCTTCTCGTTGATCGGAATCTGAGTGATGCCCTTCAGCTGGTACTCGACCGGGTCCTCGATCGTGATGATCTTGTCTTCGATGGACTTGATCTCCGCGAGGGCCGCGTACAGTGTCGTTGTCTTGCCGCTGCCCGTCGGTCCGGTGACCAGCACCATGCCGTATGGCTCGCGAATGTACTTGCGGAACTGCCGCAGCTCCACCTCGGGGAACCCGAGGATGTCGAGCTTCAGCTCGGTGAACTGCTCGCTGATCGACTGCTTGTCCAGGATGCGGATGACCGAGTCTTCGCCGTGCACGCTCGGCATCACCGAGACGCGGAAGTCGATGGTCTTCCCCGGCACGCGCAGCTTGAAGCGGCCGTCCTGGGGCACGCGCTTCTCCGCGATGTCGAGCTCGGCCATGACCTTGATGCGCGAGATGATCGACCCGTGGAACCGCTTGGCGATCGGCCGCATGGCCGGCTGCAGCACGCCGTCGATGCGGTACTTGACGTAAACCGCATCGTCTTGCGTCTCCACGTGGATATCGCTGGCGCGGCGCTGAATCGCGGTGAAGATCATCGAGTCGACGAGGCGGATGATCGGGCTGATGTCGCTCGTCAACCGCTCGACCGTGAGGTTGTCCTCACCGGCGTCGTCTTCCTTGAGGAGCTGGATCTGGAACTCCTCGGTTGCTTCGTCGAGCACGCGCTGCGAGCTCTCGCTCTTCTTGAGGATCGCCTCGATGGTCGACTGCGCGCCGACCATCACGCGCACGGGCATGCCGAGCAGGACCGACAGCTCGTCGATCATCGGCAGATCGGTCGGATCCGAGACGACGATGACCAGCGCCTTGCCGTCGCGGCGGAACGGCACGAACCCGTAGCGCAGCATCAGGTCCGCGGGGATCGTGCGGAACAGCTCCTGGTCGATCCGGAACTGATTCATGTCGAGGAACTCGAGCCGGTAGCGCTCGGCAAGCCGCCGGGCCTGCGCCTCCTCCTCGACCGACGTCCCACGCGGTCTGGGGTCGTGCTGGAGAGCCTCTGGATCCAGCGTTGCGTCTTCGTGCTGAGTAACGTCCACTAGCGCCCTCCGATCACCGCGGTGAGCTGGAACAGTGGCAGGTACAACGCGAGCACGACGCCCGCGATGACGATGCCCATGATGATCAGCAGGGCCGGCTCGATCAGCGTGACGAACCGGGAGACCTCGGTATCGATCTCCTCATCGTAGAAGTCGGCCAGGCTGTTCAACATCTCTTGCAGGGCGCCAGTCGACTCCCCGACTTCGATCATCTTGATGGCGACGTCGGGCACGGTCTTGCGCTCGAGCAGCGTCGCCGCGAAGCTCTGCCCTTCGCGCACCTTCTGCGCCACGATTTCCATCTCATGGCCCATGTGGCGATTGCCCGTCGACCGCGACGCGATCTCGACGGCGTTCACGAGCGGAATGCCGCCGCCCAGCAGCGTGGCGAGCGTGCGCGCGAGCTGCGAGGTCGCGAACTTCAGCAGGCTTCCGCCGATGGCGGGAATCCGCAGCAGCCAGCGATCGAAGCGCACCCGTTGCCCGGGCTGCCTCACCCAGAAGAGGAACCCACCGACGCCGCCGACGAGCGCGAGCACGATGAGCAGCAGCTGGGCCCGGACGAAATTCGAGATGGCGACGATGATCTGCGTCGACATCGGCAGCTCCGCGTCGAAGCTGGCGTAGAAGTCGGCGAAGGTCGGCACTACTTTGACCACGATGATCCCGACGAGGCCAACGGCCAGGCAGATCAGGATGATCGGGTAGACCATCGCGGAGATCGTCTTCTTCCGCACGGTGTCCACGACCTTGGCGTAGGCGACGAAGCGACGGAGAACCGCGTCGAGGTTGCCGGCGCGCTCCCCAGCCATCAGCGACGCGGTGTAGACCGTCGGGAACAAATCCCCGTGCGCCTGGAACGCGTCGGACAGCGCGGTGCCCGCGCGAACCTTGCTGTGCACATCGTCCAGGACGGCCTTGAACGTCGGGTTGGACAGCCTCGAGCGCAGGATGTCGAGCGACTGCACGAGCGGCATGCCGGCCTTGAGCAGGGTCGCGAGCTCCTGGTTGAACACCAGGAACTCGTGCCGCTTGATCTTCGGGCGGCGACCTCCCCGCGACAACCCTGGTAACCCACGGCTCGAAGCCAATGAAAGGACGTGCAGTCCTTTGTCCTCCAGCTCGCGGCGGAGATGCGCCTCGGTCGGGGCGACATAGACGCCCTCGATGACCTCCCCGGTCGGCGTGCCGAGCCTACAGCGGAACTCCATCTCTCTAACAGATTGTCCTACAGGACATTATCGGTGCGGCGATTATACAACCGGCATCGAGCAGACCTCGACCGGCGCTCTTTCTTAGACCGAGGATCGACGGGAAAAGTCGAGGCGTGGACAGCCCTGATGGAGGGCGGGGATTCTGACTAGTTCCCCACCCGCTGCAAGATCCGCCGCACGTAACTCCGGGTTTCGGCGAAGGGCGGCATCCCGCCATGGCGGCGGACGACCGCCTCTCCGGCGTTGTACGCGGCCAACGCCAGGCGCAGGTCGAAGCGTGACAGGAGGTCCTTCAAGTGCCGCACGCCGGCGTCGAGGTTCGATTTCGGATCGTACAGGTCCCGCACCGCGTACTGCCGAGCCGTGTCCGGCATCAGCTGCATCAACCCGCGAGCGCCCTTCGGGGAACGAGCCTTGGCCTGGTAGTTCGACTCCGCCTCCACCACCGCATGCACGAGCTTGGCGTCGACGCCATGGGTCGTGGCGACCGTGGAAATCAGCTCCGCGTACGGCTTCTTCTCGAGACCGGGATCCGCCGCGAGGGTGATCGGCGTCGCCTCGGCCATCGTGGGCGCCGCTGGTTCCGGATACGGCACTTCGTCGGGTGCGATCCGGTCCACCGCGCTCCTCGGAAGTGTCATCGTGCCCCCAGCACGCAGCGACACCGTCATCATGTCGCCGTCGACCTGATGGCTCTTGACCGACAAGGTTCGGCCCGTGGTGAGAAACACGAGATCCGCGTCGGCCCGACGCGCCGTCGAGAGAATCAGCGCTCCGACGACGAGCGCGACGACGAGCGAACCGCGGCCTGGCATCTGGTCCTACGAGGCAGGCTGCACGAAGATGTTGAACACGCGCACACCCAGCTCGCGCTGATCGCCGTTGTTGGCGCCAGGCTCGAGTGCGGGCACGAACGTGTGATCGGGCACGAGCCGCAGTTCGACCATGTCCGCGGCGCCGAGACGGGCGGCGGGCAGCGGGAAGCGCTGCACTTCCGAATCTTCCTTCGTCACCGGCAACGTGCCGAGCAGGTCGGTCGCGTTCCAGATGCCGATCTCCTGGGTGCCGGACTTCAAGCCGGGGTTGTCGAGCTTGATATAGAGCATCGAGTCGCGCTTCGGATTGCGGAAGGCGATGGTCGCCTCTTTCTTGGTCCACTGCCACTCCACGCCGCGATCGCTGTTCGCGACCTCGGTGGCGTGCCAGCCGTCCTTGAAGATGACGAAGACGTTCTCGGTCTGCGGCAGCAATTCCATCTGCGCGACCGAGTACGAACGGTCACCGCGATCCTCGCCCGAAAGCTTCACACGCTCGTTCTTCTCGATCGCATACAGGCCGGCGATGACCTTCGTCAGGCCGACATACGGATAGTTCGGGACGAACATCGTCCGCGTGTACTCGACGGTCTGTCCCGGCTTCCA
Source organism: Vicinamibacterales bacterium (assembly GCA_036732565.1). GTDB lineage: Bacteria > Acidobacteriota > Vicinamibacteria > Vicinamibacterales > UBA2999 > JAIVJN01. Next base: position 6,679 of record DAINCF010000368.1, read on the forward strand.
CTGCGTGCTCGGCGGGACGGGCTCGTGATCGTCGGTCCACATCAACTCGTCGTCGGCGTCCAGGAAGTGCACGAACACCTTGCGATCGCCCAGCGCGGGCGCGTTCGGGGCCACCGTGAACTTGTACGTGACCTCGACGGGGCTGCCCAGCGCGACGCGGGAGCGTGACAGCGACACCGCAAGCGACCCGACTGGAGGTGCGGTGTCCTGGGGCTCCGAACAGGCGGCAATGGCGAACAGCGACACCAGCGCCGCCGGGAGGCAGGCGTGCTTCAACGACACGGGCAGACGTTGCATGGCAATAGGAACGAGAATATCATGCGGGGCAACTCGATGGAGACACCGCGCGACGCGCTCGGCATGGTCGAAACCCGTGGCTTCATTGGCTCGGTGGAGGCCGCCGATGCCATGGTGAAGACCGCGAACGTCTCACTGATCGGCTCTGAGTATATCGGCGCCGGCTACGTCACCGTGCTCGTGAGGGGCGATGTGGGCGCTGTCAAGGCCGCCACCGACGCCGGCGCGGCCGCCGCGCGGCGCGTCGGCGAGCTCATTTCGGTC
>DAINCF010000369.1:0-7214 GCA_036732565.1 Vicinamibacterales bacterium
GGCGCAAGCGCTCGTCGCGGGCCAGCCGTGTGGGCAGCGACTTCAGTGCGACCTGCCGATGCAGCCGCGTATCCTCCGCGAGATACACCACGCCCATGCCGCCCTGACCGATGACGCCCACGATGCGATAGGGCCCGACGACCATCCCCTCGTCGAGCAGCTCCGGCCCCTCGGGCGTCTCAGGCGCCGTGTCACTGACAGGCCGATCGAGAAACGTGCCCGACGACTCGTGTGCGGCAAGCAGCGACACGACCTCGTCTTGGATGTCGGGCGGGGCCCCCGACGCCCGCACCCAGGTTGCGCGCTCCGCCGCGTCGCGTTGGAGCGCCGCCTCGAACAGGTCGCCGACCTGACGCCAGCGCTCGCTCACGATGGGTGATCGCCGCCCAATTCGCGCTTGAGCCACGCGCGCGCCAGCGTCCAGTGCCGTTTGACCGTGGCAGGAGAAATCTCGAGCGTCTCAGCGATCTCCTCGATGGTGAGGCCGCCGAAGTACCGCAGCTCGACGATGCGGGCTTGTTGGGTGTCGAGCGTGGCGAGCCGATCGAGCGCGGTGTCGAGCGCGAGCAGATCGACGCCGGAGGGCTCCGTCGCCAGTAGTCGCTCGTCGAGGGTGATGCGCTCGGGATTCCCGCCGCGCTTGGCCGCCTGTCGACGCCGCGCGCGCTCGACGAGGATCTGCCGCATCGAGAGCGCCGCGACGGCGAGAAAATGCGTGCGGTTCTTCCAGTGGTGCGCCTGTTCGGCGACGAGGCGCAGATAGGCTTCGTGCACGAGCGCCGTCGCCTGGATCGTCTGGCCGGGGCGCTCGCGCCGGAGGTATCCGGCCGCGAGCCGCCGCAGCTCGTCGTAGACGATCGGCATCAACCGGGCGGCACTCCGCTCGCTCACGTGCGTTCTATGGTCAGCGATTCGATGACGATATCCTTCACGGGCTTGTCGCCGCGCGACGTCGCCGTCTTGCCGATCTTCTGCACGACATCCAGCCCGTCCACGACCTCACCGAAGATCGAGTGGCGGTCGTCCAGCCACGGCGTCGGCACCAGCGTCACGAAGAACTGGCTGCCGTTGGTGTTCGGTCCGGCGTTGGCCATCGACAACAGTCCGGGTTTGTCGTGCCGCAACGTCTTCACGAACTCGTCGGCGAACTGGAATCCTGGTCCGCCCGTGCCGGTGCCGAGCGGGCAGCCCCCTTGGATCATGAAGCCATCGATGACGCGATGAAAGACCAGACCGTTGTAGAACGGCGTCTCGGACTTCTGCCGCGTTCGCGGATCCGTCCAGGCCTTGGTGCCCTCGGCCAGCCCGACGAAATTGGCGACGGTGTTCGGCACCTGCTGATCGAACAGCCGAGCCTTGAAGTTGCCTTCCGATGTGGTGAAGGTTGCGAATAGCGGCACTACGCACTCCTATCGAACGAAGGTTGGTTCCTCACGGTGGTGTCCACGCTGGTGCCTCATGAGGTGCCACACGGTGGTTTGGTTCCGATTGGAGGTTCCGTCGAGGTTCTGTTCCTGGCCGGGGTTCGGTCGAATTCGAGCGCTGGCCGGAAACCGAACGTTTCTCCGAACCTCGTGCGGCACCGAACCCTCGCGTGGTACCACCGTGCGGAACCCCGTGCGGCACAGCCGTAGGAACCGCCGTGTTCAAGTCTACTCGTCCACGAGGCTCACGGTAAGATCGCCTGATGGCATCTACTCGAAAGCGCGACTGGGCCGTTCCGTAGGAACGGCCGGCATGTGTTCCCCGAGAACTCTGCGGACGGCAGCAATCCTCTTTGATACGCTCCATTAGACATGAGTACTAGTCGCACCTCGTCGACGTTGCAGGCGCCGGTCGTGCATGCCATCGTGCGCGGCAATCACGCGGACCCGTTTGCTGTGCTGGGTCCGCATGCCTTGACGAAGGGGCAGGGCGTGGGCCTGGTCATTCGCACGTTTCGGCCTCATACGCGCAGCGTCGCGGTGCGCCGGCTATCTGATGGACAAGTGTTCGAGATGGCGCGCGTGCATCCGGAGGGCTTCTACGAAGTCGTGTTGCCCGAGGCCGAGCGCTTCGACTACCGCTTTCAGGTGACCTGGTCGGATCAGACCGTCGTCGAGCTGGACGATCCGTACCGATTTGGCCCTGTGCTCAGCGACTTCGATCGGTATCTGCTGGCAGAAGGCACGCATCGGCAGGTGGCCGACTCACTGGGCGCGCACGTCCGGATTCACGAGGCGCGTACCGGCGTGCACTTTGCGGTCTGGGCGCCCAACGCCCGCCGCGTCAGCGTCGTCGGCGACTGGAACGGGTGGGATGGTCGTGTGCACTCGATGCGCTCGTTGCTGCCGAACGGCATCTGGGAGATCTTCGTGCCCGATCTCGGCGCCGGCGCCCGCTACAAATTCGAGATCCTCACGAGACAGGGGCACGTGACGCTGAAGGCGGATCCGTGCGGACGCTATTTCGAGACGCCGCCGAAGACGGCGTCGGTCGTGTGGCACGGCGTCGATCACGAATGGGGCGACCAGGCGTGGATGACGGAACGGGCGCAGCGTCAGGCGAACCTGCGCAAGCCGATGTCGATCTACGAGGTACACCTCGAGAGCTGGCGGCGGAAGACCGATGGCCGCCCGCTGAGTTACCGTGAGCTCGCGGACACGCTGGTACCGTACGTCAAGGACATGGGCTTCACGCACGTCGAGCTGCTGCCGATGATGGAGCATCCGTTCTCCGGATCGTGGGGATACCAGGTGATCGGCTTCTTCGCGCCGACCAGTCGCTTCGGTCCACCAGAGGATTTCCAGTACTTCGTCGACATGTGTCACCGCGCGGGACTCGGTGTGATTCTCGACTGGGTGCCGGGGCATTTTCCCAAGGACGCGCACGGCCTGGCGCGGTTCGATGGCACGGCGCTGTACGAGCACGCGGATCCGCGGCAGGGCGAGCACAGGGATTGGGGCACGCTGATCTTCAACTACGGACGCAACGAGGTGAAGTCGTTCCTCATCAGCAACGCCGTGTTCTGGATCGATCGCTTCCATATCGACGCGCTGCGCGTCGATGCGGTGGCGTCGATGCTGTATCTCGACTACTCGCGCAACGAAGGGGAGTGGGTGCCGAACCAGTTCGGCGGGCGCGAGAACCTCGAGGCGATCGAGTTCCTGCGCGAGCTCAACACCGTCGTCGGCGGCGAGCATCCCGGCGTGGCGATGATCGCCGAGGAGTCGACGGCGTTTCCCGGCGTCAGTCGGCCGGTGCATCTCGGTGGCCTCGGCTTCACCTACAAGTGGAACATGGGCTGGATGCACGACATGCTGGACTACGTGCAGCAGGATTCGATTCATCGCAAGTGGCATCACGATCGCATCACCTTCTCGCTGCTCTACGCGTTCACCGAGAACTTCGTGCTGCCGTTCTCGCACGACGAAGTGGTGCACGGGAAGCGGTCGATGCTGGACAAGATGCCGGGCGATGTCTGGCAGAAGCACGCGAACCTGCGCGCGCTGTACGGCTACATGTTCACTCACCCGGGGAAGAAGCTGCTGTTCATGGGCGGCGAGATCGGCCAGTGGCGCGAATGGAACCACGACTCTGAGCTCGATTGGCCCGTGCTCGGCGATCCGCGCCACGCGGGGCTGCAACGCTGGATGCGGGATCTCAATCTGGTCTACGCGGCGAACCCGGCGCTCTGGGAAGTCGACTCCGATCCGGCCGGCTTCGCGTGGATCGATTGTCACGATCACGAGAACAGCGTCGTGTCGTTCATCCGCTTCGCCAAGACGCCGGCCGATCATCTGGTGATGGTCGTCAACTTCACACCGGTCGTCCGCCGCGACTACCGGATCGGCGTGCCCCGCGCCAGCTACTACCGGGAGCTGTTGAACAGCGACGCCGAGGTGTATGGCGGGGGGAACGTCGGCAACGGCGGCGGCCTCACCACCGAGCCGAAGCCATCGCACGGCCAGAAACAGTCGCTGTCTTTGACGCTGCCGCCGCTCGGCATTCTCTTGCTGAAACCAGAATAGGCCTCGCTTCGCTCGGAAGGCGCGCGTCGCTTCGCCGGAAGGAGGGACCGGTCCCTCCGAGCGCCCGGAGGGCGCGAGGCCCGCGCACGAGCGAAGCGAGTGCGCCATCCGAGCCGCGTAGCGGCGAGGCCTTCCGCGAACGAAGTGAGCGGCCCTCCCAGGCCTGGGATGAGTCGTGTGATGGGCGTCTACGGCCGAGTGGATCTGTGAATCAAGCGCGCGGATGCGTGAAGACTCGCAACTGCGTGGCTGCGGGTCGAACCCTTTTGAAACCCGGTCATCCCACTCCGGCGGTCTGTCGGCACGCGATTCGCAGACGCGAGCGCCGTCCCCATGACGACTGGCGTTGCCGCGGTGCTGCGCGAACGGGTGTCACTGCCGATTGGCCTTGACGCGAGTCGGCCCGCCGCTGATAGTGCGCCCATGGCGCCCGCACGCGACGTGGTGCTTCGCCCGCGGGTCATCTTCGGGGTCGCGACCGCGCTCGGGTTCTTCTCGGCCTTCCTGGTCTACTACTTCGAGTCGACCTTCCGCGACCGCCCCACCTCGTTCCCGCTGCTGCTCGCACTGAATCTGAGCTACTGGTACTCGTGGGCGTGCCTGGCGCCCGGTGTCATCTGGCTGGGGCGTCGATTCCCGTTCGACCATCGCACCTGGCCACGGTCGGTGGCCGTGCACGTTTTGGGCGTATTCGTCGCCACGACGCTGCACGTCGCGCTCACCGTCGGATCGAAGTTCGGGATCATGCACGCCAGCGGCCATGAGACCGCGACGTGGCTGGTCGAAGCGCAGCGCATGTACTTCCTGAACTTCGATTGGGAGATGATGACCTACTGGGCGATTCTGGGTCTCAGCTACGCCCTGCGCTACCACTACGAGGCGCAGGATCGCACGCTGCGCGCCAGCCAGCTCGAGACCCGCCTGGTGGAGGCACAGCTCCAATCGCTGCAGCGTCAAATGCAGCCGCACTTCCTGTTCAATACGCTCAATACCATCTCCGCGCTGATGCATCGCGACGTCGACGCCGCGGACAACATGATCGCGAAGCTCAGCGATCTGCTCCGGCTCTCGTTGCAGACCGTGGGCGTGCAGGAAGTCTCGTTGAAGCAGGAGCTCGATTTCCTCGCGAAGTACCTGGAGATCGAACAAACCCGCTTCCGCGATCGTCTCTCGGTGGTGTTCGACGTCGAGCCCGATACCCTCGACGCGCTGGTGCCGAACCTGGTTCTGCAGCCCCTGGTCGAGAACGCGATCAAGCACGGTATCGGTCCTCGGCCAACCCCAGGGGAAGTGGTGGTGGCCGCCCGGCGCCAGGGCGGCACGCTGGAGATGGAGATCCGCGACAACGGCGTGGGTTTGTCCGATGCGCGGTTGTCCGCTTTCAATCGCGGCGTCGGTCTTGCAAACACTCGGTCGCGGCTCCAGCACCTGTACGGATCCGCGCACCGATTCGAGTTTCGTCAGCCGCCCGGAGGCGGGCTTTCCGTGATCATCGCGATTCCGCTGGTCGATGAACCTGAAGCGGTCGCGGACCACATGGAGGTCGTGGCGTGAGCAAGATTCGAACGATGGTCGTCGACGATGAGCCCGTGGCGCGCGAGCGCATCGTCGCCCTGCTGCAGCAGGAGCAAGACATCGAAGTCGTGGGGGAGTGTGCTGACGGGCATCAGGCGGTCAACGCCATTCAGGCCCATCACCCCGATTTGGTCTTCCTCGACGTGCAGATGCCCGCCGTCGATGGCTTCGGCGTCATTCAACAGGTGGGCGCCGATCGCATGCCGCCGGTCGTCTTCGTCACGGCGTACGACGAGTATGCGCTGCGCGCATTCGAGGTCCACGCCATCGACTACCTCCTGAAGCCGTTCGGTCGCGACCGCTTTCAGCAGACGCTGCAGCATGCGCGGGAGCATCTCGAGCGGCGTCGTGCTGGCGATCTCGGAAAACGACTGTTGGCGCTGGTGCAGGATCTCAAGCCCGAGCCGCAGAAGTTGGATCGCCTCGTGGTCAAGTCGGGTGGCCGCGTGTTCTTCCTACGGACCGACGAGATCGATTGGATCGAGGCGGCCGGCAACTACGTGCGCCTGCATCTGGCCGAGGACTCACACCTGTTCCGCGAGACGATGAACAATATGGAGTCGCGGCTCGACCCCAATCACTTCGTCCGCATCCACCGCTCGCGCATTGTCAATACGGATCGGATCAAGGAGCTGCAGCCCTGGTTCAACGGGGAGTACGTCGTCGTGCTCCAGAACGGTGCCCGCTTGACCCTGAGCCGGGGGTACCGCGAGAAGCTCCAGGAGCGGCTAGGCAAGGCGTTCTAGACGCGGTTCCCTCGTTGGGACCTTGGCCGGAACCCTGCGGGAACCCACGCTGGAACGAGGTTCGACTGTTCGGATCCGAACGCGCGATATCCGATGCCGGGCAGTTCCGGACCTTCGGCCCTGAATCGCCCGTCTTCGCATCACCATCCGGCCCTCTCATCGAGGCACCTCGATTGCAAATGCTGTAGGCACGCCATGAAGGCGTGCCGTACAATCCGACCATGCCGAACCCCGAACACCCGGAACGGGAACATCACGGCGAACGGGAGCTCGCGTCGTTCATCCGGGAGGGTGCAGGACGCCGGCCTGACCAGGCGTTTGGCGACTACTACCGCGGCAAGCAGGCGTCCTGCGCTCTGGGCGCGGCTTACGAGGGGATGTATCGCCTGCCGCGCGAGGCGACCGGTCTTCATCCCACCAAGGATCTCGACTGGTTCTTCGACTGCCTCGAAGGGACGGTCCGCGCCTGTCCCGGCGAAGGCTGCAAGAAGAAGCTGGTGCTCGCCGCGATCATCGTCCACCTGAACGACGATCACCGCTGGAGCCGCGAGCAGATTGCGACCTGGCTCGAGTCGGTGAACGGTACGCGCAAGCCCTAGCTCTGTCGAAGCGTCGCGCTCGGATCGAGGCCTGCGGCCCGCCGCGCTGGCAACCAACTCGCGCCGATCACGATGGCTGTCAGCGCCGCGAGCGCTCCGAGATACGACCAGGGGTCCGTTACTCTGAGACCAGGGAGCGATTGTCCCGCGAGGTATGCGGCAACCGCGGCGACGATCACGCCGATCACCAGCCCTGGCGCGGCTGCACGAAGTCCTTGCCTCACAACCAACGAGATCACGTCGCGCCGGCTCGCGCCGAGCGCGATGCGCACGCCGATCTCTCC
>DAINCF010000370.1:0-7197 GCA_036732565.1 Vicinamibacterales bacterium
GGCGACCCTGGGTCGCGCGGGATCGGAAGGCCTGGCGGAGCGGTTCGCGCGCGCGTTGGCCGACGAGCTCGCGGCAGTGGGCATCACGCTGGACTACGCGCCCGTGCTCGACATTCACACCAACCCGAAGAACCCGGTCATCGGCGATCGCGCCCTCGCCGGCGTCGCCGACGAGGTTGCCCGTCTGGGGCGGGCGATCATTCGCACGCTGCAAGGCCAGGGGATCGCGGCGTGCGGCAAGCACTTCCCGGGACACGGTGACACGGCGACCGATTCGCACGACGAGCTGCCGTTGGTGGAGCACCCGCCGGATCGGTTGCGGGCCGTCGAGCTCACCCCGTTTCGCGCGGCCATCGCCGAGCGCGTCGCCTTCATCATGACCGCGCACGTGCTGGTGCCCGCGCTCGACGCGCAGCGCCCCGCCACGCTGTCGCCGCACATCGTGCAGGCGATTCTCCGCGACGAGCTGGGATACGACGGCGTCATCCTGAGCGACGATCTCGAGATGAAGGCGGTGAGCGCACGCACACCGGTGCCGACCGCGGCCGTCGACGCCATTCGCGCGGGGTGCGATGGTGTGCTGGTGTGCAGCGGCGACGTCGAGGTGCAGGCGGCCACGCTCGAGGCCCTCGTGTATGCGGTCGAAGCCGGCGATATCTCTCGACGACGGACCGACGATGCGCTGCGGCGGTTGCGACGGGCGAAAGAGCGGTTCCTGACGGGTGAGCGTCCGAAGCCCGCGACGCGCATGCGAGCGCTTGGCGCAGTCCTGGGCCGTGATACGCATCAGGCCATCGCCGACGAGATGGCGACCTACCTGTGATCAGGCCGTCTCGCCTGCGACCCGGGGATCGAGTGGGCCTCGTCGCGCCCGCGAGCCCATTCAAGCGCGAGGACCTGGAGCTGGGACTCGCCGAGCTTGCCGCCCTGGGTTTCGACGTGGTGTACGACGAGCGTGTGCTGCTCCGCGACGGTTACGTCGCCGGTCCGCCTGAGGCGCGCGCGGCTGTGTTGATGGAGGCGTGGCGCGACCCGGCCGTGCGCGGCCTCATCGCCATCCGCGGTGGGTACGGCAGCGCGCACGTGTTGCCGCTGCTCGACGCCGCAGTCGTACGAGAGGCGCGAAAGCCATTCGTTGGCTACAGCGACCTGACCGCGCTGCTGTCGTGGCATCTGCGGCTCGGGCTCATCAGCTTTCATGGACCGATGGTCGATCGGCGGTTGGCGCGTGGCGCGGAGGGCTATCACCGGCAGTCATTTCTACGCGCCCTGTGCGAGCCTCAACCTCTAGGCGAGCTGGCGCCCGAGGGCCTGGAAGTGTTCCACGGTGGCGAGGTCAGTGGGACCCTCGTCGGGGGGACGCTGACGCAGTTGGTCGCGTCGCTCGGCACGCCCTGGGCGTTCGATCCCCCGCAAGGCTGCGTGCTGTTCCTCGAGGACACCGGGGAGCGGCCCTACCGTGTCGATCGGATGCTGACGCAGCTCCGGCAAGCCGGCGTCCTGCAGCGGGTGTCGGCGATCGTCTTCGGTGTGTTTCCCAGTTGCGATGAGCCGGGAGGTGAGGTGCTCATCCGAGACGTGCTACGCGCACTCACTGCGGATTTCCCCGGCCCCGTGCTCTTCGGGTTTCCTTCCGGTCACACGTCCGGACCAACATGGACGTTGCCCCTGGGCGTGCGCGCGACGGTCGTCACCGGGCCGCGGGCGTTCGTTTCCATTGATGAGCCCGCAGTGGAGTGACTCGAGATTACGCAGATTGGTTGGGCCGCGGATGGCGCCCCCCGACTCCGAACCTCCAGATCCTGTGAATCGGCTGCCACACTCTTATCAGTGCCATTGTTGTGTCTAACGTGAAGCGAATTCACCTTATCGGCGTTTGCGGCACGGCCATGGCCACGTTGGCCGCGCTGCTGAAGCATCAAGGCGCCATCGTCAGCGGCTCCGACGAGCACATCTACCCGCCGATGAGCGACTTTCTGGTGGCCGAAGGGATCAAGACGCTCGAAGGCTACGGTGCCGCGCACATCACCGACGACATCGAGTTGGTCGTGGTCGGGAACGCGATTTCTCGCGGCAACGCCGAGCTCGAGGCCGTGCTCGATCGCAAGCGGCAGTATGCATCGCTGCCTGAGGTCATCCGCGAGCGCTTCCTCTGGGATGCCCAATCCATCGTCATTGCCGGTACGCATGGGAAGACGACCACCACCTCGCTTGCCGGATGGTTGTTGACGGCGGCCGGCGTCGATCCGACGGTCTTCATCGGCGGCATCGCGCGGAACTTTGGTGACGAGGGCTCGAGCTATCGCATCGGACGGCCGGGTGGCGCCTTTGTCATCGAGGGCGACGAGTACGACAGCGCCTACTTCGACAAGACGGCAAAGTTCCTCAAGTATCTGCCCGATATTGCGGTCATCAACAACATCGAGTTCGACCATGCGGACATCTACGCGGACCTGGACGCGGTGCGACTGGCGTTTCGGAGACTGGTCAACCTGGTGCCGCGCCGTGGTCTGCTGGTGCTTGGCGCCGACAGCGCCGACGCGGCGGCGCTCGTGTCGCACGCGAAGAGCCGGGTCGAGACGTTCGGACTCAGCGAAGGCGCGCACTGGCGGGCGACCGATTTGGAGCAGACCCACGCCGCCACGAGCTTCACCCTCTGGCGGGAGGGAGCCGATCTCGGCACCTGGCGCGTCCCGCTGCCAGGCGCGCACAACGTCCGCAACACGTTGGCGGCAATCGCGGTTGGCGTCGAGGCCGGCGTCGAGCTTGCCGCATTGCGCGACGCGTTGTTGACGTTCCGCGGCGTCAAACGACGCCTCGAGGTGGTTGGAACCAGGCGCGAGATCACGATCTACGACGATTTCGCGCATCACCCCACGGCGGTGGCCGAGACGCTTGCCGCGGTCCGCGGAGCTGAGCCTGACCGCCGCATCTGGGCCGTCTTCGAGCCACGATCGGCATCCTCGTGCCGGCACGTGTTTCAGCAAGACTTCGCGCGCGCGTTCAGCCAGGCCGATCACGTCGTGATCGCATCCGTCTTTCGATCGACGCTGCCGGACGACGAGCGGCTGTCGGAGGCGGAGCTGGTGAGGGATCTGCAGGCGCTGCACGTGGACGCCCGCCATCTTCCGGACGTCGACACCATCGTTCGCGAGGTGGCGCGCGACGCGCAGCCGGGCGACGTGGTGCTGATCATGTCGAACGGCGGCTTCGGTGGGATTCACCGCAAGCTGCTGGAGGCGTTGTGAGGCGCATCGCCCGCGCCAGCGAGACGATGTGGCTGGTCGAGCTCGAGGCGCGCATCGACGAGGACGTCAACCAGCACGCCATCGATCTCGCCGGACGGCTCGGCCGCCGCAAGCTGCGCGGAGTACGTGACATCGTGCCGGCCTACTGCGCCGTCGGTGTGCACTTCGATCCGCTGATCACCGATCTGGCGATGCTCGAAGCGACGATCGCCAGCGAGAGCGAAGCGCCAGCCGTCGGCGCTGTTGCGGAGTCGACGACGAACGTCGTCGAGATTCCCGTTCGATACGGCGGCGAGTACGGTCCGGATCTGGCGGCACTGGCGGAGTGGGCCGGGTGCTCGACAGAGGAGGTGATCGAACGGCACGCGGCTCGCGACTATCGCGTCTACATGCTTGGCTTCGTGCCTGGATTCGCGTATCTCGGCAAGGTCGATTCGCGCATCGCCGCGCCGAGGCATCGGACCCCTCGAGATCGCGTCGCGGTCGGCAGCGTGGGCATCGCCGGCGAGCAGACAGGGGTCTATCCGTTGGCCACGCCAGGCGGGTGGCAGATCATCGGTCGCACCGACCTTCAGATGTTCGATCTCTCGCGGACACCACCCGCATTGCTGGCCGCTGGCTGTCGGGTCCGGTTCGTGCCGGTTTCGGAACAGGCGCGATGAGCGGCGTCATACAGGTCAGTCGGCCTGGACTGCTGACGACGGTGCAGGACAACGGCCGATGGGGCTACCAGGACGAAGGCGTCCCGGTGGCGGGGCCCATGGATTGGTTCTCACATCGTCTGGCGAACGAGCTGGTTGGCAACGAGGTGTCCGCCGCGACGCTCGAGATCACGTTGATCGGTCCGGAGCTGATCGTCGACGCCGATACCGTCGGTGTGGTGACCGGCGCGGATTTCGACGTGACTTGCGATGGAACGCTGGTACCGTCCACGGCGACCTTTCCAGTTCGACGAGGGGCACGCTTGCGCTTCGGTCGACGGCGCACCGGCACGCGCGCATACCTCGCGGTGGCTGGCGGCATTCTCACGCCGCAGGTGCTGGGCAGCCGCGCGACGCATCTCTTGAGCGGGATGGGTGGACTCAAGGGACGAGCGCTCGTCGCAGGCGACGAGCTGATCGTCTCGAGCGGCGGTCATGCGATCGCATCACCGCGGCGCGCGATCGGCCTGCCATTGCCGGCGAGAGGACGGGCGCCGGTGCGCGTGCTGCCCGGCGCGCAATGGGAGTGGTTCAGCGCCGAAGCCTGGCGGCTCTTGACCACCGTTCGCTTTCGCGTGTCCCCGCGATCCAATCGCATGGGCTATCGGCTGGAGGGCCCGCCGCTCGAGCGTGTGCGCGCTGAGGAGTTGATCACCGAGCCGTTGGCCGAGGGGGCCATCCAGGTCCCGGCGGCGGGCGAGCCGATCCTGTTGATGGCCGATCGCCAGACCGCGGGCGGCTATCCGAAGATCGCCAGCGTGATCGTGGCCGACCTTCCGCTGGTGGGACAGCTCGCGCCGGGCGACGCCATCGAGTTCCAGGGCTGCACGCGAGCCGAGGCGGCCGCGGCGCTGATTGCGCGGGAGCGCCAGTTGCTGCGCTACGCCGACGTACGGGACGTCTCATGAGTTCGTGGATCGAGATCCTGCGGGCGCGGTACGGCGAGCGCGTCCATGAAGGCGCCCCGCTCGCGCCGATGACGACGTTCAAGGTCGGTGGCCCGGCTGACGTCCTCGTCGAGACGCGAAGCGCCGACGAGATCGTGGATACGATTCGGCTGGCCCACGCGAACCGTGTTCCAGTGACGGTCCTCGGCGGCGGCTCCAATGTGCTGATCAGCGACCGGGGACTCCGCGGCCTCGTGATCCGCCCACGCGGCGGGGAGGTCGTGGCCATGGGGGATGGCCTCGTGCGCGCCGATGCCGCGCTCACGATCAATGCCCTGGTGCGATGGACGATCAATCACGGCTGGGGTGGGATCGAAGCGTGGGCCGGTACTCCGGGCACGGTTGGCGGTGCAGTGTTCGGCAATGCGCACTGGAAGGGCACGAATATCAGCGCGATCATCGCGAGCGCGCGCCTGGTGCGGCCGGATGGGACCCTCCTGCAGGTGCCGGTCGAGCGCATGGAGTTCGAGTACGATCACAGTCGTTTGAAGCGCACCGGCGAAGCCGTCTTGTGGGTCGCGTTCAACCTGGAGCCTCATCACGATGCCGCGGGCCTGCGATCGGTGGCGCGCGAGTCGCTCGCGTACCGCAAGCGCACGCAGCCGCTGGAGTCCCCAAGCGCCGGCTGCATCTTCATGAATCCAGACGCAGTGCGCGACAAGGTTCCTGACGACATCCCCGCGTCCGCAGGAGCGCTGATCGATCGCGCCGGTCTGAAGGGCGCGACCATCGGCGGGGCACGCGTCTCATCGACGCACGCCAACTTCATCGTCAACGACGGCACGGCGACGGCGGCCGATATTCATGCCCTCGTCGCACGATGCCGCGACGGCGTCCGCGAGCGGTTTGGCGTCACGCTGCACGAGGAGATCGTCTATCTCGGTGAGTTCGACTCGTAGTCCCAAGATTTCCACAGGCTCGCACTTTTCTCGAAGGGGGCTGACCCCCATGGGGTCAGTGTTCCAGGCAACCACCATATGTCGACTCTCGTCATTGAAGGCGGCGCGCGGCTGAGCGGCCGCATCGCGGTCGAAGGCAACAAGAACGCGGCGCTGCCTCTCATGGCCGCGTGCCTCCTGACCGATCAGGAGTGCGTCCTCACCAACGTGCCGCGCATCGCCGACGTGGAGGTGATGGCGCGCCTGCTGCTCGACCTCGGCGCGTCGGTCGAGGGCATCGGGACGACGACGCTGCGGATTCGCTGCGCGGAGGTGACGAAGGACGAGCCGGATCGCACCCTGGTCGGCCGCCTTCGCGGCTCCGTCCTGCTGATTGGCCCGCTGCTCGCGCGCCGCGGTCGTGCGCATGTCGCGCCGCCTGGAGGCGACTTTCCGACCAGGCGGACCATCAAGATTCACGTCGAGGCGCTCAAGATCATGGGCGCGGTCGTGCTCGAGTCAACCGGCCATCTGCTGGAAGCGCCCTCCGGATTGAAAGCGGCCTCGATGTATCTCGAGGAGGCGTCAGTGACCGGGACCGAGACCGCGCTGCTGGCTGCCGCCGCCGCGCCGGGACGAACCGAGATTCGCCACGCCGCCTGCGAGCCGCACGTCGTGGAGCTCTGCGAGTTCCTGCGCGCGATGGGCGTCGGCATTTCCGGCGAGGGCTCGCACACGATCGTCGTTGACGGCGGGGTGCGCCTCTCAGGCGCGACGAAGCATCTGTACGGCGACTACATCGAAGCCGGCAGCTGGGCGGTGGTCGCGGCCATTACGGGCGGCACGATCGAGATCAGTGGCGCACGCGCGGTGGACATGGAGGTGGTCGCCGCCACTCTCAGAAAGCTGGCCGTCGCGTGCACCCAGACGGACGAGGTCTTTCGCGTCGACCAATCCACGCTCGTTGGGGCCGGACGTATCACCACGGGCCTCTGGCCCGCGTTCCCCAGCGACCTCGTCAGCCTGGTCACCGTACTGGCCACGCAAGCCTCCGGCGCCACGCTCGTGCACGACTGGATGTACGAGCTGCGGTTGTTTGCCTTGGAGCAGATGAGCGCGATGGGAGCGGACCTCTTCCTCTGCGATCCGCACCGCATCATTGTCACCGGTCCTCGCCGACTGAAAGGAAAGGCGTTGGACAGCCGTGATATCCGATCGGGGATGGCGCTGATCGCCGCGGCGCTTGCCGCCGATGGGCAGAGCCGCGTCGAACCACTAGAGACCGTGGAGCGCGGCTACAGCCGGCTGATCGAGCACCTGGAGAGTCTGGGCGCAAGGGTCACCAAGGTCTAACCACCACACTACTTCTTGGGTGGCCTTGGCGGCGGCTTGGGCGGCGCGAGCGGCTGCGGAATCGGCGGAT
>DAINCF010000371.1:0-7188 GCA_036732565.1 Vicinamibacterales bacterium
GGACACGTAGGTCGGCAGGATCGTCACGTTGTCGGGTCCGTATCCGCCGCCGACGTCGGCAAAGACCGCGAGCGTGCCGGCCGTGGAGGACGACATGCGGAGGATGAGCGTAAACGGCTGATCCGAATCGAGCGACGGTGCAATCAGCTGCAGATATGGAGGAATCGCGAGGACGAACGCGAGCACGAGTCGGGCGAGCACTGGCGGCATTGTACGCTACACTTTTTCTCCGGATGTCCGAACAGCGGCCGACGTTGGCCCACTGCGCGCTCTGTGCCGACGCTCGCCTTTCCGAGTATTTCTCGCACGCGGGAACGCCGATCGTGCGATGCGAGGGCTGCGGTCTGGTGATGCGGAATCCGCAACCCTCGGATGACGAGCTCGCGGCGATCTATACGGAGCACTACTTCATCGATCGCACGCCGAGTGGACACTTCGCGCCTGAGACCGATTCGATCAAGACACAGACCGCTGCGCTCTATCTCGATGAGATCGAAACCCGGCTCGGCATGGACGCCGCGTCACGCCGTGGGGTGAAGCTGCTGGAGATCGGGCCGGGTCTCGGACACCTGCTCGCCGAAGCGGCATCGCGCGGCTACGACGTCACCGGCGTCGAGTATTCGGAGAGCTCCGTGCGCGTAGCCAACGAGCGTATCGGCGCGCCGCGCGTGCAACAGGGCAGTCTGGGCACGGTCGCCTTGTTATCCGCCGGGTTCGACGTGATCGTCATGGCCGACGTCCTCGAGCACACGCGCGATCCGCAGACCGATCTTCGGCATGCCTGGAATGCGTTGCGACCCGGCGGGTTGCTGTTCCTCGCGGTGCCGAGCCTGGATAGCTGGTCGGCTAGGCTGCTTGGACGCCGCTGGATGGAGTTCAAGCTCGAGCACCTCTACTACTTCAGCGGGCGCACGATTCAGGCATTTCTCTCGAAGGCAGGCTTCGAAGACCTCAGCGTGCAGGGATGTCGGAAGGTGCTCACCTTCCAGTACATCGGGGAGCATTTCGATCGGTTCTCGGTTCCCCTGATTTCGCCAGTGCTCCGCGCGGCGCGGGCACTCGTTCCGCGGGCGCTGTCATCCAGACCGTTGAAAATCGTCGCCAGCGGCATCAACGTCATGGCGCGCCGATCCGACGGACCGGCCCCGTCATCGCGTCCCGAGGTGCTCTCGATCATCATGCCGGCGTTCAACGAGCGCGCCACGGTGGGACAGGTCTTGGAGCGGCTGCTCGCGAAGCAGATTCCAGGGGTGACGTTTGAGATTGTCGTTGTCGAGAGCAACTCGACGGATGGGACACGCGAGGAGGTGAGGCGCTTCGCGCAGCATCCGGCCGTGACCGTGATCTACCAGGACCGGCCGCAGGGTAAAGGGCATGCGGTGCGCACGGGGCTGGCGCACGCCACCGGCGACTACGTACTGATTCAGGACGCCGATCTCGAGTACGACATCGACGACTACGATGCCCTGCTCGCGCCTCTCAGGGCGGGCCGCGCCTCGTTCGTGCTGGGCGCGCGCCACGGCGGCAACGGCGCGTCGTGGAAGATGCGGCAGTTCATCGATCAACGGACCGTCGGGCACGTGATGAACGTCGGCCATGTCTTTTTCACCGCGCTCTTCAACGTGGTCTACGGAACACGGCTGAGCGATCCGTTCACGATGTACAAAGTGTTCCGGCGCGAAGCAATCCGCGGGCTGACGTTCGAGGCCAACCGGTTCGATTTCGATTGGGAGCTCGTGGGCAAGCTCGTGCGCGCCGGTCATCGGCCGATCGAGATCCCGGTCAACTACCGTTCGCGCTCGTTCGCTGAAGGCAAGAAGGTCTCGTTCTTCCGCGATCCCCTGACGTGGCTCTGGGCGTGCTTCAAGTACCGATTCCAGCCGCTCCGCCGTCACCAACCCGCCAGGGTGGTGCGTCCAGTCGCGCCTACGGAACGTTGAGGGCCTTGGCGTTCGACTCGCCGCTCGGTGTCGAGCCGTAGAACGCCACCACGGTGATGACGTAGCTGCCCGAAGGCACACCTGGAACGGTGAGGGATGTGCCCGTCAAGCCGCCTGCGGTCGCGAGGACGGCGGAGGAACCGGGCAGACGTCCGACCAACGTGTAGCTCGTTGGCGCGGCGCCGCCGGCCGGTAGATTCCATCGCAGCGTGACGGTGTGACCTGACACCAGCGGATCGAGTTGGATCGGCGGACCGCCGGGCGGCCCAAGCGCCGGCACGTTGACCACCACTTCATTGGACACGGTGCTGCCCGCCGCATTCGATGCCACGATGCGCACGAAGATCGCCACGCCAGGCGGGACGACGACAGGCGGCAGGCTCGTGGCCGAGCCCATCGGCACGACGGCGAGGTTCGACGCACCGGGCGCGGTGCCCGCGTGCAAAACGTAGGCTGCCGCGCCGCCGCCGGCTTGCGACCAGTTCAACGCGACCGGGTTCGCGTTGACTTGTCCGCCCAGGGTGATCGGGCCGGGAGGCGCGACCGCTCCGCCGCCGGGCAGCGTGAAGTTGATCACATTGGAGGGCGGGCCATCGTTGGAGTAGGTGTTGCCGGCCCTGACGCGTAGAAAGAAGGTGCCGTTGGGAAGGGTCGCAGTGACCGAGGTTTGGGTCGGCGGCAGAATCGCCCACGAGAAGTTTGCGAAGCTCGGATCGCCCGCTGCCTCGATGCGGTACTGCGTGACACCGCTCGATGCCGGAGGATCCCACGCCAACGACACCGTGTTGCCGGAGACCGATGCCCGGAAATTGCGAGGCGCCCCTGCCGTCAGACCAACGGTGACGTTCTGCGCTTGAGCCTCTTCGAAGTCCCCGGTCAGCGTGTTGCGGCCGAGAACCCGGAAGGTCCAGAGACCGGCCGTGAGGCCACCGATGTCGCTGACCTGGTACCCGGGCAGTCCGCCTGCGCAGGGAGCGGACGCCAAGGTCCCCATGCCGCCTGCTGGGTTGTGGCCGAGCAGCTGGACCACGCCGCCCATCTGGCCCTGCAGCGGATGCGCGTACACGATGACCTCATCGTCGGCCCCGCCGGCGCCGTTGTAGGCACAGCCGCTGATGGTGAAGGGCGAGGAGGCCGCTCCTCCGCTGGCGTGCGAGGCGATGGAGACCACGCCAGGGCCGTTCGCAGGGAGCACGCGGAGAACGCCCGTCGAGTACGCCCCGCGAACGTCGGTTCCCGTATGCGTGGGTTCGTTGACCTCCACGTAGATGTAGTAGTCACCTGGCGCGAGGCCGCCGACGTTCCAGCCGTAGGACGTCTGCGCGATTCCGATTCCGCTGGCGATGCCTTGCCGGCCGGACGCGGGATTTCGGTCGGTGTCGTAATAGAGATTGATGCTGCCGGCGCCGGCTCCGGCCGTGACCCACTGAATCGGGAACACTTGGCCCTGGACCACCTCGCTCGGCGCCGTGAGCGTCACGTTGTCGAGATCGAAGACGACCTGGCGATCTCCAAACTCGTGCGGATCGAAGCGAAAGAAACGCTTGCTGCCCTGCGTCCATGAGCAAAATCCGCCAGAGCAGTCCTCGAGTCCGTTCCCGAGCGTGAGCGTCGCGAGATCGAGTGTGTAGGTGTTTCTCCCAGGCCAGACGAGGATGTCATCCGTGCCCGTGGCGGCGCCGCCAAAGTGGGGCGCGGACCCCCAGTAGATGCGGGCCACTGAGCCGAGACCCAGATCGAACGCGTGATGCAGCTGCGTCGTAAACGTCAGGTAGCGGTAGCGGGTGCTGGCGATAGGTCGGCTGCCGCCTTCTCCATACAGCCAGAACAGCGTCGGGTCGCCAGTGACGCTCGGGTTGGGGTCGAACACGTTGCGGCCTTGAAGCATGAGGCCGCCGCCTGGGGCCGCGACGAACCCTCCTTGATCGAGGTTCCCCGCGGTGGCGAGGTCGCCGATGTCGTCCATATTCCACGGATTGCCGCGCACCACCGTCGCGTAATCCGCACCACTCCTGTCGCTCGGCTGCAGGACAGCGACCTGCGGAGGGTCGTTGATCGTGAAGGGAACGGGCGCAAGCGGTGAACCGTTGCAGCTGACGAGCAACTGATAGCTGCCCGGCGGGAAGATCCCATAGTTGAAGCGGTTTTGCGCGTTGGTTTGCACCGCGGTCGTCGTGACGCCGTCAAACACCGCAACGCTGCGCGATCCGCAGCCAGTCGTCAAGACGTCCATCAAGGCTGCATTAGCGCTGTTGTCAGCTGCAGTCAGCCGCACCCAGTCGATCTCCACTTGCGCAGGCGATGCCGCACTAACGGGATCCAGACGGAAACCGCTCACCGTACTCTGCGACGTATACGCGCCGCCCGCGGCGGGGTTGTTGACGAGGTCGATCTGGTAGATGCGGTCGCCATCGCTTGCGGTCTGTGGCGATCGCGCACTGCCGGTCGCCGAGCCGTACGCGCCGAACGACCAGAGCACGTCGACGACGGAGGTGCCCGCGTTGGTGGCCTTCATCCGAAACGAAAGCTTCCGGTACAGGGACGTCGAAACCGGGTACCGCAGTCCGCTTCGGCCCGTGTCGGGCACGCCGCCCGCATACAGGAGGCCGACCTTCGGATCGCCTGTCGCATTGGTCGCGACGAACCTGCCCCCACTGAGGAAAATGCCAGGCCCACTGGTCCGCGCACTGTTTGACTGCGCCCAGCCTGTGTAGTCGTCAGGGTGGTGCCCGATGTCCTCGATGTTGTTGTAGTCCCACGGATCGTGGAGGACGTCCGTCGCGTAGTCAGGGCCGGCAGGGAAGACCTGGTTTGGGATGGGAGCTTGAATGGACTGGCCTATCGCGGGAACCGCGCTTGTGACAAGGGCCGTCACGCACAAGCCGACAAGTGTAACAATGCGCGTCATGTGGGGTCTGACACCGGGAAAGATTGCTTATCACGTCGCAGCATTGCCCACGCGGCCGCCGCGCACAAGCTGGACAAGTGCAAGATGTGCGCCCAGCCCGCAATCGCGGACGACTTCGCGCCAGGTCTCGCAAGCTCAGCCGAGGGAGGCGATTGCTGATCGCCAAATGCGTGATCGCGTTGACGGTTCTGGCCCAGACCAAAGTCCGGCTCGAGTTTTCGACTGGTGCAGAGCGCTGCTAAAGTAGCAGCCGAACTGTGCGAACGATTCGGCGACTGATAGCGGCGGCTGCGGCGTGGTCGGGTTCAACGCCAACACCAACGCCAACGCAGAACGTGAACGCCTACTCACGGGTGGCGCCCCACCCGCAGAACGTCCTGGACATCTTCGCCGGAGAGTGGGTGTCGGCGCTTCCTCCTCCCTTTGAGCACCTGACAGCCGGCGCGGCGAAGCTGTTCGACGACCCGCGCCTGCAATGGGCCATCGATCGACTCGGGGGCGTCACTGGTAAGCGCATCCTCGAGCTCGGATCGCTCGAGGGCGGGCACACCTACATGCTCGATCGCGCGGGCGCCGCCGAGATCTTGTCCATCGAGGCCAATCCACGGGCGTTCCTGCGGTCCCTCGTGACCAAGGAGCTCCTCGGCATCCATGCCGCACGATTCGTGCACGGCGACTTCGTCCCGTACTTGGAAGAGAATCGCGAGCGCTTCGACATCACCATCGCTTCCGGCGTGCTCTATCACATGGTCAATCCGGTGGAGTTGATCGCACGAGTCGCCGCGACCTCGGATGCAGCCTATTTCTGGACGCGTTATTACGACGAAGCGCTTCTCAAGCCGCACTCGGACGCGGCGAGGCGCATCGTCGAACCTGAGCTCGCCGAGTATCGCGGCTATCGTCATGCGCTGTACCGAAACCACTACTGGGAGGCGGTGACCCACCAGGGATTCTGCGGCGGGCCCGATGCGTTCTCGTTCTGGCTCTCGCGAGACGATGTTCTCGGGGCTTTTCGGCACTTTGGACTGACCCGCATCGAGATCGCTCACGAAGAGACGCATCACGTGCACGGACCGGCGTTCGCAGCCGTGGCCACCAGGTAGTGCGGGGGCTAGTCGCGCCCGGCCACTATCTCCGCCGCGAGATCGCCAATGGCCAGGCACGACGTCAGACCGGGGGAATCGATACCGGCCACGTGGACCATCGCGGGCTGGGTCGGGTCGCGCGTGATGTGGAAGTCGGCAAACCGCTGCTCCGGCCCGCAGAACTTGGCGCGGATGCCGCTGCCGCCAGGCTGCAGATCGGCCATCGTCACTTCGGGCAGCAGATGCTGCGTGGGTTCGAGAAACGCCTCTAGTGGGAGCCGGTCGTCTTCGTAATCGTCCTTACGGTTCTGATATCGGATGGTCGGTCCGATCAGGACGCTGCCCCAGGTCGTCGGCGTGACGTGCACACCAAGGCCGTGGCCGGATGGATGCGGCAACGGATAGACCGGGGCGTTTACGAGGTCGCGTTTCGCCGGCGCCAATTCGGCGTACTCGCCCCGGCATGGATAGATCGTGAACGGCTCACCGCCGAGCAGCGCGGACACCTCGTCGGCGTAGAGGCCAGCCGCGTTGACGACCTGCCGTGCGTGGATCCGTTCCTGTGGGGTAGCGAGCGCGATGCCCTCGGCCGTGGCTGACGCATCGACGAGCGCGCTCCCAGGGAGCAGCGCGACGTCCAGATCGCGACACGCCGCCGCCAGCGCCCGCACGAGCGCTTCGGCTTCGACGATGCCGGTGTGAGGCGACACCAGCGCCGCGACGGCGCGCACGTGCGGCTCGCGTGCCCGGATCTCATCACTGTCGATGAGCGTCAGATTGCCGACCCCGTTCGCTTCGGCATTGGCCTTCAGCGCGATGAGCTCCGCCACGTCGTCGTCGCTCGCCGCGATCACGAGCTTGCCCGAGCGACGATACGGGACGCGGTGCGCCTCACAGAACTCGTAGAGCAGATCGCGACCGCGCACGCACAACCGCGCCTTCAAGCTGCCGGGCGGATAGTAGAGCCCGGCGTGAATCACGCCGCTGTTGTGGGTGCTGGTGGCCTGTCCCACCCGGCGTTCGCGTTCGAGCACGACCACACTCGATCCTCGTTGCGCGATCGCGCGTGCGCACGCAAGCCCGACCACCCCACCGCCGATGACGGCAACGTCCACACGCTCCATGGCTGACGGATGCTACGATAACAAACCGTCATGCGAGACGAATCGAGACCTGAGGCTTGGAGGCTTGGAGACCTGGAGGCTTGGAGGCGTGGAGGCCTGAAGGCTTGGAGGCTTGGAGGCTTGGAGGCCTG
>DAINCF010000372.1:0-7171 GCA_036732565.1 Vicinamibacterales bacterium
CATCGGCTATGTGGTGGCGACCATGGTGCGCTCGGCGCCGCTCCGCATCCGGCGCCTCGAGCTGCCCCTGCCCTCGCCCTGGCTGGCGCTCGCGCAGCTGACGATCTCGTCGATCGACTGGGCGGTCGCCGGCGCGGTGCTCTACGTGCTGCTCCCGCCAGGCGACGCACCGTTCCTGGTCGTGCTCGGCGCCTTCCTCGCCGCCCAACTCATGGGTTTGGCGAGCCACGTGCCTGGCGGCGTGGGCGTGTTCGAGGGGCTGATGACGCTGCTGCTGGCGCCGTACTTCGATTCGAGTGGACTGCTGCCGGCGCTCGTCCTCTATCGCGCGGTGTACTACCTGCTGCCGCTGTCCGTGGCGCTGCTGGGTCTGGTGGCAGACGAGGTCCGTCAGCGTCGATCGCACGCGCAACGTGCCACCCGATTCCTCCGGCACGTCACCGGAGCCGCCACGCCCGCCGTGCTGGCCATCTTCACGTTCATCAGCGGCGTCCTGCTGCTGTTCTCGAGTGCGACGCCGGCGGCGAGTGGGCGCCTCGCCTGGCTCGCCCCCGTGCTACCGCTGCCGATCGTCGAGATGTCGCACTTCGCCGGCAGTCTGGTCGGCGTCGGGCTGCTGTTGTTGTCCCAAGGCCTTTCGCGACGACTCGATGCCGCGTATTACTTCGCGACCCTGGCGCTCGGCGCTGGCATCGTGACGTCGCTGCTCAAGGGCGCCGACTACGAGGAGGCCGCGCTCCTGTCGTGCATCCTCGTCGCGCTCACCTACAGCCGCGGCGCGTTCGATCGCAAGGCGGCGTTCTTCGAAACGCGATTTTCGGCAGGGTGGCTTGCGGCGGTCGTCGCCGCGGTGTCCGCGTCGGTGTGGCTCGGCTTCTTCGCCTTCAAACACGTCGAGTACTCCAACGACTTGTGGTGGGAATTCGCGTTGACCAGCGAGGCCTCACGCTTCCTGCGCGCGTCGGTCGGCGCCGCCGGGCTCGTGCTGCTCGTCGCGTTGATGCGACTGCTGCGCTACGCGCCGCACGACGTGCTGCTGCCGACGGAAGGCGACCTTCGCGACGCCGAAGCCGTGATCCGGACGCAGGACGCGACCTATCCCTACCTGACGTTCCTGCGCGACAAGGGATTGCTCTTCAGCGAAGACCGATCGGCCTTCGTGATGTACGCGGTCCAGGGGCGAACGTGGGTCGCCTTGGGCGATCCGGTCGGTTCGCCCGCGCGCGTCCCGGATCTCATTCGCGCCTTCCTCGAACGCTGTGCCGACTTCGGCGGCACCCCCGTGTTCTACGAAGTGCGCAAGACCTACCTGCATCACTACGCCGACTACGGTCTGGCGATAGTGAAGCTGGGCGAGGAGGCGCGAGTCGATCTGGCGCGCGTCACGTTCGACCGCGGCCGAGGTCATCGATTTCGCCAGGCGCTCCGCCGGTTGGAGAAAGATCACGCCACCTTCCGCATCGTGCCAGCGTGTGAGGTCGATGGCATCATCGACGAGCTCGCGCGTGTGTCGGATGACTGGCTGCTGGCCAAGGCCGGAGGGGAGAAGGGCTTCTCGCTCGGGTTCTTCGATCGTGCCTACCTCGCGCGATTCCCCATCGCGGTCATCGAACGCGAGGGGCACGTGCAAGCGTTCGCCAACCTCTGGCCGGGCGAGAGCAAAGGCGAAATCTCGGTCGATCTCATGCGCTATCGCCACGACGCCCCGAAAGGGATCATGGAGACGCTCTTCGTCCAGATCATCCAATGGGGCAAGCAGCAGGGCTATGGCTGGTTCGCGCTCGGGATGGCGCCGATGTCGGGTTTCGAGCGATCGCCGATCGCGCCTCTCTGGCTGCGCGTCGGTCGCTTGCTCTACGAGCACGGCGAAGCGCTCTATCATTTTCAGGGCTTGCGCGCGTACAAGGAGAAGTTCGATCCGATCTGGGAGCCTCACTACCTGGCGTATCCGGGCGGATTGAAGCTGCCGCGCATCCTCGCCGATGTCTCCGCGCTCGTCGCCGGCGGTTATCGCCGGATCTTCTTGAAGTAACTACCGCGGTTTCGGCGGCGGCGCATCGCCCTCGCCTTCCAGGAAGCGGCGAATCTCTTCCTCCTGCTCCCACTCCTCGCGGGTCTTCGGGTTCAGCGCTTCCATCTCTGCCTTCTCCTCTTCCGTCAGCTTGGGCAGGTAGCGGATGAAGTGCACGAGCCCCCAACTCGCGGCCTCGCCTTCGGGCGTGTTGGTGCCCCACGCGGGCATGCCGGTCAGCCGCACGCCGTTCTCGATGATGTAGAAGAGCGTGCCGTCACTCAGCTGCTGCGTGCCGGGCAGGCGCATGTCGGGCGCCTTCGGATAGAGATTCCGCCCCATTTCGGTGTCGCCGCTGCCATCGTTGCCGTGACAGCTGGCGCAGTGATCGGCGAAGTGCGACATCCCCTCGGCGATGACCTCGGTGCCCGGTGTCACGGGATTCTGGCGCGTCGCCGCCGCGCGCGGAATCGCGAGCGCGCGTAGACGACCGGCGATGGCCGTTTCGAGCCCGCTGGGCTGCGGCTTGGCGCTGATGCCGTCCTTCAAGAACCACACGCCGCCAACCACGACGGCAAGACCGATCAGGGTCAGCAGCGAGCCGATCAACCGGACGAGACATCCCATCAGATCACCCTCGTGTGAACGGGAATGGTCGCATAGACTGCGATTGTCGCCAGTGTAGTGGTACTCGCACTGCCATGATGCTGACCCTTCGCCATCTGAACCGCGCGACGTTGGCCCGGCAGATGCTGCTCGCGCGCAAGAAGACGTCCGTGCCTCAGGCCGTCGAACAGGTTCTCGCGCTGCAGGCGCAGATGGCCCGCCCGGCGTTCGTCGGGCTCTGGTCGCGCGTCTCCGGATTCACGCGCCCGAAGCTCGCAAAGCTGCTGCACGATCGCACGATCGTCCGCGCGACGACCATCCGCGGGACCCTGCACCTGATGACCGCGTCGGACTACCTGCGGTTTCGCGGCGCGCTCCAGGCGTCGCTCGACCTCGGCCTGAAAGCCATCCTCAAGCAGCGCCTCGCCGGCATCGACATCGACCGCATCGTCGCGCTGTCGCGCACGCATTTCGCGACGCCGAGAACGTTCGACGATGCGCGGAAGCACCTGCAGCTAACGTATCCCAAGCTCGACGAGCGCGCGATGGGATACGCGGTGCGTCTTACGCTTCCGCTCGTGCAGGTTCCCACAGATGATGACGACTGGTCGTTTCCCGCCACCGCGTCGTTCGTCTCCGCCGAGGCATGGCTCGGCAACAAGCCGCAAACCGACGAGGGACCCGATACGATCGTCCTGCGGTACTTGTCGGGCTATGGGCCGTCAACGATCGCCGAGACGCAGACGTGGTTGGGGATGCCGGCGCTGAAGCCGACGTTCGAGCGCTTGCGTCCACGGCTCGTGTCGCTTCGTGGTCCCGGTCGAGCGGAGCTCTTCGACGTCGCTGGCGCGCCAACACCGGAGGCGGACACGCCCGTGCCGGTTCGCTTTCTTCCCGAGTGGGACAGCATGCTGATTGGCCGCAATGACGAACGATTCATCGCCACGGCGCATCGCCCATCGGTCTTCCTCCCCGGCCTGCGCGTGCTTGCCACGTTCCTGATCGATGGGGCCGTCGCCGGCACCTGGAGAATCGAGCGAGCCAAAGGCACCGCAACGCTCGTGCTGAGCCCGTTCGCGAAGGTCACGAAGGCAGCGCGAGGGGAGCTCGAGGAAGAAGGCGAGGCTCTGCTTCAGTTCGTCGAACCCGAGGCAAAGACGCGAGACATTCGCATGTAGCGGCCGGCCTTCTAGGCCGGCCGACTGCTCAGCAAGACACGCACTTGTTGTTGTTCTTCGCGCCGAGGCTTTCGAGCAGCTTGATGGTTTCGGGGAACGGCTGCACACGTTGAACCGGACCGTTGGCCATGTCCACCGTCGTCTGACCGTCGCGGTTGATCAGCTTGGGGTCGGCGCCTTTGGCGACGAGGTACTCGATCATCGCGTTGTCGCCACGGGAGGCAGCCTGATGCAGCGCCGTGTTGCCGTCGTAGTCGCGCTCGTTGACGTCGACGCCGATCTCTTCGACGAGGTACTTGACGGCCACGAACATGCCGCCGGGCGCGAAGCGATGGGCGTTGCCCGCGAAGCCGTCGCCGTAGCCCCAACCTGCCGCCGCCTGCAGCGGCGGAATGCCGACGGCGCCCACCGGAATCAGCGCCAGGCCCGACGGATCGGGTCCGTTGCCGCCGACCTGCTCCGCGCCGTCGTTGCGACGCCGCTGCTGGCCAGCCGGCTTCATCGTGGAAATCGAGGGATCCGCGCCGCGGTCGACGAGCAGCTTCATGGCGTCGACGTCGCTCGCGTAGGCAGCGCGCCAGAACGGTGTCGCACCCACTTCATCGATGCGCAGGTTGTCGAAGTTGTAGGTGCTGTACCAAATCTTCTTGCGCAGCCGTGCGTTCGGATCCGCGCCCTTGTCGAGCAGAACGTTCATCAGGTCCAAGTACGAGAGCTTCTGCTGAAGATAGGCGCGGGGCTGCGGGTAGAACGCCTTCGGCGCCCACTGCACGTTGAGCGCGGCGTAGAGCGGCGTCGCTCCACCGATGGTCGCCGCGTTGACGTCGGCGCCGTGATCGATCAGATAGCTCGCGAGGTCGAAGTGACCGTTGATGGTGGCGATGAGCAGCGGGCTCATCTGGTCCGCCGGACTCAACTGGTTCACGTTCGCGCCGCTGTCGACCAGCGTCTTGACCGTGGTGAACGCGCCTTGGCGAGCGGCAAAATGCAGAGCGCTCAGTCCGCCCTGCGCGCCGATGAGCTCGTTGTAGAGCATGCCCCGCGTCAGGCCGGCCACTTCCTGCTGATTGCGTGATGCCGGACGCGGCCCCTGCGCCTGTTGCGGCGGCGCTTCGGCGGGAGGCTTTGCTTGCGCGGGCGCGTTCTCGCGGGCCGGCCTCGGCGTGTTCTCCGGTGTCTGCGGCGGCATCTGCTGCGGCCGCTGCTGCGCGTTGCGGAACGCCTCGTCGCCCGGCGCGGTCAGGCCGGAGAAGTCCAGGACTTTCGCGGTGGCCGCCACGTCGGCGCCCTTGGCGATCAGCAGACGCACCACGTCGGCGCGGTCGCGCGCCGCGGCGAACATGATCGCGGTCTCCTCGTTGGCCTTGTCCTTGACGTTGGGATCGGCGCCGTGCTCGAGAAGCTTCGCCGCGGTGTCGACGCTGCCAGCGGCGGCCGCCAGCATCAGCGGCGTGGCGCCGGTCGAGGTGAGCGCGCCGACGGCCGCGCCGGCCTTGACGAGCGGCTCCACGATGGTGGCCGCGCCTGCCTGGCTCGCCAGATGCAGCGGCGTGTAGGCGCCCAGCCGAGTCGTCGCGCGCACGTTGGCGCCGGCGTAGAGCAGCATCGACGCCAGCTCGGCATCGTTCTGGAGCGCCGCCCAGTGCAGCGCGGTCATGCCGTCGCCCTGTGCGGCGTTGACGTCGCCACCCTGCTTGAGCAGCGCGCGCACGGCCTGAAGATCCTTCTGTCGCGCGGCGTCGGCGACGGTCGTCGGACCGGCCGCGT
Source organism: Vicinamibacterales bacterium (assembly GCA_036732565.1). GTDB lineage: Bacteria > Acidobacteriota > Vicinamibacteria > Vicinamibacterales > UBA2999 > JAIVJN01. The sequence goes on from DAINCF010000372.1 coordinate 5,563, forward strand.
GGAGCAGCGTTGAGAGGCACATCGCCGCGACGAGGCTCGCACCACACAGTATCGCTTTGCCCCGCTCCGCGGGGCGGTTGACGAGCGTTGTGCTCACCATAAGGTCCTTCCTCAGGCGACTGTCGTCTCGACCGTCTTGTTGAGATCGAGCGTGCCGCTGCTGTCGCCGAAGCTCTCCGTCTCGAGACCGATGCCCTGCATGGCGGTGAGCATCGCGTTGGCCATCGGCGTGCCGTCAGCCGCCTTCACGTGCACGTTGCCCTTCAGCACACCGGCCGCATGGCCGAGGAAGAGCAGCGGGCAGCGCTTGTGGTTGTGCACGTTCGAGTTGCCCATCGGCGACCCGTAGATGATCAGCGTGTTGTCGAGCAGTGTGCTGTCGCCATCCTGCGCTGCCTTGAGCTTGTCCATGAAGTACGGCAGCAGGCTGACGTGATAGCGGTTGATCTTCGCCAGATCCTTGATGCGGTCCTCGCGTTCGGCGTGGTGCGATGCGATGTGGAAGCCGGTGTTGACGCCGGTCTCCGGGAACACGCGGTTCGACACATCGCGACTCATCTTGAACGCGATGGTGCGGGTGAGATCGGAGGTGAAGGCCAGCGCCTGCAGATCGAACATCAGCTTGACGTGCTCGTCGTAGGAGTCCGGCACGCCGATTGGGGCGCCGGGCAGATCCCGCGCTTCACCGCTGGTGTTGTTCGCTTCGATCTTCTGGATGCGTCGCTCGATTTCTCGGACGTCGTCGAGATACTCGGTGAGGCGCGCGCGATCGCTCGAGCCGAGATCGCCCTTCAAGCGATCGACCGAGCGCGAGATGCGATCGAGAATGCTGCGGTCGCGCCGCCGGCGTTCGGACCGCGCTTGCGGCGTGCCGCCGACGCCAAACAGCTGATCGAAGACCAGCCGCGGATCGCGCACCATCGGCAACGGCTCGCTCTCCGAGGCCCAGCTGATGGAGTCGGTATAGGCGCACGAGTATCCGTAGAAGCAGCCGCCCGCCTGATCGACGTTCTCGACGCAGAGCTGCAAGGACGGAATCGGCGAGTCCTGGCCGTACTTCTGAGCGTAGAGCTGATCCAGGGACGTGCCGGCCTTGAGATCGGACCCCTGGGTCTGATGAGGATGCGCCTGCGTCAGGAACACCGCGGCCGAGCGGAAGTGGTCACCACCGATCTCCGGCGAGGTGAACGCTTCGGCGTTCCTCACGTCGGTGTTGCTGACGATGGTCAGGTACTCGCGGTAGGGTTCGAGCGGGCTCAGCGCGCTGGGCGTGAGATCGAACGCCGAGCCAGTGTCGGCCGGAGCCCACATGTGCTGTGCGGCGCCGAACGTGGTGGAGCCGGCCGAGCCATGCACCATCTCGATGGCCACCAGCCGTGGACGCTTCGCTGGCGCGGCCAGGACGCGTCCCGCGGGCACCATCGCGTCCAGGAAGGGGAGAGCGAGCGAGACGCCCATACCCTTCAGGACCGTCCGTCGCGACAGGTGCTTCTGCGTAATGAACATCGAATCTCCTCTTCCGAATCTTCCTGGGCCGCCCTGAAGGGCGGCCCCTACGTACTACGTACGTAGGCCCCTACGTACGTAGCGGCCGGCCTTCAGGCCGGCC
>DAINCF010000373.1:0-7168 GCA_036732565.1 Vicinamibacterales bacterium
GGCCCGGCGCCGGCTCCCGCCGCCGCAGGCTCCGCTCCTCGTCGTACCACCGGTACGCTTCGATGGTCGAGACCCCGAACGCGGGGCGCACGATCACGACATGCATGCGCGGGAGATCGGCGAGCGGATAGATGTCATCACCGCGTCCGAGCCCCAAGGCCGTACCGCCGGCGAGGAAGAAGGGAACATCGGCGCCCAGGCGCGAGGCGAGGCGGCTCAGCGTCGGCGCGTCGACATCGAGCTTCCACAGCCGAACGAGCGCGAGCAGCGTGGACGCGGCATCGGAGCTGCCGCCGCCGAGGCCGGCTTCGACCGGGATGCGCTTGTCGATGTGGATGTGCACGTCACGTGGCGCGCTCGCGCGGCCCGTGGCCGAGCGCCACAGCAGCGACGCCGCCTTCCAGACGAGATTGCGCCGGTCGGTCGGCACATCTGGTTCGTTGCACGCGATCGTCAGCGGCCCCCGCCGTCGTTCGACACTGATGGTGTCGTGCAGCTCCAAGGTCTGGAAGACGGTGCGGAGATCGTGATAGCCATCGGGGCGCACGCCCAGAATGCGCAGATCGAGGTTGATCTTCGCAAACGCCGGGATGGTTATCATCTGGTGATTGGGCGAGCGGGTGATGGAGCGGCCTGCGGTGACTTCTCGCGCAACGGCGCGACGCCACGGAGATCGTCCAGCGTGACACGCTCGGTGCCCTCGGGGACCTCCACCTCGAACGCGCGCGGCTCGAGCGGCACGTTGACCTCGAGCTGCTGGAGACGCGCGGTGATGTCCGTGTCGGACGCCCCCTGGCTCGCCGAAACCTTGGCGGACTGGCCCCGGACACGCACCGTTCGCGGCCAACCGTTCAGGTGATCCGCGTACTCGATCTGCCACCCGCCGAAGTCAGCGGCGACGACGGTTGGGCGGCCGCCGATGTCCCGCACGTACGCGATCCGTCGCTCGCCCAGCGTCACCGCCCGCCAGCCGCCGCCCCACGCGCGACCGTCGGTGGGCTCGGCACCGTCGACAAGACATCCGGTCAGGAGCAGCCGCAGCTCACCCGCGCCGAGATCGAGGCCGGTGAGTCGCGTGAGGATCTCCGCGACGTTCGTGTCGGGAAGCACCTTGCGTTCGCGGGGGAAGAGGACCGTGCCGCGATCGTCACGGGCGGCCAAGATGAACACGGGAGGACCAAACGGCGCCACGGCCTCGAGGCGTGCGGACGCCGGCGCCGCAAAGCCCGCGATCAGGCGTCCACGCACGCGCTCGCCGAGCGCGCGGCCCGAGAGACCGATCTCGGTCGTCATGCTGGAGACGCCTGCGCACGCACGGGTCGCTTCAGTGAATGCCGGTGCGGCGCCAGGATCCGGTGCGGGTGCGCCGGCCGGTCGCACCGGCGCACGCGCCGCGCATGCCGGAAGGAGGACCACTGCAATCACCGCGGCGACGTACCGAACCGACGTGGGGAACCGCTGTTTGGCGGGCGTGCGGAACCTCTGCAGGAACCGCCAGAAGGAACCGATGCGGGAACCCACGTGTTACGGGCGCCTCGCCTGTGCGTCTTTGATCTTGCGCTGGACCGCCGATCGTTCGATGTCGACGCCATCGCCATCGAGTGCCCGCTGCCAGACCACGACGGCGTCACGGTAGCGTCCTTGACGCGCGAGTAGGTCACCGAAGTGATCCTGAATCGCGGAGCTCGAGCCCAGGGTCTCGGCGGCGCGGCGCAGATGCGGCTCGGCCTCGTCGGTCTTGCCCTGCTTGAACAGCGCCCATCCGAGGCTGTCCAGATACGACGGGTTGTCCGGATCGACCGTCAGCGCACGTTGAATGAGCTCGATGGCTTCGGGGAGTCGCTGCCCGCGATCGGCCAGCATGTATCCGAGGCCGTTGAGGGCCGTGGCGTTCAGGGGATCGCGTTGCAACAGCCGGCGGAACTCGCGCTCCGCATCGGGGACACGATTCGCTTCCTCGAAGACCGACGCCAGCTGCAAGGTCAGGCCTTCATCGTCTTCCGCTTGGGCCGATGCACGCTTGAGCACATCGATGGCCGATTCGTACTCGCGCCGCTCGGTGTGCATCGCCGCAAGACCAATCGCCAGTTCCCGACTCTCGGGTTTACCGGCCAAGGCCGTCTGCAGCAGCTTGATCGCCTCGCTGGGCTTCCCGGCGCCGGCCCACACCTGCGCCTGCAGCCGCACGAGCCGCTCCTCGTCCGGATGCCGTTTGAGCGCGTCGGCCACGGCGGTCGCTGCCTTGTCGAAACGCTTGGCGCCCACGTAAGCCTGCACCAGGTAGAGATCGAATACGACGTTCCGCGGCGCCAGTTTCTGCGCCCCCTCGAAGGCGGTGATGCCGGCGTCCTCATCCCCGAGCTGTCGATGCGCGAAGCCGAGCCGCGCCAGCAGCAGGGCGCCATCGCCCTCGCGCCCTCGGGCTCGCGCCGCGGCGTCCGCGGCGAACGGGGTGAGTGTCTCGACGACACCCTTGTAGTCGTGCTTTTCGAACTGCACCTGCGCGAGCGCCGAGAGCGCCGGCACGCTGGTCGGATCCAGTCCGAGCAACGTGCGCGCCGTCTCTTCGGCGCCGGCCGTATCGCCGCCCATGCGCTGCGCGCTCGACAGAAGGTACAGGGCGCGCGCGTCGTTCGGGTTGGTCTTCAGAAACGCGTCGATGACCTCTTTCGCCTTCGCGGCGCCGCCCTCCACGTTCAACAGCGCCGAGGCCCAGCGCAGTTGAAGATTCCGTCCGCCGCCCTGTCCGGCCGCGACAGCCTTCGCGTAGGCGGCGGCGGCATCCGCCCACTTGTCCTGGCGCTCGTGCAGCTCGGCCAGCGCGGCATAAAAGCGCGGATTGATCTCGGCGGCGGATTCGAGCGCCTCGACCGCGCGATCGACCTGGCCCAGCGCAAGATGCGCATCAGCCAACATCGTCAGCGGCTCCGCCGCGAACGGTGCCTGCGAGCTGATCGACTCCAGCATCGGCACCGCGCGATCGGCCTGGTCCGATCGGAGATACAAGCGCGCCAGCGTGAGCTGCAGATTGAGATCGGTCGCCGCGATCGGCGTGCCGATCACCTTCTCGAGGTGGTCGACGGCGCGGGCGCGGTACGTGGCGGGCATCTCGCCCTTGGGCGCGGCGGTGATGTTGTCCGCCCATGCGGCGTTGACGAGGCCGAGGATGCGATGGGCCTCGAGGTTATCGGCATCGAGCGAGAGCGCGCGATCGGCGGCCTCGGCGGCTTCGCTGGCCTTGTCCTGGCGGGCGTAGTAGCCGGCGACCTCGGCCTGGAGCTCGGCGGATTTGGGCGCCAGCTTCACGGCACGCTCCAGCGCTTGCAGCGCGCCGGCCAGATCGTCCTGCGCCTCGAGCCGGCGGGCGATCAGAAATTCGTAGTAGGCCTGCGCTGGCGCCGAGTCCTGGCCTGGAGCGGCACTCTGCGCCGCGACCGGCGTCGCCATCGCGACCACGAGCCCGACCGCCGCGATTCCTCTCATACGGGAATCTTATCAGGGCGCCTCGGCCTCACGCCTTCGTTTGAGGCCTCGAGACTCAGGACGCGGGACGCAGGCCTGGGGCGTGGGTCCTGGGACCGGGGGCTCGAGGCGCGAGCTGACTGCCGCTGTCAGCCGCTATACTTTGCGAATGCCCGTCGATCCGGAGCTGCTCGAGATTCTGGCCTGTCCCAATTGCAAGACACCCGTCCGGCTGGTCAAGGATGGGGCGGCGTTGAAGTGCGACACGTGCCATCGTGTGTATCCGATCAAGGACGACATCCCGGTGATGCTGATCGACGAGGCGACGGTCGAGCCCTGAACATCCTCTTGATTCGCCTGCGCCTCATCGGGGACGTGGTGTTCACCACGCCGGCGATTCGCGCGGTCCGTCGGCGTTACCCGAACGCCCGAATCACCTATCTGGTCGAGCGCGCCGCCGCGCCCATCGTCGCGCACAACCCGCACCTGGACGAGGTCATCGTCGCCGAACGGCCACGAGGGCTGGCACGGCTCGCCTACGATCTGCGGCTTGCGCGGCGGCTGCGGGCCGCACGGTTCGACCTCGTCATCGACTTCCATGGCGGCCCACGGAGCGCATGGCTCGCGCGCGCCAGCGGCGCGCCACGGCGCATCGGCTACGCCGTGCCGGGTCGCGGATGGCTCTACACGACGCGTCTGCCGTGGTCGCCCGATCTCCTGCCACCGCGGCACTCGGTCCTCAATCAATGGGACCTGCTCTCGACGTTGGAGATTCCACCCGCCGACCGCGCGTGCGATCCGGTGGACATGACGGAGGATCCAGCCGCGAAGCACGCCGTGATGGATCGCCTGGGCGCCGCGGGCGTGCCCAGCGATGCGCGCATCGTGGTCATACACGTCAGCGCCGGCAATCCGTTTCGCCGTTGGCCTGCGGCCTCGTTCGCCGAAGTCGCCGCGACGCTGGCATCGGCGGATGCGACTCGCCGGATCGTCATTACCTCGGGGCCATCGGAGGCGGGCGCCGCATCGGACGTCGCCAACCAAGCCCGCCAGCGCGCGGGATCGGCCGCGAGTCGCATCCTGCAGTGTGGCGAGTTCAACCTGGCAGAGCTTCGCGCGCTCGCCGCACGATCGGTGCTGTATATCGGGGGGGACAGCGGGCCGATGCACGTGGCGTCGACCACGCACGTGCCCATCGTTGCGCTGCTCGGCCCGACGCTGCCCGAACGCTCGATGCCATGGCGCGACCCGGCCATCCCGTCCCGTGCCGTCGACGCGGGGCCGCTCCCGTGTCGACCGTGCCATCAGCGACAGTGCGTCCCTGGAGATTTTCGGTGCCTGACGTCGATTACTCCGGCCCGTGTCGTGACGGCGGCGTTGGACATCTTGAAGGGCGAGAATCGTGGATGCGAGTGAGCCTGGAGCTCTTTTTCACGAGTCCGAGGCGGAGCCTCGCGAGAAGTGTTAGAGAATTGGACACCGTGAGATTGCGAGTGCGATGCTGACGCTGACTGCCGGCGTGCCGGTGCGCGATCGTTTGGAGCTTGGCGGGCTGATCGCCCTACTTGGCGTCGTCGCGGCGCTACAGCTCTCGATCGCCGTCGCACAGATACTGCTGAGCGTGGCGGCCCTGTGCTGGGTCGCGTCGCACGTCCTGCACCGCGAGCGCGTCGATCCACCGGCGTTTGCATGGCCGCTCGTCGCCTACGCGGCGCTGACGCTCCTGGCGGCCGGGTTCTCCGGCGATCCCGCCATCAGCATGGAGGACTGCAAGCAGCTCGTTCTCTTCCTGCTCGTGCCACTGGTCTACGACTTCGCGCGCGGTGGGCGCGCACGCCTGGTCGTGACCGTCGCGCTCACCATCGGCGCCGCGAGCGCGCTCATCGGCATCGTCCAGTACGGCATCCTCAACTACGACAATCTCGGACGGCGGATGCAGGGGACGTTGTCGCACTGGATGACGTATTCGGGCACCCTGATGCTGATGATCACGGCGGCCGTCGCCCGCCTCTTGTACGACCAGCGCGATCGCACGTGGGCGGCGATGATCATGCCGGCGCTGATCGTGAGCCTGGCGCTCACGTTGACGCGCAGCGCGTGGCTTGGCGCCGCCGCCGGCGTTTGCGTGCTGCTGCTCAGCAAGGACTTCAGGCTGCTCGCGATCCTCCCGGTGCTCCTCGTCTCCGCGATTGCGATCGCGCCCGGGCAGCTCACCAGCCGCGTCTACTCGATCTTCGACGTCAACGACGAGACCAATCGCGATCGCGTCGCCATGCTCGATGCCGGCCTGCACATCGTCCGCGACCACCCGCTGACGGGCGTGGGGCCCGACATGGTGGAGCGCGTGTATCCCGACTATCGCGTCCCCTACGCGGTGAAACCGACCAACCCGCATCTGCACAACGTGCCGATGCAGATTGCGGCGGAGCGCGGGCTGCCGGCCCTGGCGGTGTGGCTGTGGTTCGTCGTCTCGTTGACGCGCGGCCTGTGGCGCCTCGTGGCCAAGCGACGCCAACTGGCGCTCGCCGCCGGCGGCTTGGGCGCGGTCGCCGCGATGCTGGTGGCCGGCATGTTCGAGTACAACTTCGGGGACTCGGAGTTCCTGATGCTGTTCCTCGTGCTGGTCACCCTGCCGTTCGCCGCGGACCGCGAGCGCGTGCTCCCTTGATGGTCCGTAGCGCAGGCCTTCAGGCCTCAATGGTGCGAGCCGGCGCACGACGGTGGTTGGCAGGCCTGAAGGCCTGCGCTACGTACGCGATCGTAGAATGACGCCAGATGCCCGATGAGATTTCCACAGGCACGCAAGAATCGATAAGGGGGCTGCCCCCTTCGCAATCTCTGCCGATCCTCTCTGCTGCGCGCGCCCGCGATATCTGTGGCCGTTTTACCTCAGCCCACGTGGTCGTGGTCGGCGACGTCATGCTCGATCGCTTTCTGGTGGGCCGCGTCGATCGGATCTCCCCCGAGGCGCCGGTGCCGGTGGTGACGTTCGATCGTGAAGAGCATCGACCGGGCGGTGCGGCAAACGTGGCCGTCAACGCCCGATCGCTGGGCGCGACGGTCACCTTGATCGGCGTGGTGGGCGACGATGTGGCGGCAGACGATCTGCGTGCCAGCCTGACGGCGCGCGACCTGGCCGTCAACGGCCTGCTGACATGGCCGTCCCAGCGCACGACGACCAAGGTACGGATCGTGACCACACGCAACCAGCAAGTCGCGCGGCTCGACTACGAGAACGACGTCGAGGTCCACGCGGCCTTGGAAGACGCGCTGCTCTCCCAGATCGACGCGCACGGTGCGTCCTCGACCACGCTCATCGTGTCCGACTACGCGAAGGGCGTGATCACGAAGCGGGTGATGGCCGAGATTGTGCGGCGAAGCCGCACACTCGGCGTGACCGTGCTGGTCGACCCGAAGATTCCGCACATCGACTACTACGCGGGCGTCGCGCTCGTCACCCCGAATCATCATGAGGCGGAGGCGGCGACGAACACGCGCATCAAGACGCACGAGGACGCGCGCAAGGTTGCCGACGCGCTGCGAGAGCGGGTCGGCTGCAATGGCGTCCTCATCACGCGCGGCGAGCACGGCATGTGGCTCACCGACGCGAGCGCCACGGGCCACTTGCCCGCCAGCGCTCGTGAGGTCTCCGACGTCACCGGTGCAGGCGATACGGTCGTGGCCACGCTCGGCGTAGCCCTGGCCG
>DAINCF010000374.1:0-7144 GCA_036732565.1 Vicinamibacterales bacterium
GCACGAAGGGCGGAGAGTTGTGGGCCGCGGATGAGCGCGGCGTGCACCGTTCGGATGACGGCGGGAAGAGTTGGCGCCGCACCGTCGGCTATGCCACATCCCCGCGGCATCTACGCGGCCTCGCGCTGATGCAGTAACAGCGAGGCCGGCGCCCACGGCCAGCCGCATCGATCATGAAATCGGCATGGCCTTGGACAAGATCAGCTCGACCCGTGCGGTCGAGACATCGCCGTGCTTCAGTCTCGACGAAGCGCGACGAACCGCTGGTCAGTGCATCGGTCGTACTCGACGCTTCTCCCATCGCGCGATCCGCCAGCGAAGGCCAACGCTGTACGCGAGGTAATAGCCGATCACCATCGCTGCGACACCAAGCGAGCCCGCGACGCCAAATGCCGCGACCAGCGATTCGTCCGGAGCCGAGCGCAGCGTCATCCATCCTCGCCAGAATCCGTAGAGCACGCGGAGGGTGACCGCGAGCGTGACAAGGAGGACGAGCCAACGATTCGGCGTGTAGTGCAGCGCCCGCATCGACGCTTCCCAACGTGTGACCAGGATGCCGAAGAGGCCAAGGGCGCTCCCTGCCGCGAGGCCGACGAGTGACGAGGTGAGGACCGCGGGTATCCACACATTGGCGATGGCGGCGGTGAGCAGGAACAACACGACCGAAAGCACCATCACCACGACGTTGAGCGTCGCCATCCACGGTCGCGCAAGGCGACGCATCGTCCCGATGCGGTAACGCTGCAGGAGTATGAACGGCATCATCAGCGCCAGCACGACGGGCAGCACAAACAGCAGCGCCAGGAGAAGGAGCGGCACACTTGTAAGAGTAGGTGAAAGCGGCGGCGGTTGTCGGGCAAGCTCATGTCGGCACGAAGATGAGCGGCACGGTGACGGACTGGTCGAGCGATGGCCCGATACCGTGGAGCGCCGAGAAGAAGAAGTGAATGAAGACATTCGCGTTGAATGAGCCGTCGCAGGTGGCCCATTGCTGCGCGACATGACGTTTCGCACATATGCTGAGAAGACGATGAAGCGCTCAGGGTCGAGGTACAGCGAGGCTCTCCTCGAGGACCTTCGCGCTGCCGGTGCGGCGGTCTACGAAGAAACGCCGCCGCCCGCCGACTTGCGCGATGTCGTGGCCTGTCTGTGGGTGTGCGTTGTTCGTGGCGCGGACGCCGGCCAGGCGAGCGCGATTATTCCCGACGGCTGCGGGGACTTAATGGTCTACGACGATTCCCCGCCCATCGTCGCGGGGCCGGATGCGACAACCCGGTGGGTCACGATCGGCAACGACACGGTGATTACCGGAGCGCGGTTCCGTCCTGGCGGCATCCGGGCGGTCTTCGGATGTCCTGCGACCACGATCCTCAACCGCACTGTCCTGCTCTCGGATCTCACTGTCGGGACGACACGCCTGCACGAGCGGCTGCTCCTCGCAGGGAGCGTGCGCCAGCGGCAGATCCTCCTCGCGGACTGGATTCGATCGGCCTTCTGCGGCAATACGATGCTCGACCTCCGAGTACGCGCCGCGTGCCGCTGGCTCACGAACGATCCGCGCGTGGACATCAGCACGCTCGCGGGTCGATTCGATTGGAACGTCCGCACCGTCCATCGCGATTTCCACGCCGCCTGCGGCTATGGCCCCAAGTACTTTCAACGCATCATGCGGATCCAGCGTGCCATTCGTGAGTCGCACGAACCGTCGCGCGCGAACCTTGCCGAAGTCGCTCTCGCAGCGGGCTATGCCGATCAAGCGCACATGACGCGCGACTTTCGCGACATCACCGGGTTCACACCTGCGCAGCATCTGGTCACTACCCGCCCTGAGTTCGGCCTCTGGATCGCCGAAGGCTGGTAGCTTCTGCTCCAGAGCTCTTCCAGAATCCACTGTCCGAAACGTTCAAGACCGGCCTCATCGCGTGTCACTACTCTGCCGGGGAACCTTGTTCGCGCTAGCAGCCCGTGGTGGAAGTAGCGGCGTGCACCGAGGGCGGCGAGGCGCCCCGCGGGCCAGGCGCGACGCCTGAGAATATTCGACCATATTTGAAGAAGGAGCAACGCCGCCCGCGGGGATGCATCGCCGGCCGAATGCCGGCGCTGCTTTCACCACGGGCTGCTAGCATCGCGGAAGGAAGAGCCGTGACTGATCTCAGTGAATTGAAGGTGGTGTTCGTGGCCGGTTTCGGCCCAATTGTGCGGGATCCGCAGGCGAGCCAGGCCCTTTACGTCCGTGCCCTGGGGCTGCCGTTGCAATCGCGACCAGAAGATCCCGATTATTTCCATGGTGAGACGCTCGACGGCGTTCGCCACTTCGCGCTGTGGCCGATCGAGAGCGCCGCGCGGTCCTGCTTCGGCACGGAGAGCTGGCCGCACGATGTGCCGGTGCCGCAAGGCTGGATCGAATTCGACGTCGAGGATGTTCGAGCGGCGAGTGCTGTCCTGAAACAGCGCGGCTACACACTGCTCGTTGACACGCGCGAAGAGCCGTGGGGACAAACCGTGACTCGACTCCTCAGTCCCGAAAGCTTGCTCATCGGCCTCACCTACACCCCATGGCTGCGCTGATGGAGAGCGGCTGCGGACCGTCACGCTCGCGGTGCACGACCTGTCGCGAGCCCGGCCATTCTACGAGGACGACCTGGGTTGGACAGGCTACTTCGCCGACCCCGACGGCCACCTCTGGGAGATCCAATGGAATCCGGCGTTACTGACTGACATGCGCTGATGGTGCGCGGCATTGAACTCGCCGTATGGTCGAGCTGACCAGACATCTCACAAAACCGCTGCACGAAAGATGCGGCAGAGGTAAGAAAGTTACTGGACTGCGTCGAGTGGTTGGCTATATATATAGCGCCCGCGACTCTCGCCAGCACGGTTTTCGCTGGAGGTACTACCATGCGAGTCGAGCACCGAGCGATTGATGGCGCGGTCATCACGATCGAAGCGGAAGCCGATCTGAGTGCACCGGCCACGGCGGCGGGGTGGGCTATCGTCCCCTCGCTCATGAGGTCCCACCCGTTCGTGGTCTATCCCCCTGGCCACACCTCGATGATCGAACAGACCGTGCGGTCGGACTTCCGTCACGTGGAGATCCGGAGCCGCGAGGAGTATGCCGTCAAGGGCGGCACCCTGCATGTTGCGCAGGTCGAGGTCCCGACCGCGACCAAGCGCACCAGAACGCTCACCGTCGGAGGATGGGAAGGCAAGACCGCGTGCCTGACGACGACGCTGGTGGGCAAGGAGGTCAAGCGGCTCGTCGAGGTGTTCGAGACGCTGCGCTTCACGGAAACAGCGAGGGGCTTGGAGGTGTTGTCTCCCGTCGTGCCGCGGCCACGGCCGCCGGAGGTCTTCAAGGAGATACGCGGCGTGGGCATCCTGGCGATCCGCCCGGCGATCGCGAGCGAGCTGGAGCGTGTCCCGCGATCACCCGGCTACGCGACGGAACACGGCGAGCTGTTCCGGTTTCGGCAGAGCAGCCGTGCGCTGATGTTCGTCAGCCGGTCCGCGATCGCCGGCATCACGCCTTTTGGTCAGCGAGACTCGGGCGAGAGCCTGGCCGCTGCCGCAACGCTGCGCATCGAGTGGGTGCCGCCCGCAAGCCGGGTCGAGCACTGATCTCTCTCGCGCAGCACACAGGAGGAGCGTGTGAGAGGCTTCGTCTATGGACTGAGCTTCACTTTCCTATCCGCCATGCTTCTGGTCAGCGGACTCGGACATGCCACGCGTCTGGCTCGATTTCGCAGCACACTCCGGGATCACGGGATCGTGCCCCACGCCCAATCCGGCCTGATCGCAGCTCTCGTCACGGGTCTCGAGCTCCTGACGGGAGCGGTCGTGGCGAGCGTGTTCCTTTCGCCCGCGACCGCGCCGCCGTACGTCGCCGCGGCAGCGCCGTCGTCTGTCGCCGCGTCCGCGGCGCTCGGCGTTGCATTCCTGCTGTACCTCCGTCGTCTGCTGCGGCAGCCGCCTCGTGCGGTGTCGTGCGGCTGTTCGTTGTTCTCCGGGCAGCTGACGCCCGTGTCGATCGCGCCGGCCGCGAGCCTGCTGCTCGCGTCGCTCCTCGCGTTCACGACGACGGTCTTGGCCGGACGGGCTGCCTTCTTCCGCACGGGCGAGGCGTCGTCGGCCGTGCTGTCCATTGCCTGGGGCGCGACACTCGCGGTCCTCGTGCTCGTGGTGCCGGCGGCCGTGGCTCCGCGTGCGGAGTGAGAAGGGCGGTCACAATGCCGGCCGATTCCGTCTTCGACACACGAGCGAGCCTTGAGCTGGCGACATTCTTCGTCACCTGGGTCGCAGTGGCGCTGCTGAGCGTGATCGTGGTGCACCTGCATCTGCGGCTGGTGCGCCTGGAACGGGCGAGCGCCGCCTCGGAGCGGGCCGCGCCGTACGCGCACCTCACCGGCCAGCGCGTGAGTGGGCTGATCGGCGCGACCGACGGTTGGCAGCCGACCGTCGTGCTCTTCCTGTCTTCGTCGTGTGCCGCGTGCGACAAGATTCTCCGTGAACTGACCGCGCCAGGATGGCAGATCCCTGTCGCGCTCGCGTGGGTCGCGTCGGTGCCGGCGCCGGCACTGGCGTTGCCGTCGAGCGTTCGCATCCTTCGCGACGGCGCAACCATCAGCACGGCACTCGGCATTCATGCGACGCCCTTCGTCATCGTCCTGGACGACGAGGGTCGCGTAGAGCGTGCGATGCCGGTCAATTCGCTTGAAGCGATCGCGCGCGACGTGCGGCCGCGCCTAAGTGCGATCGAAGAACGAGAACCCGGGCGCGAGGTCGAGGAGGTAGCGTCATGAGTCTGAGCATGGAAGACATTCCCCTGATCGAAACAGCCGGGAGGCTGGGGCGCCGCTCGGGAGCTGACGCCTCGGTAGGAGACGCCTATCCGCTGTATCGGCCGGAGACGGGCACGAGGCTCAGCTCGGCGGTCCTGGCGCTGGGGCTCGATGCGGTCACGCTGCTGCAGGACAAGCTGCACCCAACGGGCCGCCAGCTCGCGGAGATCCAGCGGCTGTTATACGGCGGCGGCAGCTACACCATGTATCTCGATTGCGGCGGGTACAACTACAACGCCACCTGCGACGAGGCGTGCTTCGGCTTTCCGGCGCACCTGATGGATCCGTTCTACTGCGCGACGTGCGCCGAGCAGGCGGCCGACCCCGCGGACAATCCGTCGTACAACTGGCACTACGTCGGCACACGCGGATCGATCACGTACATGGATCGTGAACCGGACGTCTGCGCCGGGCGCGACGCATGGAAGTGGCAGTTCAAGGAGGGATGCGGCGGCTGCCCGGATGAAGCCACGTTCCGGTGCCACGACGGGTTCAAGCGGTACTCGAACAACACGCTCGATCCCACAATCTGCCAGGGCATCGTCTCGTGCGACAACAAGTTGACCCTGTGCTGAGCGGGCGCTCGTGGGCGTGGCTCACGCTCGGCGGGCTGGCCGCGCTGGCCGCCTCCTTCGAGGCCGAGGCGGCGCTCGCGTTCACGATCGGTCTCGCCGGCGGGCTGTCGCTCGCCGGCTCGGTGTGAACGCTTAACAGCGCAGCCGTGTTGCTGCCAATGAGGGGACGGGCCAACGGCTCGGAGGTGCGAATCGTGGGCGCCTATCTGGGGGGCACGTGCCTCGGGTCGCTCGTGACGGTCACGGTGGCGTGGTTCCTCAGCGGCTTCGCCAGCGTCCTGCCGGAGACGTGGCGGATCGCGCTGCTGTGCGCGGGTGCGGCGTTCATCTGGCTCGGCAAGGAGGGGCCTCTGTCACACCGCATCACCCTCCCGGAGTCGCGGCACCAGATTCCCACCGACGTCTTCATCGGGAGTCCCGTGCGCGGCGCCTTCCGGTTCGGGTTCGAGCTCGGAACGGGGGTGCGCACCTACGCGGGGGCCTCCGCACCCTACATCCTGCTCCTGGTGCTGCTCGTCGGCTCGTTGCCATTGGGCTGGGCGCTGCTGCTTGCCGGCGGCTTCGGACTGGGTCGCGCCACTCCGTTGATGATCCAGCTGGCGTCGGCGGACCGCATGCGATTTGCCGGCGAGTCCTTCCGCCGCGAGCCCTTGACCGCAACGTTCGCCAGTGCCGTCGTCCTGGCCGGAGCCCTGTACCTTGTCTGAAGCCACTTCCGATCTCGACACCCGGCGTGGCGATCTGCCGCGGATGGAGACGCCGCGCGTCCGTCTTCGCCAGATCGACGAGCGCGACCGTGTGTTTCTCTACACGCTGATGACATCGCCAGAGGCGGGTGCCCGCGTCCGCTTCGGCGGCGCCACGCCCAGCCCGGAAAAGGTGGCGTCCTCGCTCTGGGAGAGCGTGCTCGCGCAGTTCGTCATCGAGGGAGTCGGGTCGGCGGAGCCGCTTGGCCTGCTGGCGATCACCTCACCGAACTTCAGGGACGGATTCGCGTACGTCTCAGCGATCGGCATTCCCGAGGTGCAGGGCACGGGACTGATCGCCGAAGGCGTGCTGCTCGGATTCCACTACGCGTTCAGCACCTGGCCGTTTCGGAAAGTCTACATGGAGACCGGCGAGGACAGCTACGACAGCTTTCGAAGCGGCCTTGGACAGTTCTTCGCCGAGGAGGGCCGGCTTCGGCAGCACGTCTTCTGGAACGGCCGATGGCGCGACGTGTTCATCCTCGCCGTCTACCGTGAAACCTGGACCCGTCTGGCTCCGGCGATGATGGGGCGCCTCGACCGTCATGCGTGACACGATGATCAGCGCCGACGTCGAACAGCAGGTCGTCGGTCTCGTCCGCAGCGTCAAGAAGGATGTCCCGCTCGACGGATTGACTCGCACGACGGCGCTCGCCGACCTCGGTATCGATTCGCTCGACGCGCTCAACATCCTGTTTGCGATGGAAGAGCACTTCGGCATCGTCATCTCCGACGAGCGCGCCCGCGAGATCCGGACGGTGGGCGACGTGATCGAGACAGTCATGACGTGCGTGCCGGAGCGGACATGACCGGCGTCGGCATCACCGGCGTCGGTGTCATCTCCTGCCTCGGACGCGGCAAGGCCGCGACGCTCGACGCCGTGCGGACCGGCCGCAGCGGCATCCGGCGCCTGCAGAACATCGATGCCTCCGCGTTGAACTGCCGCATCGGCGGCGAGATCCCGGCCGAGTCGTCCGACAATACA
>DAINCF010000375.1:0-7126 GCA_036732565.1 Vicinamibacterales bacterium
GCCTTTAGGCCTGCCAAACGCCGATGGTGCTCGGCTAGCGCCGTCAGGCAGGCCTGAAGGCCTGCGCTACGTACCCAATTTTCGCAGCGCGCTCTGAGGTTCCGAATGAGCACCCGTCCTCCAGACCTCCAGGCCACCAAGCCTCCAGGCCCTCTACGGTGTGCGCGGGAGGATCGCGATCGCGCGCAGCGGACCGCCGCTGCCGCCGCCGATCTTCATCGGCAGCGCGACGATGGCCGCGCCGCGAGGTGGGAGGCGATCCAGCGCCGTCAGGTTCTCGAACGCGGGGATGTCGCGCTCGAACAGCACCCGATGCGACTCGAACGTCGTCGACTGGCCGTAGTCGATGCTGGCCGTGTCGAGACCAACGGCGCGGACCGGGCGGTTGGCCACCAGCCACCGGGCGGCGTCTGGATGAAGACCGGGAAAATGAAGCTTCAGCGCTGCCGCGTCGCCCCGCTCCGCGGTTCCCAGATAGCGCGCGGCGTCGGGCCAGCGCGACGCGAAGCCGGTGTGCAGCAGCAGGATCGACTCCGGTCCGATCTGTCCGTGTGCGCGCTCCCACTCGAGCAAATCTTCGGTGGTCACCTGGTAGTCGGCGTTGTCGCGGCACTTGGCGGAGACATCGACGAGGACCACGGACCCGACGAGCCGATCCCACGGAATCCGATCGACGGTGTCTCGTCCAGCGGCGAAGTGGACCGGCGCGTCGATGTGCGTGCCTCCGTGCTCCGAGCTGGAGAAGTTGTTGGCCGCGTAGTACCACCCGCCTTCGGTGATCCCGTCCGACACCTTGTCGAGCCGGAACCGATCGGAGGTCGGCCAGTACACCGTCTGCTCGTCGTAGGTGTGCGACAGGTCGACGATCGTGCCATCGGGAAACGGCCGATCTACGCCGGCAGGCGGCTGCACGCACGCCATCGTCAGGGACATCAGCGCGACGGACAAGAGGATCCTAGCGGTCATGGGTGTCGACTCCTCGGCTCGTGCCAAGATAGAGTGATACGCCCGCGCGGAGAGATGGCCGAGTGGTCGATGGCGGCGGTCTTGAAAACCGCTGTACCCGGAAGGGTACCGGGGGTTCGAATCCCTCTCTCTCCGCCAACTCCAACTTTCGGTGGAGTTGGCTGGAGAGACCGGTTTTCAGGCGCACCGTGACTCACCTTCGGTTCGTCACGAGTGGGTACGAATCCCTCTCTCAGCCAACGGCTTCTCGAGCCTCTTCTTCCACCGCGGCGAGGACCTTGAGGAAGGCCCGCACCTCTTCCTTGGTCACACGGCGGCCCACGGCCTCCTCGAGCGTCGTCAGATGTTGGTGGACCTGCGTCGCCACCTTCCGTCCTTTCGCCGTCGTGTCGATGATGAACGTGCGGCGGTCCTCGGTGCCGACCACGCGCGTGATCAGCCCACGGCCGGCGAGGCGATCGAGGATGCTGGTCAGCGTCGAGCGCTTGTGCGCCAGGCCGGCGTGGAGCTCGGCGATCGTCGCGGGCGCGCTGGTGGCCAGGTGCGCCAGGATGTGCGCTTCGCCTTGCGACAAGCCCTGCTCACGAAGGTCCGCGAGATAGAGCCCGATGCGATGCGTCGCACGGTGGATGGGAGGAACCAAGCGTAACGCCATCGATGGTCTGCAGGTCGGGGTCGCGCCAGCCAGTCCGCGCCGCGTCGCTCCACAACCGCTCGGGTGAGTAGTACGCGAGCGGCAGGTCTTTGTCCAGGAGACGAGCGACCATGCGCATCCAGAACAGCGTGAGGGTGTGGTGGTACTTCTCGGGATGCCCGGCGGCCGCCGCGAACCGACGCAGTGCGGCGGTCATGCGCTCCGCCGCTTCTTCCACGCTCGCGGATTCAACGAGGTAAGCCAGCGCCAGCCGCAGGTGCGAGGCGTGGTGAAAATCGGCGGGGGCGATATCGCCGCGCTCGAACGCGCGGGCAAAGGCGGCGTCGCTCGTCATGTTTAATACGATATCGTACTATTCATAACCGGTCAATTCGTTCCCTGCCGCCCATGAACGGCCGCAATGCGTCGGGAATGACCACGGACCCGTCCGCCTGCTGGTAGTTCTCGAGGATCGCGATCAGCGTACGGCCGACCGCCAAACCAGAGCCATTCAGGGTGTGCACGTGCTCCGCCTTGCCGGTCCCGTCGGGACGATAGCGGATACCGGCGCGGCGCGCCTGGAATGCCTCGCAGTTCGAGCACGACGAGATCTCGCGATAGACCTGCTGGCTTGGCAGCCACACTTCGATGTCGTGGGTCTTGGCGGCGGCAAAGCCCATGTCGCCGGTTGACAAGACCACCGTCCGGTACGGCAGGCCGAGGAGTTGCAGCACGCGCTCGGCGTCCCCAGTCAGCGAGTCGAGCTCGCCGTACGACGTCTCCGGCGTGGTGAACTTCACCAGTTCCACTTTGTCGAATTGATGCTGCCGAATCAGGCCGCGCACGTCCGCGCCGTACGATCCGGCTTCGCTGCGGAAGCACGGCGTATAGGCCGTGTACTTCAGCGGCAGCCGGCGTCCATCCAGGATCTCACCGCGATACAGGTTCGTGAGCGGCACTTCTGCGGTCGGGATCAGATACAGGTCCCAGTCCCCCGCGATCTTGAAGAGATCCTGCTCGAACTTCGGAAGCTGGCCGGTGCCGAAGAGCGTCGACGAGCTCACCAGGAACGGCGGCTCGACCTCGGTGTAGCCGTGCTCCGTCGTGTGCAGCTGCAACATGAAGTTGATCAGCGCGCGCGCGAGCTGTGCGCCGGCGCCCATCAGCACCGAGAACCGGGCACCGGAAATCTTGGTCGCGCGCTCGAAGTCGATGATGCCAAGCGCCACACCGATCTCCCAGTGGGGCTTCGGCTCGAAGCCCGGCGCGCGCGGCTCGCCCCAGGTCCGTACCACCACGTTGTCCGCGGCGCTCTTCCCATGGGGCACGCTGTCGTGCGGGAGATTCGGTACCGTCGACAACAGTCGCGTGCGCTTCTGCTCGATCTGCTCGAGCTCGATGTCGAGTTGCTTGATGCGCTGCCCACGCGCTTTGTTGGCGTCGAGGATCGACTGCACCTCCAACCCCTGCCGTTTCGCGCGCGCCACCTCGTCACCGGCGGTGTTCTGCTCGCGCTTCAGCCCCTCCAGCTCGGGGATGAGCCGGCGTCGCTGCATGTCGAGCGCCACGAACTCCTCCACCTCGGCGGTCAGATCGAGCCCGCGCGACGACAATTTGTCGCGCACCGCTGCCAGGTTGTCACGGACGAATGTCGGATCAAGCATGATGTGTGGCGGGATTACTCATGAGTTATCCTAGTATGATGCCTGCGCCCATCCGTAAGGCGGTATTCCCGGCCGCCGGCCTTGGAACGCGTTTCCTTCCCGCGACGAAAGCGCAACCGAAAGAAATGTTGCCGCTCGTCGACAAGCCCACCATTCAGTACACCGTCGAAGAAGCCGTCGCATCGGGCGTGACGAACCTCATTCTCGTCACCGGGCGCGGCAAGAACGCCATCGAGGATCACTTCGACGTGTCCGGCGAGCTCGAGGCGTTTCTCGAAGCCCGTGGCAAGGGCGATCAGGCGGAGGAGATCAGGAAGATTTCGAACCTGATCAACGTCGCGTACGTCCGGCAGGGCATTCCGCTCGGACTCGGCCACGCCGTGCTGGTCACCGAGCCGCTCGTCGGCAATGAGCCCTTCGCCGTCGTCCTGGGTGACGATGTCATCGATGCGACGCCGCCGGCGCTGCAGCAGATGATCGACGTGTACAACCGCGTCGACGGGCCCGTCATCGCCGTCGAACGCGTGGCCGACGATCAGATCTCGAGCTACGGCATCGTCGACGTCGATCCGGACGGGGATTTCGGTCCGCACGTCCATCGCATTCGGGAACTGGTCGAGAAGCCGCGGCGCGAAGATGCGCCGTCGAACCTCGCGATCATCGGGCGGTACATCCTGACGCCCGACATCTTCGAGGCGCTCCGGGAAACCCAGACGGATCGCACCGGCGAGATTCAGCTGACCAACGGCATGCGACGGCTGCTCCGCTCGCGACCCCTCTACGCGTGCGAGGTGCAAGGCGTGCGTCACGACGCCGGCAACAAACTCGGATTCCTCAAGGCCGTCGTCTACTTCGCGCTGCGACGACCCGATCTGGCCGAGCCGTTCCGCGAGTACTTGCGATCGTTGGATCTGACCGAGAAGGTCGAGAAAGTCGAGAAGGTACAGACGTAGCGGGCCTGGCGGCCGGCGCTACGTGCTCTTGGTCGCGGGTGCGGCGCTCTCGGTCTTAGGGGTCTTGGTGTCGGACTTCGTGTCGGACTTCGTGTCCGACGCGGCGGCCTCGGAGGTCTTGGGCGTGGACTCGGACGAGGCGGCCGCCTCTCCACTGTTGGCCTTGGCTGGCTTGCCCTCGTCGCTCTTCCCTGCCCTGGCGTAGTCCGTGATGTACCAACCCGATCCCTTGAACTGAATCGCGGGAGACGACACCAGCTTTATCACCGGGCTGCCGCAGACCGGGCACGTCTCGACCGGTGGGTCGGAAAACTTTTGAATCTTCTCGAAGCGATGCCCGTTGGCCTCGCACTCGTACTCGTACAGCGGCATGGGGTCTGCTCGCGACTCCTATTCGAGAACGGCGTCGGACGCGCCATCCGTGAGCATCAGCTTGCGCAGCGCCCAGAACGGCGCCGAGCCTTGCGCCAGCAGCGCATCGTGGAACGCACGCAGTGACGCCTTGCCGCCCTGCTGCTCCTGCCAGTCGTGCCGCAGCTTGAGCAACGCGAGCTTCCCGGCCGTGTAGACCAGATACGTTGGATCGAACGTTCCGCGCTCCGCCTCGCGGCGCGCGTTCGCTTCCTCGAGATAGGCCTCGTCGCGGAAGAAGCGCACGCCCTGCTCCACCGACCAGTCCTCGGTGTGCAAACGGATGCCGACGACGAACCGCGCGAGGCGGACGAGGGCTTCGGCAAGCTGGCCGAGCTTCATGGTGTAGTCGCGGCGGCCGAACCCGGCCTCCAGCATCATGTGCTCGCAGTAGTGGGCCCAGCCTTCGATGTACGACGCTGGCGCGAAGAACGTCGACCGGCGGACCTTCGACTCGACGCGACGCAGGTGCTGATAGTGCAGGAAGTGCCCTGGATACACTTCGTGCATCGTGATGTTCCACAGCGTCGGGATGTTCAGGTCGCGCAGGTGCTCGTCCTGACGCTCCGCGGGCCACGACGGATCGACATCGGTCAGGTAGTAGACCGCGCGTGACGGCTTGGTCTCGAAGGGACCCGGCGTCCACATGCTGGCGGACGACCAGCGGAAGAAATCGGGGGTTGGCGCCACGTCGACGGAGTTCGACTCTGGCAGGGAGACCACGCTGTTGCGCTCGAGAAACGTCTGTAGCTCCGCGAGCTGTTCGCGAGCGGTCGCGATCAGTTGTCCGGGCTTCGGCTGATTGGCGCTCTTCGCGTTGCGCCACGACTCGATCGGATCGCCGCCGTTCAGGCGACCGGCCAGCGTGCGGAACTCGTCCTGCGTCGCCTGCAGCTCGCGCATCGCGATCGCCAGCAGACGGTCGACCGTCAGGTCGATGCCTTCCTCAAGGCGCAGCTTCTGTTCGAAGCGATCGCGGCCGAGACGGAATGAGGCCCGCGCTTTCGGGCGGACATCGGTTTCGAGATGCTCGACGTAGACGCCGATGGCCTGCACCGCTTCCGTGGACGCGTCAGCGAGGTCGGCGAGCAGATGCATGTCGTCGACGGAGGCAAACGCCCGCGGCAAGTCCGCGTCGATGAACGTCATCGTGCCGCGCAGCGTGTCGATGGCCACCTTGACGAAGATCGCGGCCGGCTCGGTGACGTTGTCCTTGGCCGCCTGAATGAGCCGCGGCACCTGCCGCAGCTTCGAGAGCACGCGACGGGCACGCTCGGCCTCCGGCGCATAGGTGAACACCGTTTGCGTGGCCAAGGTGGACGCCAGGACATCGGCGTACATCTGCGGGCTTCGTTCCCAGGAGCGGACGGACTCGAACTCGAACATCCGTGCGCGAACGTTGGCCGTGACAATTCCGTGCTCGACGCGCTCGGTCGGCGTCAGCGCGTGGGCGGGGATGCCGTCCAGGCGGCGGGCAAAGCCGGCGAGGGCGCCGACATGCGCTTCGACAGCGCTCCGCCGAAAGTCCTCCACGAGATCGTCGTGGGCGTGGACACCGTCCAGGGTGGCTCCTGTCGGGTGCACCTCGTACAAGTAGTTGAGGTAATCGTCAACGAAATGCGGGATAGGTTCCGCCACGTGCATCAGGCCTCGAGCAGCACTCACTCACGCACGACCGTTCGGAGAACGAACATCCCGCAATGGTACATTAAAATCCGCTTCATGCCTCGCTCCGACCGATCCTCTCGAGGAGACGGGGCCCCAGCCGACGGCGGCCACCCCGACAGGGGCACGTTGTTTGTCGTCGCCACGCCGATCGGCAACCTCGAGGACATCACGCTCCGCGCCCTACGCGTCCTGCGCGAGGTCGCGCTGGTCGCCGCCGAAGACACCAGACGGACGGCTAACCTCCTCAGGCACTACGAGATCGACACCCCGCTGATCAGCCTGCACGAGCATAACGAGCGGCAGCGCACGCCGTCCCTGCTGTCCCGGCTCGAATCCGGTGACTCCGTCGCGCTGGTCAGTGACGCCGGCACTCCGGGGATCTCGGACCCAGGAGTGCTGGTCGTCGCGGCGGCTCGTGGTCGCGGTATTCGCGTCGAGCCTATTCCGGGCGCGAGCTCCGTCGCCACTGCGTTGAGCGCCGCAGGACAGTCACTGGATCGATTTGCGTTTCTCGGTTTTCCGCCCACTAAGGCAAAAGACCGAAAACGATATTGGGATCGAGTGGTCGAACTCCCGGATTTCCTGGTGGTGGTCTTCGAGGCGCCACACCGGCTGCTCCGCACGCTTCAGGACATCGAGTCATATTTGGCCGAACGACCAATTATCGTGACGCGGGAACTGACGAAGGCGCATGAGGAGATTATCGCCGGCTCGGCGACCGAACTCTCGGCACACTTCAAGGCACCCAAAGGTGAGATTACAATTTTGATCTGCCCTGTGCAGAGGGGCATGCTTACTGAGGAAGCCGGTGATCCCCAGATCTCGGACCA
>DAINCF010000376.1:0-7123 GCA_036732565.1 Vicinamibacterales bacterium
ATTCCACCGGAGCTGCGTCCGCTGGTACCGCTGGATGGCGGCCGCTTCGCCACCTCCGACCTCAACGACCTCTATCGGCGCGTCATCAACCGCAACAACCGGTTGAAGAAGCTGATGGAGCTGAAGGCGCCTGACGTCATCATCCGCAACGAGAAGCGCATGCTTCAGGAAGCGGTGGATGCGCTGTTCGACAACGGACGGCGTGGGCGCGTGCTGCGTGGCGCCAACAACCGACCGCTGAAGTCCCTGAGCGATACGCTCAAGGGCAAGCAGGGCCGGTTCCGTCAGAACCTGCTCGGCAAGCGCGTCGACTACTCCGGCCGCTCGGTCATCGTCGTCGGCCCGGAGCTGAAGCTGAATCAGTGCGGGCTGCCGAAGAAGATGGCGCTCGAGCTGTTCAAGCCGTTCATCTACAACAAGCTCGAAGAGCGGGGCCTGGTCGCGACCATCAAGCAGGCGAAGGAGATGGTCGAGAAGCAGGTGGGCGAGGTGTGGGACGTGCTCGAGGAGGTCATCCGCGAGCATCCGGTGCTGCTGAATCGCGCGCCGACGCTGCATCGTCTGGGCATCCAGGCGTTCGAGCCGGTGCTGGTGGAAGGCAAGGCCATTCGCATCCACCCGCTCGTCTGCACGGCATTCAACGCCGACTTCGACGGCGACCAGATGGCGGTGCACATCCCGCTGTCACCGGAGGCCCAGATCGAGGCCACCGAGCTGATGATGTCGTCGAAGAACATCCTGTCGCCGTCCAACGGCACGCCGGTCGCGGTGCCGTCACAGGACATCGTGCTCGGCTGCTACTACCTGACGAAGGCGAAGCCCGGCGCCAAGGGCGAAGGGCGCGCGTTCGCCACGGTGGACGACGTGATCCTGGCGCTCGAGACGGGGGAGCTGGAGACGCTGACGCCGATCCGCCTGCGCTACTCGGGCAAGCTGCAGGACCTGGTGGCGAACCGCGATGATCAGGATGTGCTGCACACCGAAGTGCAGGCCGTCGAGTCGCGGATCATCAGCACGACGGTTGGTCGAGTCATCTTCAACCAGGCGCTGCCCAAGGGCATGCCGTTCGTCAACGGCCTGCTGAAGAAGAAGGGCCTGCAGCAGCTGGTGCAGAAGTGTTATCTCGACAACGGCATCGAAACGACGGTCGAAATGCTCGATGCGCTGAAGCACGTCGGCTTCACCTACGCGACGCGCTCGGGTATGTCGATCGGCATCGAAGACCTCATCATCCCGCAGAACAAGGGAGCGCTGGTCGGAGCCGCGCGCGACGAGGTCATCAAGGTCGAGCAGCAGTACCTCGAGGGCGCGATCACCAACGGCGAGCGCAAGAACAAGGTCATTGCCGTCTGGTCGGACGTCACCGAGAAGATCGCGGACGCGATGTTCAGCGAGATGGAGCGGCGTGACAAGGACGGGATGTTCAATCCCGTCTACATCATGGCCGACTCGGGCGCGCGCGGCAGCAAACAGCAGATTCGTCAGCTGGCGGGCATGCGCGGTCTGATGGCCAAGCCGTCGGGCGAGATCATCGAGACGCCGATTCGCGCGAACTTCCGCGAAGGGCTCTCGGTGCTCGAGTACTTCATCTCGACGCACGGCGCCCGCAAGGGTCTGGCCGATACGGCGCTCAAGACCGCCGACTCGGGCTACCTGACGCGTCGTCTCGTCGACGTGGCGCAGGACGTCATCGTGTCCGACGTCGATTGCGGCACGCTCGACGGCATCGAGGCGCGGGCCATCGTCGAGAGCGGCGAGATCATCGAGCCGCTGCGCGATCGCATCATCGGGCGCGTGGCGCTCGAGCGCATCGCCGATCCCATCTCGGGCCAGGTCATCGTCGACATCAACGACGAGATCGACGAGGACAAGGCCGCCGAGGTGCAGGACGCCGGCATCGAGAAGGTGAAGATCCGCTCGGTGCTGACCTGCGCGTCGCGCCGCGGCGTCTGCGGCAAGTGCTACGGCCGCGACCTGTCGACCGGACGCATGGTCGAGATGGGGCTGGCCGTGGGCGTCGTCGCCGCGCAGTCGATTGGCGAGCCCGGCACGCAGCTGACGATGCGCACGTTCCACATCGGCGGCACGGCGTCGCGCGCGTCCGAGCAGTCGGGCCTCGACGCCAAGCACAAGGGCATCGCGCGCTTCGACAACCTCGTAGTGGTCGAACGGCCGCGGCCCGATGGCTCCGGCAACGACCTGATCGTCATGAACCGCAACGGCCACATCGTCGTGCAGGACGAGAAGGGCCGCGATCGCGAGCGCTACCAGGTGGTGTACGGCGCGCGCATGAAGGTGAACGACGGTCAGCCGGTCGAGCAGGGGCAAATCCTCGTGGAGTGGGATCCGTACACGTTCTCGATCCTCACGGAGGAGAGTGGACAGGTCCGCTTCAAGGACATCGTCGAGGGCCTGACCGTTCACGAGGACGTGGACGAAGTCACCGGCCTCTCGCGGCTGATCATCGTGGACTCGCCCGACGAGAAGAAGCAGCCGATGGTCGAGGTCCGCGACAAGGACAACAAGGTCGTTCGCCGCTACAACATGCCGGTGCACGCGCACCTCATGATCAGCGACGGCGAGACGGTCAACGCCGGCGACGTGCTGGCGAAGATCCCGCGCGAGACGACGAAGACGAAGGACATCACGGGCGGTCTGCCGCGCGTGGTCGAGCTCTTCGAGGCGCGCAAGCCGAAGGATCCGGCGGTCATCAGCGAGATCGACGGCACGGTGAAGTACGGCGGCGTCGTGAAGGGGCAGCGCAAGATCCTCATCACCGCCGACGACACCAACGCTGAAGCGCGGGAGTACTCGATTCCGCGCGGCGTGCACATCAACGTGCAGGAAGGTGAACGGGTGAAGGCCGGCGATCCATTGATGGATGGCCCGAGCAATCCGCACGACATTCTGCACGTGCTCGGTGAGAAGGAGCTGCAGAAGTACCTGGTCAACGAGATCCAGGAGGTCTACCGGCTCCAGGGCGTGAACATCAACGACAAGCACATCGAGGTGATCACGCGGCAGATGATGCGGTGGGTGCGCGTCGAGGACGTGGGCGACACCGACTTCCTCGTCGACGAGCAGGTGGACAAGTTCCGCTTCCTCGAGGAGAACGAGCGCGTCATCAAGGACGGCGGTCGTCCCGCGAGCGCGCAGCCGTTGCTGCTCGGCATCACCAAGGCGTCGCTGTCGACCGAGTCGTTCATCTCGGCGGCGTCGTTCCAGGAAACGACCCGCGTGCTGACCGAGGCGGCCATCTCCGGCAAGATCGACTACCTGCGCGGTCTCAAGGAGAACGTCACGATGGGCCGGCTGATTCCGGCGGGCACGGGCTTCTGGTGGTATCGCCACGTGGAGATCCCGGCGGACGAGCCGCCACCGGCGCCGCCGATTCAGCAGCCGAGCGACGACGAGCTCGAGCTGGATCGCGAGATGGAGTACCTGGCCGAGCCCGAAGAGGCAATGGATCGAGGGATCGATCTCGGCGAGTAGCTGTATCGACCGTGGGGTCCGCCTTTAGGCGGACCAGCAATGGGCCGGGCGAAAGCCCGGCCTTTCTTTTGCTCACAGGGGAGCCGGGCGTCGTGAGAAATATTGGTCAACTCTCGGGCGGAGCCGCGGGTCTGTGTCTGCTGGCGGTCGTTGTGGCCCAGGCGGCGGCGCAAACGCCGGCCACGGCCGTCCTGAGCAACGGCAAGCTGAAAGTCGCGGTGAACGATCCCAGGCCGCTTGCACGAGTCGTGGATGAACTGGAGCAGTTGTGCCAGTGTGCGATCACGTATGAGGAGGCCCGTCTTTCAGCCAAGGGCGGTCGTTTCGAATTCACCTACGGCGGGATCCAGACGCTCGTCCACCAACGCGTTGCCGGCGTGCTGACCGCGCTCGTTCACCGATACGGTCGCACACGGTATGCCGGACGTTTCGCCGTCGCGATCACCGGACCGATGTTCCACGTGGTTCCCGCTCAAACCGCGGAAGGGCAAGCCTCCCTGCGTCCCGGTGTCTCCCTGCTCGATACGCCGCTGCAATTCGAGTCGACCGTGCGGACGGTGAGCGAGGCGCTCGAGGTCGTGACCACGGCGTTGAGCGAGGCGACCGGCGAGAAGGTCCTGCTGTCGATTCCGCCGAATTTCCCCGGCAATCGCCGGGTTGTCGTCGAGGCGAATGGGGAGCCGGCGCGCGATGTGCTGGTGCGAATCCTGACATCCTTGCAGCCGCGACCCTCGTGGCGCTTGCTGTACGACGCCGCCGTGCCCGCCTACACTCTGCACATCCATGTGGTCAGGACCAGCTGACAAACGTCCCTACGTTTTCTCTGGGGCAGCTCATTCACGGGAGAGGCTGCGTTAGACTCCGGTTCGTGTGACCTGGCCACGTGGGTCAGTGAAGCTCGACTGTAAGGAGGACGCATGTCCTTTCATCAGATTGCCTCTGTCTCGATTGCAACGTTCGCGCTCGTGGTCTCGGCGGTCTCGTCCGCCTTCGCACAGCCACAGACGATCGGCACGTTCCGCTGGCAGTTCCTGCCGTACTGCAACGTCGTCACGCTGCTGGCCGTTCAGCAGGAGAACAACGTCATCACGCTGTCAGGGACGGATGATCAGTGTGGCGGCTCGGTCGTGGCCGCGGCCAGCGGTGCGGCGCATCTCAATCCGAGCGGCTCGATCAGCGTCAGTCTGGTCGTGACGCGCCCGGACGGCATCGCGATCTCGACGACCGCCGAGGTCAGTCTGGCCACGGGGTCGGGTCCGTACAAGGACGATGCTGGAAACTCGGGGACCTTTCAAATCAGCCCACCGTCGCCGGCGCCTGGAGACCCGCGTCGCATCACCTTGAAGGGCGTCTACTCGTCGGGATTCAACGCCGTCGGCGCCGGCGCCTTTCAAGCGTCGCAGTTCTCCTTCGGCAGGACCCTGCCGTCGGCGCCTACAGCGGTTCAAGCCAACATCATCCCGTTTGGCGGGCCGCCGACGACGAATTGTCCTGGCACCTTCGCGAATCCGCAGGCGTTGCCCGGACAGCTGTGCCTCTATGAGCGCTCTCGGCAAAACGCGACCTATCAGATCGCGGATTCGGCTGGCACCCTGAGCCTGGCCGATCCTTTCGGCGCGCACCTGTTTGTGGTCGCCGACGGAGTGGGTGGTGTGGCGATCGCGGGGGCATGGGCGGTGACCATCCCGTAACGGCCCTTTTGTTTGCCGCCCGCGCGCCATATGCTTGCGCGCGTGGCTCAGATGACCGTCGACCGCGTCGCCCGCGAAGCGCGGTCCGGGCTTGCGCCCTGGGCGTTGGCGACGTTGCCGGAACCTCCGCGTCCGCGCGGACTCGAATGGGTCCACGTCGTCGGCCCTGGTGTCATCGTGCTCGGCTTGTCGATCGGCAGCGGCGAGTTCCTGCTGGGGCCAGCGGTGTTCGTGCGGTATGGCCTCTCGCTGTTGTGGATCACCATCGTCGCGATCCTGCTCCAGGCGGTGTTCAACCTGGAGGTGATGCGCTACACGATCGCCACAGGGGAGCCGGTGTTCACCGGCTTCATGCGCACGCGGCCGTCGTCCACGGTGTGGGCGGCGATCTACGCGATCCTCTACCTTCTACAGTACGGGTGGCCGGCGTTTGCCGCCACCGCCGCCGGCGCGATGTTCTTTCTCTACGCGGGTGCGCTGCCGGGTCCCGCGGACGCAACCACGATCTACTACATCGGAGCCGGGATCTTCCTTGCGTGCGTGGCGGTGCTGTCATTCGGAAAGCGCATCGTCCGTACGCTCGAGATCCTCAACTGGGTGCTGGTCGTGACGACGCTGGGCGGTCTGTTCGTGCTGGCGTGCGCGTTCGTGCCGGCCGCAACATGGATGCGCGGCGCCGCCGGTCTGGTGGGGTTCGATCTGATGAACCAGCGCTTCGACTTCTTTCCCGAGGCCGCCGATCTCTTTCTGCTGGCGGCGCTGGTCGCCTACTCGGGCGCCGGAGGCGTCGCCAACCTCGTCCTGTCCAACTGGGCGCGCGACAAGGGCTACGGCATGGGCGAGCGCGCGGGTTACATCCCCGCCGCCGTCGGCGGCACCAAAGTCCACCTCGCGCCGACCGGGTTCATGTTCTCGCCGGACGCCGATGCGATGCGCCGGTGGCGTGGATGGTGGCACGTCGTGACTGTCGATCAATGGGGCGTGTTCGCGTTGGGCGCGGCGCTCGGCATGCTGCTGCCGGCGCTGCTCTATGTCACGTTCCTGCCCGCGGGCGCCGACATCCAGGGGCTTGGCATCAGCGCGGCGCTCGCCTCGGGGATGATGGCACAGGCTGGACCCGCGGTCGGCGGCGCCGTCGCGTTCCTCGCGGCGTGGATTCTCTTCAAGACACAGCTCGATAACTTCGAAGGCATGACCCGCGCGATCACGGACATCCTCTGGACGGGAAGCCGCCACGTGCGCTCGTGGCGCGGAGGCGACGTGCGCACGGTCTACTACAGCGTGATGGCGATCCTGGTGGTCTGGGGCATCATCGCTCTGGGTCTCGCGCAGCCCATCGTGCTGCTGAAGGTCAGCGCGAACGTCGCCGGCATCGTCTTCGTCATTGCGTCGCTGCATCTGCTGTACATCAACACCCGACTCTTGCCCGAGCACGTCCGCCCACCGCTGTGGCGGCGCGCGGTGCTCGTGGCCATGGCCATGTTCTACGGCTTCTTCGTCGCGTTGTCGGCTTCGTCTCTGTTGTGGCCTTGACCCTGACACGCGGCGCACGTCTGGGCCGGTATGAGATCCTGTCCGCCATCGGGGCAGGCGGCATGGGCGAAGTCTACCGCGCCAGAGACACCAAGCTGGGTCGCGATGTGGCGCTCAAGATTCTTCCCGCGGCCGTTGCCACCGATGCGGACCGTCTCGCGCGGTTTCAGCGCGAAGCACGGACGCTCGCCGCGCTGAATCATCCCAACATCGGAGGCATCCACGGTCTTGAAGAAACGGACGGTGTCACCGCCCTCGTCATGGAGCTCGTCGAGGGCGAGGATCTGGCGCAGCGCATCGGGCGCGGCGCGATCCCGCTCGATGATGCCTTGTCGATCGCGCAACAGATTGCCCAAGCGCTCGAGGCGGCGCACGAACAAGGCATCATCCATCGCGACCTGAAGCCC
>DAINCF010000377.1:0-7121 GCA_036732565.1 Vicinamibacterales bacterium
CGAGCATCGTCCGTATAGTCCGCACGGACCTCGCGGAGCAGGCGCGGCGGATCGACGCCGCTGCCGGGGCGATAGGGCCCTCCCCCCGTGCCACCGCCTTCACCCGGTCCGATGCCGGGGCCGCTGCCCTCGCCGATGCCGCTGCCCTGACCCGATCCGACGCCCTGTCCGGCGCCCGGTCCCTGGCTTTCCTTCGGCGGTTCGGGGACCTTCTCGATGACGCCTTCGCGATCGCGTTGATCGGCCGCCGAGGTCACCACCGGCGCCACGATCGTCTTCGTCTCGAGGGGTGGAGGCGGCGGTTGCGGCGGCGGCGGCCGGACCGGCGGTGGCAAGCGACGAGCC
The DNA here is from genome assembly GCA_036732565.1 of Vicinamibacterales bacterium. Taxonomy (GTDB): domain Bacteria; phylum Acidobacteriota; class Vicinamibacteria; order Vicinamibacterales; family UBA2999; genus JAIVJN01. The sequence continues at coordinate 346 of DAINCF010000377.1, forward strand.
GGCAGAGGGCTGGGTATCCGCTCCAGGCCTTTGCGCTCGGCCTTCGGCGGAGGCGTCGGCATCTTGCGGCCACCACCACCGCCCCCGCCGCCAGGACCTGGTTGGACCAGGAAAATCATCCGAATCGATTCCGGTGGCACGGCGACTTCGGTCGGCGTATCCGCACGCGCCCATCCGAGGCTGGCGATGACGAGGACGGCGGCCGCCGCCACGCCATGCAACGTGGTCGAAAGGAGAAACGGGACGCCGGTGCGCCGTCCGCGAGTGTCCAGCGGCAGGAGCCGCCCGACACGCCGTGGGTCTCCGACCGAGGTACCCGCGCGCAACGCGCGTACGACGCGCACGGCCTCCGCGTGTGGCACGAAGCGATCGAGCTTGGGATCGAGCGGAACGTCCGGTGGGAGGCACGCGGAGATCGAACGGATTTCGCCCCGGGCGAGGAGCGCAACGACCTGGGCCTCTGGCACGCCAGCGACCTGGGCGATATCGGCCGCCGTGTAGACGTCGTGCAGATTCCCGTACATCGCACTCCGTGATGGCAAAACCCTTGCCGTGGCCGACTCAGGCTTCGCGGGCCCTCCCGACGACTTTTCCGCCCAACTCCGTGAGCTCCGTGGTTTTCCGGCTCCACGGTCTGTGGCTCGCCGGTGACGCAGGTGTCACCCGGTAGGGGCGGTTCGCGACCCGCCCCTACGCCTTGAGACTCTTCAACCCCTCAACGAACCGAAATCCATCCTTCTCTGCGAGGGCTCGCACGGGTGCGAACCCCGCAGCCTTCAGCGCGGCTTCGGCACCACCCAACGCCGCATACTCCGGTGTCGTCGGGGCGCCGCCGCCAAAGAAGCCGCCCCCGGCCGTGCGCTCGATCATCTCGATGCGTCCGCCCGGCCTCAGGGCATGCCACGACGCGACGAGCGCCTGCTTCCGATCTTCCGCGCCGCGGGCCGCGAAGCGTCCGCGTGTGTCATCGACCACGACCATGTCGAACGCGTCCGGCTCGAAGTTCCAGGTCTCTGGTGATCCAGTCCGCACGTCGAGCAGGATGCCTGCCTTCGCCGCCGACGCACGACCGCGCTCCGCGGTGGCTTCGTCCTCGGCGGCCAGCGCCGCGCTTCCGCTCAAGCCGACCTTGGCGCCGAGGCCGGCGAGCAGCGTCTTGTCGTCGCAGCCGATCTGAAGAAAGCGCTCGCCCATGCGCACGCCCGTCATCGCCACCTGCAACGGGTCCATCGGCCGCATACGCTTGAACCGAAAGAACATAGCCACATGATATGATCGACCGATTGTGAAGCAGCCAGTAGAGATTGCCTCTGCGAGTGGGAAGCTCGGTATCTTGCTCGTAGGCCTCGGGGCCGTCAGCACCACCTTCATCGCCGGCGTCCACGCTATCCGTAAAAAGCTCGCCCCTCCCATCGGATCTCTTGCGGAGATGGGCACCATTCGCCTCGGCAAACGCACCGAGGGCCGCTCGCCCAAGATTCGGGAGCTCGTCGACCTCGCCGCGCTCGACGACATCGTGTTCGGCGGTTGGGACATCTTCGAAGAGGATTGCTACGCCGCGGCGCGCACCGCCGGTGTGCTCGAGCAGACCATCGTCGACAAGATTCGTCCCGAGCTCGAGGCCATCAAGCCGATGCCGGCGGTGTTCGATCGGCAGTACGTCAAACGGCTCGATGGACCGAACGTCAAGCAGGGCAAGACCAAGAAAGACCTCGCGGATCAGCTCATCGAGGACATCCACGCGTTCAAGACCAAGCACGGCTGCTCCCGGCTGGTGTTGATCTGGTGCGGTAGCACCGAGGTCTACCTCAAGGAAAGCGCCGCGCATCAGAGCGTCGAGGCGCTGGAGCGCGGGCTGCAGGAGAACGATCCCTCGATTCCCTCGAGCATGATCTACGCCTACGCGGCCATCAAGGAAGGCATTCCGTACGCGAACGCGGCGCCCAATCTCAGTGCGGACATTCCCGCGTTGATCGAGTTGGCGTCGCGCACCAAGACGCCCGTGGCGGGCAAGGATCTCAAGACCGGTCAAACGCTGATGAAGACGATCATCGCGCCCGGGCTGAAGGCGCGACTGCTCGGCGTGCAGGGCTGGTACTCCACCAACATCCTCGGCAATCGCGACGGTGAGGTGCTCGACGATCCGGAGTCGTTCAAGACCAAGGAAGAGAGCAAGAAGTCGGTGCTGGACTACATCTTCCAGCCGCATCTCTATCCGGGGCTGTACGACGATCTGCACCATGTCGTGCGCATCAACTACTACCCCCCGCGCGGCGACAACAAAGAGGGCTGGGACAACATCGATCTCGTCGGATGGCTCGGTTATCCGATGCAGTTGAAGATCAACTTCCTCTGCCGCGACAGCATCCTGGCGGCGCCCATCGTGCTCGATACCGCCTTGTTCCTGGATCTCGCCCACCGCGCCGGGATGTCGGGCGTTCAGGAGTGGCTGTCGTTCTACTTCAAGAGCCCCATGCACGCAGCGGGGTTGTATCCGGAGCACGACCTGTTCATCCAGCTGATGAAGCTGAAGAACACGCTGCGCTACCTGAAGGGCGAGGACCTGATCACCCACCTCGGCCGCGAGTACTACGACTAGCCAGCGACGAGTAATACGACTAGCCAGCGAGGCTCCGCTCGCTGGGTACAGCGTTGGCTACCCCGCCTCCAGCTGGGGCAATATAGAATGTGCCCCAAGCCGCAGGTCCCGGACTGGAAGCCTGGGCCTGGCGGTAGGGACACAACTCTTATGGGGCCCTCAAAGACTCAGCCAGCCTTGCTGGGCGGTGTCGCGATCGGCGTGCTCTCGGCGCTGCCGGTCATCAACCTCGCTAACTGCTGCTGCGCCTGGTTCGTCTTTGGCGGGATGCTCGCTGCCTACCTGATGCAGCAGAACTACCCCGGACGGGTGGGGGTGGGTGACGGCGCGGTCGTTGGCCTGATGGCCGGTGCGATTGGCGCCCTGATCTACGCGGTGCTGTCGCTTCCGCTGCACGCCGCTCTCGGCCCGTGGCAGGCGGGCATGATCGAGCGGGCGCTTGAGAACGCCGGCGACATGCCACCCGAAGCGCGGGCATGGGTGGAGTCGCTGCAGGGCGGCGCCATTCTGGGGCTGACCTGGATCTTCGGCGTGCTGTTCATGCTGTGCGTCAGCTCGTTCTTTGGCATGCTCGGCGGTCTGCTCGGCGCGCTGTTCTTCGCCAAGGACGGCCCGCCACCGCCGATGCCGCCGCCGCAGAGTCCGACGTTTACGCCACCGACGTTTACACCTCCGCCGCCGCTGCCTGGGTCCGGCGAGCGACTGTAGGAAGATGTAGGGGCGGTTCGCGAACCGCCCCTACACGCCGTTCCAGCTCTGCCATATAAGGTTTTCGGCTTCTGGCGCCGAAACAGTACGGTGACGCTGCCGGGCCCTTGTGCGGTCCCCGGATCGGCCCGACATGCAAGCCACCCTGACGGACTATCAGTCGTTCTACGGCCTCGCTGAGCGACCGTTCAGCCTGACGCCCGACGCGCATTTCCATTTCCGCAGCCGCTCGCACACGCGCGCTTCCGATCTCGTCGCGTTCGGCCTCCGGCGCCGCGAAGGCCCTCTGCTCATCACGGGGGATGTCGGCACGGGTAAGACCATCCTCGCTCGCACCCTGGCGATGCAGACGGGGCGGCGGATGCCGACGGCCTACGTGGCGCATCCGCTACTGGCGCCCGAGGACCTGTTGCGGCTGCTCCTCCAGGAAACTGGCGCCGTGACCGCGCGAGACGCGTGGGAAGGCCGGCTCGGGGGAGCTTCGCGACAGGAGCTGCACGACACGCTCGCGCAGTTCCTGCGAGCCTCGGCGACCGACGAGGGCGTGGCCGTCATCATCATCGACGAGGCGCAGAGCGTGCCGCCGGCGATCGTCGCCGAGCTGCTGGCGCTGGAGAGCGTCGAGGCCAACGACCGGCGCGTGCTGCAGATCGTGCTCGTGGGACAGGCCGCGTCGGGCACGGCCACGAGTCTCGTCAATCGCCAGATCGATCAGCGCGTGGTCACCCGCGCGCGCCTGCTGCCGCTCGAGCGCGAAGAGTGCGGGGCGTACGTGCTGCATCGGCTCTCCGTGGCGAGTGGTCGCCCGCTGGATCTGTTCAGCCCGCGCTCTCTGGATACGCTCTACGATCTCTCTGGCGGCGTGCCCCGACTCGTCAACCTGCTCTCGGAGCGCGCACTGCACGAAAGCGCGCTGGTCGGCACGCGACGCATCGAGCCGGCGATGGTCGAGCGGGCATCTGTGGCGCTCGAGCTCACGCGAGCGCGTCCCCGGCGCTTCCGCTGGTTCGGCAGTTAGAGCGTCATATACTGGCGCATATGTCGGACTCGAGCCGGGAGCGCTCGCCAGAAATAGACGCGCTGCTCAAGGAAGATCGCGCATTTCCACCCAACCAGGCGTTTCGCGCGCAGGCGCATGTGGCCGACGAATCGGTCTATGCGCGCGCCGAGCGCGATCCCGAGGCGTTCTGGGCCTCGTTTGCGGCGGAGCTGGAGTGGATGCGCCCCTGGTCGCGCGTGCTCGAGTGGAATCCACCGCACGCGAAGTGGTTCGTCGACGGACAGTTGAACATCAGCGCCAACTGTCTGGATCGGCATCTCCGCACCGCGCGTCGCAACAAGGCCGCGATTATCTGGGAAGGCGAGCCGGGCGATCGGCGCACGCTGACGTACTTCGATCTGCACCGCGAAGTCTGCCAGTTCGCGAACGTGTTGAAGAGCCTCGGCATTCGCCGGGGCGATCGCGTCGCGCTGTACCTCCCGCTCATTCCTGAGCTCGCCATCGCCATGCTGGCGTGCGCGCGCATCGGCGCGGTGCACTCCGTCGTGTTCGGCGGCTTCAGCGCCGAGTCGCTTCGCGATCGCATCAACGACGCCACCGCGCGCTTGCTGGTGACGGCCGATGGCGGCTATCGGCGCGGACAGATCGTCCCGCTCAAGCAGATGGCCGACGAGGCGCTGGCCGAGACACCCTCGATCGAGCATGTCGTGGTCGTCGCGCGTGGACGAGAGACGATTCCTGTCACGATGAAAGAGGGCCGCGATCGCTGGTACCACGAGCTGATGGCCAGCGCGCGCTACGGGTGCACGCCCGAGGCCATGGACGCCGAGGACATGCTCTACATCCTCTACACGTCCGGCACGACGGGGAAGCCCAAGGGCATCGTGCACACCACCGGCGGTTATCTGGTTGGCGTGTACGCGACGACGAAGTGGGTGTTCGATCTCAAAGAGAACGATGTGTACTGGTGCACCGCCGACATCGGCTGGGTGACGGGGCACAGCTATGTCGTGTACGGTCCGCTCGCCAACGGCGCCACCGTCGTGATGTACGAAGGCGCACCCGATTGGCCGGCGAAGGATCGCTTCTGGTCGATCGTCGAGCGCTACGGCGTCACGGTGTTCTACACCGCGCCGACCGCGATCCGCGCGTTCATGCGTTGGGGCACGGATTGGCCGGCGAAGCACGACCTCTCGTCTCTTCGTCTGCTCGGATCGGTTGGTGAGCCGATCAACCCGGAGGCTTGGATCTGGTATCACCTTCACATCGGCGGCGAGCACTGTCCCGTCGTCGACACGTGGTGGCAGACCGAGACCGGCGCGATCATGATCACGCCGCTGCCCGGGATAACCAGCACCAAGCCTGGCTCGGCCACGCGGCCGTTTCCCGGCGTGTCCGCCGAAGTCCTCAACGACCGCGGCGAGCGCGTGGAGGTGGGTGGCGGCCTGCTGGCGCTGACGCGTCCCTGGCCGGCGATGCTGCGCGGCATCTACGGCGACCCCGAGCGCTACGCGCGCCAGTATTGGAGCCGGTGGGCGCCGGACATCTACTTCACCGGCGACGGCGCGAAGCGCGACGACGACGGGTTCTTCTGGCTGCTTGGACGCGTGGACGACGTGATGAACGTCGCCGGGCACCGGATTGGGACCATGGAAGTGGAGAGCGCCCTCGTCGACCATCCCAAAGTGGCCGAGGCGGCCGTGGTCGGCCGTCCGCACGAGATCAAAGGGACCGCCATCGCGGCGTTCGTGACCGTCAAAGAAGGGGTCACCCACGACCACGCCCTGGCAGAGGAGCTGAGGCAACACGTGTCGCGCAAAATCGGCGCGATCGCCAAGCCCGACGACATTCTGTTCACGGCCGACCTGCCGAAGACGCGATCGGGCAAGATCATGCGGCGACTGCTTCGTGAGATCGCCGAAGGTAAGTCGCCGGTGGGCGATACGACGACGCTGGCCGATCCAAGCGTGGTCAAGCGGTTGGTGGAGCAGTACCAGGAGCCCTAGTCCAGCGCTTGGCAGGCCTGAAGGCCTGCGCTACGTACAACGCCGAGGGAACCCAGGGCGGGTGACCCTCGTCATCGGTAGAGGCGGGGTTTTTAGCCCGCCTGGAGCAACCATGGCGTTGATTGAAACTCGCGACCTCTGGAAGACCTATCGCATGGGCGAGGAGGACATTCACGCCCTCAGGGGCGTGTCGATCCAGATCGAGCGGAATGAGTACGTGGCGATCATGGGGCCGTCTGGGTCCGGCAAGTCGACGTTGATGAACCTGATCGGCTGCCTCGACACGCCCTCGAAGGGCACGTATCTCCTCAACGGCAAGGAAGTGAGCCAGATGAACGACAACGAGCTGGCGCGCATCCGCAACGAGGAGATCGGGTTCGTCTTCCAGACGTTCAACCTGCTGCCGCGCGCCACGGCGCTCCACAACGTGGAGCTGCCGCTCGTGTATGCCGGCGTGCCGTCG
>DAINCF010000378.1:0-7080 GCA_036732565.1 Vicinamibacterales bacterium
GGCGCGTTTGCCGAGCGCATCCGGTTCTCGAGCTACCTGATCTTCGTCAGCCTCTTCAGCATCTTCATCTACGCGCCGCTCGCGCACTGGACGTGGCATCCCAACGGCTTCCTGCGCGTCTGGGGCGTGCTCGACTTCGCGGGCGGGACCGTCGTGCACATGTCGGCGGGGTTTGCCGCCCTGGCCGGCTCGATGGTGCTCGGTCGCCGGTACAGCCACCTCGCCGGCACCCTGCACCTCCCGGCGCACATCCCGTTCGTCATCCTCGGCACCGGCATGCTGTGGTTCGGGTGGTTCGGCTTCAACGCCGGGTCGGCGCTCGCCGCCAGCCCGGCGGCCGTGCAGGCGTTCGCCACCACGAACACGGCTTCGGCGAGCGCGATGATGGCCTGGGTCTTCTTCGAGTGGCTGCGAGGGCTGAAGCCATCGGCGATGGGCGCCTGCATCGGCGCGGTCGTCGGACTCGTGGCCATCACGCCGGCCGCCGGATATGTCTCGATCGCGGCCAGTCTCGTCATCGGCGTGGCCGCCAGCGGCGCGAGCAACATCGCGGTCCATTGGAAGTCGAAGTCGACGATCGACGACACCCTGGACGTCTTCCCGTGCCATGGCGTCGGCGGCATCGCGGGCATGATTCTCACGGCGGTATTCGCCCTCAACGGCGGCCTCATCACCGGCTCGCCCGACCTGTTCCTCAAACACCTCGCCGCCCTCGGGCTCGTTGGCGTCTTCTCGTTCGGCGGCTCGTGGCTCCTCTATCACGTGACGAACTTCATCTCGCCGCTGCGCGTCGAGGAGCATCACGAACAGCTCGGCCTCGATCTCTCGCAGCATGGCGAATCGCTCGGCATCACCGATCTCGCGATAGCCGATTGAGGTTGGGCCGGCCTGAAGGCCGGCCCCTACGAATGCGCTGCCGTCGTCGCGGCCCGCCCAACACGAATGCCCTACGGTCGTAGCGGCCGCCCTTTAGGGCGGCCGTTGCCCTTAGAATCTCCGGATGACCGGGGACAAGAACTTCTTCGACGAGGTCGATCAATACTTCTACGCCGCGGCGCGATTCACCGACTATCCGCCCGGGCTGCTCGATCAGATTCGACGCTGCAACAGCGTCTATCGCTTCTCCTTCCCGATCCGCCGCGACGATGGCCGTATCGAGGTGCTCGACGGATGGCGGGTCGAGCACAGCCATCACAAGATGCCGGTCAAGGGCGGCATCCGCTACAGTCCCGACGTCTACGAGGAAGAGGTCATGGCGCTCGCCGCCCTCATGACCTACAAGTGCGCCATCGTCGACGTGCCGTTCGGCGGCGCGAAGGGCGGCATTCGCATCGACGCCAAAGCCTACTCCGTCACCGAGCTGGAACGCATCACGCGACGCTACACCCACGAGCTGGTGAAGAAGTTGTTCATCGGCCCGGGTCTCGACGTGCCGGCGCCGGATTACGGGACCGGCGAACGCGAGATGGCGTGGATCGCCGATACCTATTCCGCGTTCAACCCGGGGCAGCTGGACGCCATGGGCTGCGTCACCGGCAAGCCGGTCACCCAAGGCGGCGTGCGTGGCCGCAAAGAGGCGACCGGCCGCGGCCTCTTCTTCGCGCTCCGCGAGGCGTGCGCGCAAGCCGAGGACATGACGCGGTTGGGGCTGTCACGCGGCATCGACGGCAAGCGCGTAGTCGTGCAGGGTCTTGGCAATGTCGGCTATCACGCGGCGAAGTTCTGTCGCGAGGGCGGCGCGGTGATCGTCGCGATCGCCGAACGAGAGGGTGCCATCGCCGATGCGAAGGGACTCGACGAAGACAAGGTCTTCGCCCATCGTCAGCAGACGGGATCGATCCTGAACTTTCCCGGCGCCACCAACCTCACATCAAACGCCGAGGCCCTGGAGCTCGAGTGCGATGTCCTGATTCCCGCGGCCCTCGAGGGCGTGTTCACTGCTGACAACGCGCCTCGGATCAAAGCCAAGATCGTCCTCGAAGGCGCGAACGGACCGACCACGCCCGCCGCCGATCCGATCTTCGGGCAGAAGGGGATCCTCGTGATTCCGGACATCTACGCCAACGCCGGCGGCGTGACCGTGTCCTACTTCGAGTGGGTCAAGAACCTCTCGCACCTGCGCTTCGGGCGGCTGTCGAAGCGGCACGAGCAGGCCAACGAGCTCGCCATGCTCAAAGCCATCGAGGTGGCCACCAGCAAGAAGTTCAGCGACGAGGAGCGCGCGTTGCTCGCCAGAGGGCCCGACGAGCAAGACCTCGTCAACTCGGGGCTCGAGGAGACCATGATCAACGCGTACCACAGCCTTCTCGACACGCGGAATCGACACGAGAGCGTGCCGGACCTCCGCGTCGCCGCCTTCCTCAACGCGCTCCACAAGATCGCGCGGTCGTACCTGGAGCTCGGGATCTTCCCGTAACTCGTACGGAGGACACCCTTTCAGCACTGCCGGGATCGCATCGAATCGGCACGTGCAGGGGCGGTTCGCGAACCGCCCCTACGATCGCAGCGCCACGATAGGATCCACGCGGCTCGCTCGACGTGCTGGAATGTAGATGGCCAGCGCGGCGACGACGATCAGAATGGCGGGGATGGCGATGAACGTCACGGGATCGATGCCATTCACGTCGAAGAGCAGTTGCTCGACGTAGCCCGCCGCGAACGCCGCGGCGACGATGCCGACGAGGATGCCGGCGAACGTGAGGACGAGCCCCTGCTTGAACACCAGGCCCCGCACTTCTCCCGCAGTCGCGCCGAGCGCGAGCCGCACGCCAATTTCGCGCGTGCGCTGGCTCACCGAGTAGGCCATGACCCCGTAGACGCCAATCGACGCCAACAGCAGCGCGAGCAGACCGAAGACCGCCAGCAGGAGCGCGCCCATGCGGGCCGCCCAGAGCCCCTGATCGAAGATGGCGTTCATCGTGAACACGGCCGTCAGCGGCATCTGCGGCTCCATCTGCTGAATCGCAGCGCGCACGGAGCCGAGGGTCGATTCCGGCGTCCGGCTGCGAAGAATCACCGTGACACCCGTTTGTGGAACCTGACGCAAGGACTGGTAGATGTACGGCTGCGGCTCCTCGCCGATGAAGTTGTACTTGCTGTCGCGAGCGATGCCGACGACCTCGACCAGGGCCTCCCGCCCGAAGAACCGGAACCGTTTGCCGAGCGCGTCCTGTTCAGGCCAGAACCGCTTGGCCATGGTCTCGTTGATGATGACGACCTGAGGCGCCTCCGGCAGCTCGTTCGCTCCGAAATCGCGACCGCGCAGCAGTGGAATGCCTGTGCTCTCGAAGTACCCCTCACCGATCGCCGTGATCTGCACGAAGCGACCTGCCCGCGCATCGGTCGCATCCTGCCCCTCGAGAAACACGCTGCGCGCGAAGCCTCCACCGAACATCGGCGCCGCGTTGGCGATGGCCGCGCGCTCCACGCCCGGAATGGAGCGCGCCCGCTCCAGAAGGTCTCGCTGCCGATCGACCGCCGCCTCGAGCCCCATTCCGCGAGTCGCCAGATCGAACGAGAAGACGGCGAGTCGCGCCGGATCGAAGCCCGTATCGATTTGGCGCGCGTTGTCGAGGCTGCGCAAGAACAAGCCGGCGCCGATCAGCGCGATGAGCGACAGCGCGACCTGTCCGACGACCAGCGTGTTACGAATCGAGAAGCGCTGCCGACTGACGCTGGGCTGACTCGAGCGATCCTTGAGCTCGGTCACCAGGTCCGGCCGCGAGAACTGCCACGCGGGAACGAGACCGAACAGGAGCCCGGTGCCCATCGCGATGACCGTGGTGAACGCGAGCACCGGCCCGTCCAGCGGCATGGACAACGCGTTGTCCGGAAGGAACGGAGGACGCATGGCGAGGAGCGCCGAGCGCGCCCACAGCGCGATGACCAATCCGGCCACGCCGCCGACGAGACCGAGCAGCACGCTCTCGACCAGCAGCTGCCGTATCAGTCGCCCCCGGCTGGCGCCGAGTGACAGGCGTACGGCGATCTCCTGACGTCGGGCTGATGCGCGCGCCAGCAACAGGTTCGCGACGTTCGCGCACGCGATCAGGAGCACCACGCCGACAATCACCATGAGCAAGGCGCCGGCGGTCGTGAAGTTCTGCCGCTGTTGCGGATTGGCACCGAGCGCGCTATCAGCCACCGGCACCACGGCGACATTGCGGCCTCGGTTCTCGACCGCGTACTCTTGCGCGAGCGCGGAACCAATCGCGCCAAGGTTGGCCTGGGCCGCTTCGACGGTGACACCGGGCTTCAATCGTCCCGCCATGCCGAACAGCAGCGTGCGGCGCGAATCCCAGTTGTCGCGAATGAATCCCGTGGTCGTTTCTCGATACATCGAGAACGGCACCCACATCTCTGGTCCGCCGATCGCGTTGGTGCCGTTGAAGCCTTCCGCGGTGACGCCGACGACCGTGAACGACCGGCCGTTGACCTCGATCGCCTGGCCAACCATGGTGGAATCGCCGCCGAAGCGCCGTTGCCAGAGCCCGTAGCTCAGCACCACGACCGGCGACGCGCCGAGCGCGCCATCGTCTTCGCTGGCCAGGCCTCGTCCAGACGCCATCGGGGCACCGAGCAGATTGAAGTAGTTGCTGGTCACGATCTGACCAAATACCTGTTCCGGCTCGCCGCGGCCGCCGGACAGCGCGAGCGGCGCAAAGGTCCACGCCGCCATGCCGTCGAAGACCTGGTTTTGCGCGCGGTAGTCCTCGAAGTTGAGCCGCGAGGTCGGCATCAAGCCGCCCACCCCACCCGCGTTGCGGTTCCGCTCGTCGGTCGTGAAGACCGTCATCAGTCGCGCCGGCTCTTTCATCGGCAGCGACTGGAGGAAGACCTCGTTGATCAACGAGAAGATGGCGGTGTTGGCGCCGACGCCCAGGCCCAACGACAGCGCGGCCACGCCCGTGACCACGGGACTACGCATCAACACGCGCATGCCGTAGCGAACGTCGTGCAACAGGGTGCTCATGAAGCCCTCCGACAAGCGAGGCACGTGCCAACCGTCGAGGCAGCCTCGGCGCGCAAAGCCGCCATCGGTCAGCGATTTACGGCCATCCTCCGCATCCACACGATCACCCGGTGGTTCGGAGGTGTTCGAGGGCGGACAGTCTCGTCCGAACACGACACGAGCGCCGATGGCGTGGCGCGCGAAATGCGATAGTATGCGCTCGGTCCACGAGATGAAGGTTCTCATCAAGAGTGCGTGGGGATCCGCGGATCCCACGCAGGCCGCCTTCCCGTTCCATCACGCCAACGCCTTCGCCGAGGCCGGGCACGACGTGCAGATCTTCTTGCTTGGCGAAGCCGTGACGGTGATGCGCTCGGTGGTCGCCGACGCGATCCATCCCGTCGGTTGGCCACCGCTGTCAGAAGGCCTGGCGACAACGGTCGGACGGAAGATCGCGATTCACGTTTGAGGGGCGTGCGCGAGGGCCCGGGGGGTCCTCGAATCGGATCTGGCCGGCAAGAACGCGACGTTCGCGAATCCGGGGATCTTCGTCGGCCTCGTGGCGTGGGCCGACAAAGTGATCACTGAATGACGACGCCCGTCATTCGTTGCGAAGGACAGTCGCGGGCTGCAGGCGGCTCGCGCGTCTGGCCGGCACGGTGCACGCGATGAGCGCCACCGCCAGCAGCAATCCACTCACCAGAATGAAGGTCGTCGCGTCGGCGGCGCCCACGCCGAACAACAGTCGGGACATCAGCCCTGTGAGCGACAGCGCCACGATGACGCCCACGACGACCCCACCGGCGACTACTGCCATCCCCTGCCCCACGATCAGCCGCAACACATCACCCGAGCTGCCGCCGAGTGCCATACGGATGCTGATGTCCTTGGAGTGCTGCTGCACGTAGTACGCCATCACGCCGTAGATGCCGACGATCGACAGGATCAGCGCGACGAACGCGAAGCTCGCGACCAGGGCCGACAGCGATCGCGGCCGCTGCAGCGATCGCGCAACCAGGTCGTCGATCGTCGCGACGTTCGAGAACGGCAGGCTCGGGTCGAGCTCACGGATGACGCGCTGCACTGAAGGCAGCACGCTCTCCGGACTGACGCTGGTTCGCAGCAACAGGTACCGAAACCGCGTGATCGTGTCCTCGCTTGGCGGCGTTGCGCGTCCGGGCATCGGCGCATAGACGCTGCCCTCATTGGGCTTGTCGAGGCCCGCGTACTTCACATCACTAACGACGCCAACCACCGTCGTCCACGGACACGTCGTACACCCCCCTTCCTTCAGCCGCTTGCCGACGGCGCTTTCGTTGGGAAAGAACCGGGTCGCCCAGGCGCGATCGACGACGATCACCTCGGTGTTGCGCGTGCCACCGTCGCGCTCGTCGAGCACACGGCCTTCGAGCAACTCGAGACCGAGCAGACCAAAGTACGCGGGCGTCACGTTCAGCCATGGCGTGATCGGTTGCGATTGCCCCGGCGGCGTCGGCATCTGTTCGAGATCGAAGTTGTTGAAGTTGTTGACGTCGTTGGGCGGACGACCATCCGAGAACGCCACCGCGGTCACGCCAGGCAGCCCCTGCGCTCGGCGCTCGAGCTCGTTCCAGAAGGTGACGAGCTGGTCGGGCTCCGCGTATTGCGCGGCAGGCAAGACCACGGATCCACCGAGGAGGTTGTGCGTGTCGAAACCGAGGTCGACGCGCGCGAGCTGATTCAGGCTCGCGAGCAAGAGACCCGCAACGATCAATAGCGGCGTCGCGATCGCGAACTGGGCGCCGACCAGCGCGCGTCGCAGGCGACGGACGGCGATGTTGCCTGTCGACGAGCGACCCATCGAGCGCAACGACTCGTCGACGGAACCGCCGCTGCCGTGCAACGCCGGGATGAGACCGAAGAGCAGCACGCTCGCCGCCGTCAGGCCAACGAGCAACCACAGCACCGGTCCATCGAGGGTGATCTCCTGCGTTCGCGGGAAGTACGAACTGCCAAAGGTCCGCAAGAGCCTCATACCGGCCCACGCGAGCGCGACGCCAACGCCGGCCGCGGCCATCGCGAGCAGACTGCTCTCCGCCAGCAAGTGCCGCACGACGCGCTGCCGCGATGCCCCGAGCGCCGCGCGCACC
>DAINCF010000379.1:0-7064 GCA_036732565.1 Vicinamibacterales bacterium
GGTCCGTCTGGCGTGGGGTCCGCCTTTAGGCGGACCTGATGGCCGGCTGAAGCCGGCCCCCACGAAGGTGAAGCTGCTGATGCCGACGTAAGTCTGGCGTGGGGTCCGTCTGGCGTGGGGTCCGCCTTTAGGCGGACCTGAGGGCCGGCTGAAGCCGGCCCCACGAATGTGAAGCGGCGTATGGAAGGCCTGCGCTACGTACGCTATCGGGCGTCTCGCTCGCGATCTCATTGCTCCCGCAGCGCGACCAAGGGATCCAGTCGGCTGGCTCGGCGCGCCGGGAGAAGACACGCAGCCGTCGCGACGGTCGCGAGCACGAGCGATGCCCCCAAGAGGCTGAGCGGATCGACGGCGGCCACGCCGAACAGCACGCCCGAGAGCAGCATACCCACCGCGGCGGATGTCACGATGCCGATGGCGATGCCGATCGCGACGAGCGTGACGCCGTGTCGGAGCACGAGGCCCAAGACCGTTCCCCGTCTCGCGCCGAGCGCCATGCGCACACCGATCTCTCGCTGACGCTGTCGAACCGCGTGCGCCATCGCGGCATAGAGTCCAAGGCTGGCGAGACCGAGTGCGATGAAGCCGAACAGCGTCAGCAGACCGACGCCGATGGTCGCGCCGAACAGCGAATTGCCGATCACGGTCTGCACGGTCCGCACGTCGCTGACTTCGATGTGAGCATCGAGTCCCCTGACCTCACGCTGCATCATCGCCAGCATGCCGGCCGGGTCGGCCTCCGTGCGGATGTAGAGCACCGCGGCATCCGCGAACGCCTGCGCCAACGGCACGTAGACGTACGGTTGCGGCGCTTCACCCAGCGAGGTGTAGCGCACCGTCTTCGCGATGCCGACGACCTCCACCATCGTGTCGTCACCACTCAGTCGAAGGCGTCTACCGACGGGATCGACTCCGGGCCAGAGACGGGCAGCCAGCGTGTCGTTGACGATCGCGACTGGCAGCGAGCCCTCGCGATCGGCGGCGGTGAAATCGCGACCGCTCAGCACGGGAATGCCAGTGGTAGCGAAGTAGTCGAGGTCGATGGCGTTCACGATCGTCATGAGGGCGCCCGCGCGGTCCCGTTGCTCCTGACCGTCGGTCGTGACGCTCCGTGCCGGACGCGCGAAGAGCGGCATCTGTGTCGCCCACGTAGCAGAGACAATGCCTGGGCTCGTGGAGAGGCGGGCGCGCACGTCTCGATAGAACTGCTCGCTGCGCGCGCGTGTGTAGCCCGCCTGCCCGGGACTGATCAGCGCAATGCCCATACGCTGGGTTTCGAAGCCTGGATCGACCGCGTATGCGTGCTGCAAGCTGCGCAGCAAGAGGCCCGCGGTGACCAACGAGACCAGTGAGAGCGCCACCTGACCGACCATCAAGGCCTTGCCGACGGTGAAACCGCGCCGACGCTCCCCGACCGCACGCCCTTCGTCTTTCAGCGCGCGAACGACGTCGGTGCGCGTGGATTGCCAGGCCGGCACCAGACCGAAGATCACGGTGGTGATGATGGAAAGCCCGACCGTGAACAGCAGCACCGTGGCGTCGATGTTCAGGTCGATCAGATTCGCGGCCACCTCCGGTGGGCGGAACGACCAGAGGAGTCGAGCGCCAGCGTAAGCCAGCGCAAATCCGACGATACCGCTGATGCAGGCCAGCACGGCGCTCTCTGTCAGGAGCTGTCGAATCAGTCGCCGCCGGCCCGAGCCAAGCGCGAGGCGCACCGCGATCTCGTGACGGCGCGTCGCGGCGCGCGCCAGCAGGAGGTGCGCGACGTTCGAGCACGCGATGAGCAGGATCAGCGCTGGGATCGCCAGGAGGAGGACGCTCATCGTGGTGGCCGACATCGCGCCCTCGGATGCCAGCGCCGCGCGCGAGACCGGCGTCACCGCGAGGCCGCGTCCCCGATTGACGTCCGGATGTTCCTGTTCCAGCGCGGCGGCAAGGGTGACGAGCTGTGCGCCGGCTTGCTCCGCCGACACGCCAGGCTTCAACCGTCCGACACCGCGGAACGAGAGCGCGCCGCGGTTGCGCAGCCAATCGCGATTCTGCGCGGGCAGCACGGACTCTGCCATCATCGCGGGGATCCACACGTCAGGACCGAAGACGCCGTCGAGGCCGATGAATCCTTTCGGCGCCACGCCGATGACCGTGAAGGCCGTCCCGCCGAGAAGAAGCGTGCGCCCCACGATGTCGGCCGCGCCGGCAAACCGAATCTGCCAGGCGGCGTGCGACATGACCAGGACCGGCGCCGCGCCGGGCGTCATGTCCTCGTCGGCACGAAAGAAGCGGCCCGCCACCGGACGCAAACCGAGCGTGTCGAAGAAGTTGCCGGTCACGAGCCGGCCGAAGAGCCGTCGCGGCGTGTTCGCCTCGAGCAACGTCAGAATGGTCGGGGTTGCCGAGTACCCAGCGATGCTGTCGAGCACCTGGTTCCGATCGGCGATGTCCTTCAGATTCGGGTGGGAGATCGACAGGACGTCGGAAGTCTGCGCGCCCGCATCGGTGGTGCGGATGGTGACGAGCTCGGCAGGTCGGTCCACCGGCAGCGGATTCAGAAACAGCGTGTCGATGACCGAGAAGACCGTCGTGTTCGCGCCGATCCCGAAGGCCAACGTCAGCACGACCACGAGAGAAAACCCGGGTGACTTTCCCAGCGCGCGGAACGCGCCCCGCATGTCCTGCCAGAGTGTGTCCATTACGTCCTCCCTCGCGCCGTGACCCAGAGTCCCCACAGCAGCACGAGATAAATGGTGATGTGGTAGACGATGTCGAGTGCGGTCCGGGGGCCGATGCCGATGGATACGGTGATCAGGCCAACGGTTGTTCCCAGCAAGGCGAACCCCTGCCCGGCCAGGCCGAACACGCGCGCGGACGAGGGGCGCATCCATGTGCCCACCAGCGCGGCCAGCAGCACCGCCGCAATCACGCTTTCGGCGTTGCGGGCGGCGTGGTGGTGGTAGCCGCCGAGGATGTAGCCCGAATGGATGAGCGCGGCACCGATAAAGGACGCCGCCTCGATGGTCATGAGACGCCGAACTCGTTGGATCATGTGTCGCTCGTCGTGATTGCGGGCAGGCCTGAAGGCCTGCGCTTGAGGCAGACCTGAAGGTCCGCGCCTGAGGCAGACCTAAAGGTCTGCGCTACGTACGACGTGTCAAACTATCGATACGACAATATGCTTGAATGAGTTCAAGTAATTATCCGAGGCTGAGCCAGTTCGTCCGTAGCGCAGGCCTTGCGCCTTCGCGCGGACGCTCCGGCGACACTCGCCGCTGCGGTTCGCATGTGCGAACCGCTAACTATGCTGTTGGTCGGGTCGCTTGGCGACCCGACGTGGCGGAGGCGGTCAGGCCTGCCTCAACGGGAGCGATCGCGATGATCTTGGTAGCAGGGGCGACGGGGCACGTGGGCGGAGAGCTGGTGCGGTACTTGGCGAATCACGGTCAGGCCGTGCGAGCGCTCGTTCGCGACCCGAAGACGTTCAGCATCGCTGGCGTCGAAGCGGTGGCGGGCGACCTGAACCGTCCGGAGACGTTGTCCGCCGGCGTGGATGGCGTGCGTGGCGTGTTTCTGCTGAGCGGTTACAACGATCTCCCCGGCACGCTCGCACTGATGCATAGCGCCGGGGTCGAGCGCCTCGTGCTGTTGTCGTCGCAGTCCGCGGCGGACAGCAGCGAACGAAACGCCGTGGCGCGCTACCACATCCTCTCGGAGAAGGCCGTGCGTGAATCGGGCCTCGAGTGGACGTTCCTCCGGCCGAGCAGCTTCATGTCCAACGCGCTGCGCTGGATCCCGCAGCTGCAGGCCGGCGATGTCGTCCGCGAGCCGTTCGGCGACGTGCGCGTCGCGGCGGTCGATCCGGAAGACATCGCCGCGGTGGCGGCTGCGGCGTTGCTTACGGACGGGCATGTTGGCCGCAGCTATCGGCTCACCGGGCCTGCGGCGCTGTTGCCCGCCGACCGCGTCGCCATCTTGGCGACGGCGCTGGAGCGTCCGCTCCGGTTCGAAGCGCAGTCCGACGAGGACGCGCGGACCGAGATGACTCAAACGATGCCGCCTGAGTACGTCGATGCGTTCTTCGACTTCTTCCGCGGTGGGACGTATGACGAATCCACCGTGCATCCGACGGTGCAGGAGGTGACGGGGCGTCCACCGCGTACGTTCGCGGAATGGGCGAGGGAGCACACGCAAGCATTTCAGTGAGCGGCTCTCAACTGCTCGTATGCTGTGACGATGTCCAGCTCAGCCTCGAGTAAGCGAGCCCTGGCACGAGAGGTGTGGGTCGCGATGTTCGCGTTCCTGATGCGCACGAGCCCGGATCGTACGAAGAGCCTCGGCCGCCGAGGGCTGACGCCGAACGATGCCCGCGCGCTGTCGGCGCTCGACGTCGACCAGGGTCGGACGATGCGATCGCTGGCTGAGATGTGGGAGTGCGACGCCTCGAATGCGACGTGGGTGATCAATCGGCTCGAGACCCTGGGCCTGGCGAAACGTCACACCGCGCCGCATGACGGGCGGGTCAAGCTGGTCGTGCTGACGGCGAAGGGGAAGCGTACGATGGCCGAGGTGATGGAGGAGTTCCACGCCCCGCCCGCGGAGCTCCTCGTGCTGGATCGCGCCGACCTCGAGACCCTTCAGCGCGTGTTGGCGAAGCTGCCTACTCGCCGGGATGATACTGGCGCGTGATGTGGCCGTCCAGCTGGGCGCGATAGAAGTAGACGTCGCGGAGATTGCCCGTCGCGTATCGCGTGGCCTGGTTGTTGAAGTGCGGAGATTTCGGATCGCCGCTCTGGCCGCCGGCGGTGACCGCCTTGGCGCGCACGCGAGCGCCGAACTCCACCGCGGCCACGAAGCTGTTGCCGCTCGTGCCATAGATCTTCTTCGACCCGTTGAACGATCGCGCGCCGAACGATGCCAGCGATCCCCAGCGCGCCGTCGTGAAGGCGACCGGGATGCTCGGCCCGTTGTCGTCGAACGGCTGGACGATGTCGCCGGTGAGTCGCTGGAAGCGGTTGATCTCGCCCCACGGCGTCTTCCAGCTCCCAAAATCGGCCTCGAGCTTGTCCGAAATCGCCCCGAGGGCGCCCAATCGATCCTGCGGGGACGCCTGAGTTCTCATGTACTCGTACACGGTGACTCCGGCCTTGCGCGCCGGAGCCGTCGAGCGCTGCCAGAGCTCTTCACCCCAGAAGACGGCCAGCGACGTCGGCACCGAATCCGCGGCCCAGCGCAGATCCCACTTCCGGAGCAACGCGATTTGCTGTGCCACCTTCGCCTTCATCGGGTTCGACGAGGGCGTCTGATCGTACGCCTTGAACAAGGTGGGCAGCAGCACGGCAAACTCTGTCAGGTAGCTGTCGAACGCGGCATCGCGCAACGAGTCCAGGGTGAAGCCCTTCTTCTTGTCGAGCACGCGGATCGCATGAATGCCGCGCGGGTTCTCGCTTCCGGCGTCCACGTACGGCGCGTAGGCCTTCTGCTTCGGGCTATGCGGGCCGGCGGCTGAGTACGGCCAGTTGTTGGTGTTCTGAATCCAACCGTTCGGCGGGTTCAGCACGTTCGGGCTCTCGTCGACGGTCAGGACCGCTCCCCACTCGGTGGCCGGGTCGCTGCCATCCACCGGCAGGCTCCAATCGAAGCGCGTGTCGCGCTTGGGGATGAAGTTGGCGTGGAAGTAGGCGATGTTGCCCTCGGCATCCGCGAACACCGTGTTGTTCGACGAGTTCGTGTGGAGGTTCATGATCTCCTTGAACTCGGCGTGGTTCTTCGCTTTGGTCCGCGAATACGATTGCGTCAACGCTTTCAGCGGCTCCTGCATCAGCCTCACGCTGATCCACGCGCCGTCGGACTCGCGTACGACGGGTCCGTGATGCGTCCGATACACGGTGAAGTTGCGCTCCGCCTTGCCGTTGGCCGTCTTGTACGGAATCGTGATCACCGAGCTCGTGACCGGCCGCTCTTCCGCGCCGTACTTGTAGAAGACCTTGTCGCCTTTCTTGACGATGGTCTCGAAGTACTCGTCGATGTTGTCGACGCTGCTCGACGTGTGCATCCAGCCGGCGCGCTCGTTGAAGCCCTGGTAGATGAAAAACTGCCCCCAGGTCATCGCCCCGTAGGCGTTGAGCCCTTCCTCGCTCACCATCTGCGCCTCGGCGCGGAAGAAGAACGAGGTATGCGGATTGATCCACAGCAGCGCCTTCCCCGACGCGCTGTTGGCCGGCGCAATCGCGAAGCCGTTCGACCCCGTCGGCTCAGCCGGCTCGTCCTCGTCGTTCGAGGTGGTCAGGAACGACTTGGCGTAGAACGCCTCGAGCTGCGCCAGGTTGACGCGCTCGATGTCGCCGCCGATGCTGCCCTCGCTGAACGTCAGCGGCATCCACGGCTCGAAGCGCGTGATCACGCGCGGCTTGGTGTCGGGATGCATGTGCAGGTAGTAGTTCAGGCCGTCCGCGTACGCGTTCATCAGCGCTTTCAGCGAGTCCGGCGCGCTGTCGTACTTGGCCTTCATGTCGGCGGGATCGATGAAGAGCCTCATCCGGAGATCGCGAAAGATCTCGCCTTCGCCTTCCGCTTCGGCGAGACGTCCCATCGCGTTCAGGTAGTTGGTCTCGACGCGATTGAAGTCGTCTTCGGCCTGCGCGTACATCACGCCGAAGACGGCGTCGGCATCGGTCTTTCCGTAGACGTGCGGGATGCCCCAGTCGTCACGAATGATGGTGACGTTCTGCGCCCGTGCCCGCCAGGCCGCGACCTCCAGTGCTTCGGCCTGCGCGGTCGTGCCGGACGTCTGCGGCGAGCTACACGAGAGGCACACGGCGGCGAGAAGAAAAATCAGCTTCTTCATGGCGGGTGGGATTGTGCCACAAACACAGGCCTGGAGGCTCGGAGGGCTTGGGGCGTGGGGCTTGGGGCGTGGGGCTGGAGGGCTTGGGACTGGAGGCTTGGGGCGCGAGGCTCGGGCTCGCGGGCTCGGGGCCTGTGGCTTGGGGCTCGTACGCTACAGTCCCCCCGTGCGTCTCGCGCTGATCCCCGTCCTTGCGTTGGTTGCGGCGGCGGCGCAGCAGGCG
>DAINCF010000380.1:0-7036 GCA_036732565.1 Vicinamibacterales bacterium
GGCGCTCGAAGCGCGACAGCGTTCGATGCTCGCGCGCGTACACCCAGCGCTTCGGCGGCGGCGACGACGCCGCGAGCGCCTCCCATTTCGCCGAGTCGACGTCCATCATGTCGTGCACGAGCGGGATGCCCGCGAGCGGCCGCTCGAGCGCGAAGCGCGCCATGCTGCTGCAGAACGCGAGGACGACATCCGGACGTCGAGCCGCGACGATCTCGCGCAAGGTGGGCGCCACCATGGGGGAATCGAGCAGGCAGTGCGTCAGCGACGCGTCCGTCACCAGGCCGCCCGCCGCGCGCACCAGCCCCCGCACCTTGGACACAGGCGCGATGTGCGTGCGAATGCCACGCTGCGCGACCTCGGCGGCGTGGGACGCCTCTTCGCGATCGTGCGTGAGCGACACGAGCTCGATCTCGTGCTCGCGGCGTAGATGGCCGATCAGGTGGAACGCTCGGATGCGATCGCCGCGATTCGGTGCGTAGGGCAGGCGATGTGTGAGGGCCAGAATCCTCATTCGCCGATCGCGTCCGACACACGCTCCATGGGGTGATTCCGCAGGCGAATCACCCGCGCCGGCACGCCGGCGGCGACGGCGTGGTCGGGCAGCGGCTTGGTCACGACGGCGCCAGCGGCCACGATCGCGTGCCGGCCGATGTCAGCCATGATGATGGCGCCGTTGCCGATCCACGTGCCCTCGCCGATTCGGACGAGGCGCGGCGCGCCGGGCTGATCGCGGATGGGAACGTCCAGGCGGGCCGCGGTATGTGTGTTCGGGCCGCTCGGGATCTGAACGCCGGCGGCGAGCAAGACGTCGCGCTCGAGGTGGACCCAGCCGATGTTGCACTGGGGCCCGATGTAGGCGTTCTCGTCGATCCGCACTCCGGTCGTGGAAAACACGGTACCGAATCCGATGACGGTGAGGTCGCCGCACCCCTCGCAGGTCCACTGGAGGAAGGCGCGCCGGAGATACTGGCCGAGGAATCCCGGCACCACGGACAGCAGCTCGCACGAGGCCTGGAACGCCCGATCGCGGCCCACGAACCACGCGCGGATGTGGAACGACGCGAGATTGGGCAGCGTCAGGATCGACGCGAGCGCCCGGGCGACGGCCTTCACAGCGCGGCCCCCGCGTGCTGCCGAGGGCGCGTGGCGCGTTGCTCGACCAACCGCTCGTAAATCTCCTCGACGCGAGCCACCCGGCGGGCGAACGAGAGATCGCCTTCCACTCGTCGTCGTGCCGCGTCGGCGCGTGCGCGCAGGCCCTCGGGATCCTCGATCGCCGCCGTGATGGCGCGCGCCAGCGCTTCGGCGTTGCTCGGTGGGACGATCAACCCCTCCTCGTTCGGGCGGGCGATCTCACGCGTGCCGCCGACATCGGTCGCCACGATCGGGCTTTCGAGCGCCATGGCTTCCAGCACGGCGTTGGGCGTGCCTTCGTAGTCGGAGCTTTGCACGAACAGATCGAACGCGTCGTGCACCCGCGCGATGTCGGTGCGGTGGCCGGTCAACGTCACAGACTCGCCGATGCCCAGCGTCGCCACCTGCGCGTCCAACGCCGCGCGGAGGCTGCCGTCCCCGACGATCACGAGATGCAGTGGATGCGTGGTCCCGCCGCCACCGGCGCGCAGGCGGGCGAAGACCTCGAGCAGGAGGTCGAACCGCTTCTGCGGTTCGAGCCGTCCGACCGCACCGATCACGAACGCGGTGGCCGGGAGGCCGAGCGCTCGGCGCATGGCCGGCCCGCCGTCGCGCTGACGGCGGAACAGCTTCGGGTCGATGGCGTTGAGAATCGTGGTGACGCGCTCGGGCCGGGCACCGGACTGAATCAACTGGGAGCGGATCTCGCCGGAGACCGCAATCAGATGCGGGAACCCCGCCAGCACGCGCTTGTCCAGCGGGTAGTAGACACGCCGCTCCCGCCACGAGTGCCCGGTCCAGCCGTGCACGGTGGCGAGGGGTATGACGCGCTCGGTCCGTCCCAGCAGCCACGCGAGCACGTCGGTCTTGTACTCGTGCGCGTGCACGATGTCGATGTCTCGCTCGCGCACGAGCGCGCGCAGCGCGGGCCACACGCGTGGATCGAGCGAATGCCGCTCGCGCACCTCCACGTAAGGGATGCCAACCGACCGCGCCCAGTCGTCGATTGCGAACACCTGATCGCGCACATCACGGATATAGCAGACCGTGATATCGAATCGATCGCGCCGTGTGGCGGCCGTGCCGAGCAGGATGGTCTTCTCCGGCCCACCACCCGTCCCGCGCACGCTGCGCAGCTCGAGCACGCGAATGCGTTCCGACGTCGATGCCGCGCTCATGTCGTCGACTGGGCCACCGGAGCTCGCCGATGATGACCGGAGCGGGCGACGAGCGCGAGCGCGCGTCCCGCATCGTAGGCGATGGCGACGGCTACCGCGCCCGCAATGCCGCCAGGGTTGGCGCCGCCCGTGTTCCGGAGCAGCGAGGTGACGCGCAGGCCAATCAAGGCCGCCAGCAGCGCGAGCGTGGTGACGCCGAGCGGCCGCCACCACAGCAGGCCGGCCAGACCCAGCACCGCGGCGATCAACTCCACGACGGGAATCGCCATGCTGATGGTGTTCCTGATTGACCATGGCGCGCGAAGGCTGACGCGAATGTTGTCGCGCCCGCGCCAGAGCTCGCTCAAGAACACCCGTCGCAAGGTTGGCGGATCGCCGTAGTGCACCGAACGCATCGCGGGCACGTTCAGCAGCCGCCATCCCGCGGAGCGCAGCCGTGCGCACAGGTCGACGTCCTCGCAGCTCTCGAGCGAGGCGTCGAACCCCCCGATGGCATCGAAGGCGTCCCGTCGCACCACGAGATTGCCGGCGCCGAACCACTCCGCGGGCTCCACCCGATCGGAATGGCGTCGGAGGCCGTCGTAGGTTCGCTGGACCCAGGTGCCGTTCTCGGGGGCGTGATAGGGGGCGCCAGCCGCGGCCACCGTGGGGTTCGAGAGCGCCGCGAGCGCGGCGGCCAGCCACCCGGGCGCGATGCGATGATCCGCGTCGATGAACGCCACGAGCGGGGCGGTGGTCTGGGCGACACCCGCGTTGCGCAGCACGGCAACGCTGCCCGGCATCGTCAGCACCGACCCGCCGAGGCGGCGGGCGACGGCCGCCGATGCGTCGATCGAATCGTTGTCGATCACCAGAATTTCATGCGGTGTCGTCGCCGCATCCGCTGTGACGCTGGTGAGACAGCCTTCGAGACGTTGCGCATCGTTGCGCACCGGAATCACGAATGCGATGAGCGCTGATTGAGAGTCCACGGTCTGAGTGCGCGTACTGCGCATGCTATCTTACCGGAGGGCCATGCTCAGGCTTCTGCTCGTGGGTAGCGTGTTGGCGGTCGGCCTCGTGGCCTCGCTGTGGAGCCGGTTCGCCGCCCTCTCGACGTACGTCTGGTTTGCCCTGTTTCGCCCCCAGGAATGGCTGTGGACCTCGGCGGTCGAGCAGCTCCGCTTGTCGCTCGTCGTCGCGGTGGCGCTGATCGTGCCCAGCTTGCTCACCGGTATTTTCCCAAACGTTACACATCCGTTGAGCATCCTCACGATCGCGTTCCTTGGCATCGTCGGGCTCGCGCAGGCGACCACGCCCTATTACGCGTGGAGCTGGCCGTGGGTCGATGCGTTCCTGCGGCTGCTGCTGGTCGTGTTACTCGCCGTCACGATCATCAACACCCGCCGGCGGGCGCTCCTGTTCATGGCTGTGCTCGCGGGGTCGTTGGGTTTCCACACGTCGAGAGGCGGCCTGACGGCCATCCTGAGCGGGGGCATCCGATTCGCCCAAGGCCTCGGCGGCGCATTCACCGACAACAACGGCTACGCGCTCGCCGCCGCGATGATCCTGCCCTTCCTCTGGTGCGTGTCTCAGAACCTCGACAAGACGAAGCTGATCGAGCGCCTGGCGAGCTGGGGATTCGCCATCACGGTCCCGCTCACCATCCTGCTGGTCATCGGGACGATGTCTCGATCGGGGTTCCTCGCGGTGGCGACGTCCCTCCTTGTTTACCTGCTCCTGCAGAAACGACGCATGGTGCCGTTGCTCGTCATCACGGCGGTGATCGCGATTGGGCTGCCGTTCGTTCCGATGCCCGAGGGCTACTTCGACCGGCTGCAGACGATTCGCACCTACGAGGAGACCAGCGAGGCCTCGGCCCTGTCGCGACTGCACTTCTGGCAAGTGGCGCTGCGCATGGTCGCCGACAACCCGCTTGGCGTCGGGCTGCGGAACTTCGATCACGCCTACGATCGCTACGACTTTCTCGCCGGCGAATTCGGCTACGGACGGTCCGTGCACAGCAGCCACTTCCAAGCGTTGGCGGAGACGGGGTACGTGGGTGCGTTCCTCTGGGTCTCGTTGTTCGTCTGCGCGATCTTCATCGCGCTGCGTATCCGACGGTTTGGCAGCACGAGCGGTCTCGCTCCCGACGAAATGCGTTTCTACACGACGATGGGCAACGCGCTGGTCGTGTCGATGACGGCGTTCCTCGTGGGGGGCGCGTTCATCGCGCTGGTGAACAACGACCTCACCTGGTACACGTTCGGAATGGTGGCCGCTGTCGATCGGCTGGCCCGCCAGCGCCGACGCGAGCTCGAGGCGGACGTGCCACGGGTCTCGACCGACATCGTCCTGCCTCGGCGCCGAGCGACCGCCTGATGGCGGACATGCGAATCTCCGCCTCAGAGGGGCGGAGAGGGCTTCGATTCGATGTCTAGAGTGCTGCAAGTCGTCTTGCAGCTCGATCCCGGCGGTACCGAACGGCTCGTCGTCGAGTTGATCCGCCGGCTGCATACGCGATTCCCGATGGCCGTGTGTTGTCTCGACGAGCCGGGCCAGTGGGCCGCGCAGTTGACGGCGCTGGGCGTCGACGTGACCGCGCTTCGCCGCGCGCCGGGCTTTCGCGTCGGCCTCGCGGGCGCGATCGCCAGCCTGGCGCGTGGACATGGAGCGACCGTGCTCCACTGTCATCACTATTCGCCGTTTGTGTACGGTCGTTTGGCGAAGCTGCTGCTACCCGGCACGCGCATCGTGTTCACCGAGCATGGGCGCTTGTCGGACGCGCCGCCCTCGCGCAAGCGACAACTGGCCACGCGCCTGCTGCAAACGGGTGTGCCCGCGCTGTTTGCGGTGTCGCACGATCTGCGCCGGCATCTGATCGAAGAGGGTTTTCCACCACGGCTCGACGTCATCTGGAACGGGATCGATCCGCGCGGCGCTCCGACGCCCGTCGATCGCGACCGCGCGCGTAGCACGCTCGGGGTCGGTCCAGGTGAGGTTGTCGTCGGCAGCGTGGGCCGGTTGGATCCCGTGAAGGACTTCGGCACTCTGCTGCGCGCATGTGCCGCAGCCGTGTCCCGCGATTCGCGTGTCCGCCTGTTCATCGTCGGCGATGGCGCGGAGCGTGCGGCGCTCGCCGAGGCCATTCGAGCGGAGCGCCTGGATGACAACGCGCGGCTCCTCGGCCATCGCGAAGACGTCGCGCAGTTGCTGCCCGGCTTCGATGTCTACGTCAACAGTTCGGTCACCGAAGGCATCTCGTTGACGATCCTGGAGGCGATGGCGGCTCAACGTCCGGTGGTGGCGACGGCAGTGGGTGGCACGCCGGAGGTGGTCGAAGACGGAACTACGGGGTTCTTGCGTCCGGCGCGCGATCCAGGCGCGTTGGCGCAGGCGATCGTGGAGCTCGGCTCGGACGCGTCGCTCGCGTCACGGTTCGGCGTCGCCGGTCGCGCGCGCGTCCTCGCGCATTTCACGCTCGATCAGATGGTCGAGCGTTATGCGCAGATCTACACACGGGAGTCGGGCGTCGGCAGTCGGCAGTCCTGACCTCGGTCCCACGGGCCTGCCGACTGCCGACGCCCGGCAAAAACCGCCGTCGAACCTATAATAGACGCCGCTATGTGCGGCATCACTGGAGTGGTCTCCCTCACCGGCACGCTGGATCCCGCTATCGCCGCGGCGATGCCGGCGATGACGGTATCGCTTCGCCATCGCGGACCTGACGACGAAGGCAGCTACGAGAGCCCGTTTGCGGCGCTCGGATTCAGGCGGCTGGCGATCATCGATTGCGCGGGTGGACACCAGCCGATGTCGAACGAAGACGACACGTGCTGGATCGTCTTCAACGGCGAGGTCTACAACCACAAGGCGCTCCGCCACGATCTCGAGGCGCGCGGTCATCGCTTCCGCACGCACTCGGATACCGAAGCGATTCTGCACGCCTACGAAGAGTACGGTCCCGGTTGCGTCGAGCGGCTGGACGGCATGTTCGCGTTCGCGATCTGCGACACTCGTCGCCGCGAGGTGTTCATCGCGCGCGATCGACTGGGCAAGAAGCCGCTGTTCTACGCGGTGCTCGACGGCGTGCTCCATTTCGGCAGCGAGATCAAAGCGTTGCGCGCGAGCCCGGCGTGGAACGGCGACGTCGATCTCTCGGCGCTCGAGGGCTACCTGTCGCTCGGCTACTTCGTCGCGCCCGACACCGTCTATCGCCACGTGCGCAAGCTCGAGCCGGCGCACTGGCTGCGCGTCGCCAACGGGTCGGTCGAGACGCGGCCGTACTGGGACGTCACGGCGTTCGACACCGACCAGCGTGACGATGAGGCGATCCTCGGTGAGCTCGACACGCTGCTGCGCGATGCCGTCACCTGTCGACTCGAGAGCGAGGTCCCGCTCGGTGCGTTCCTGTCCGGCGGCATCGACTCGGGCCTCGTCGTGTCGTATCTGGCCGAGTCCGCCGGAAAGGGCGTCGTCACGGCGTCCGTGGGCTTCACGAACGACGCGAAGAGCGAGCTCGAGGCCGCCGCGCTGACGGCCGGTCACTTCGGGACGCGACACTATCCGATGCTGTTGGCGCCGCGGCTCGACGAGGTCTTCGACGCGCTGGTGCGCGCCTTCGACGAACCGTTCGCCGACCCGTCCGCCATCCCGACGTTCTACGTCGCCAAGGCCGCCCGCGAGCACGTCACCGTCGCGTTGACCGGCGATGGCGGCGACGAAGCGTTCGGTGGCTACGACCT
>DAINCF010000381.1:0-7029 GCA_036732565.1 Vicinamibacterales bacterium
GAACCCCGCCCACGACAGCGCCGGCGTCACCGACCACGCCCGCGAATCTGCGCTGCCGAACAGGCTGCCCCGTCCAGCCAGGAAGCCCAGGAAGCCGGTGACGGTAATCCTCGGATAGAGATCCGCCGCCGCGACGCCCTCGCGACCGGTTGCCGCCGCCAGTCGCCGCTCCGCGGCGCGCACGTCCGGTCGCCGTGTGAGCAGCGATCCCGGCTCGCCAATCGCGATCGCTTTCCCCAACGGTGGGTAGGCGCGCGGCGACAGATCCGCCGTGAGCTGCCCCGGACGCTCAGCGACCAGCACGGCCAGTCGGTGCTCTCGTTGGCTGATGGCGGCGCGCAACGGCGGCAGCCCTGCCTCGACGGCGGCGACGCGGGCAGCCGCGCTCGCCACGTCCTGCTCTTCGCCGATTCCGGCGTCGCGCCGCACGCGCGTCAGACGCAGCGTATCCTGCTGATTGACCAGCGTGCGCTCGACGACGGCCATTTGCTGCTGCAATCCGCGCAGCTCGAAGTAGTTGCGCGCGACATCGGCCACGACGACCACGCGGATGTCGTCCAGCTCTGACTGGAACGCCTGCGCGTTTGCCGAGGCCGCGTCGATCGCCGAGCGGACGCGACCGAAGAGATCGACCTCCCAGAACGCGTCGAAGCCCAGACGATAAGTGCTCACGCCGCGCGGCTCGTCGGTGAATCCGGGAATGGCTTGATCGCGACGATCGTAGCTCGCGCCGACCGGCACCTCGGGGTAGCGATCGAGGCTGGTGTCGTCGAAGATCGCGCGCGCCTGCTCCACCCGGGCGAACGCACTGCGGACGTCACGGTTGGCGTCCAGGGCCTTGGTGATCAACCCATCGAGCACCGGATCGTCGAACTGGCCCCACCACCGCGGATCCAACGCCTGCTGCGACGTCAATGTCGAATCGGCGTTGACCATCGCCGCCGGCTCGACCTGCGGCGCCGTGTACGGTCGCCGCGTGGCGCAGGCGGCAGCTGTCAACGAGATCAGGAGAAGAACGACTGAGCGAGACATCAATGGCCTCCCACGTCGGCCGTGGCAGGCGTCCCGATGCGGTGTGCCACGCGCTTGCGGCCAGCCAGCCGACCGATGACCGTATAGAAGACCGGCGTCAGGAACAGACCGAACAGGGTCACGCCCAACATGCCGGAGAAGACCGCCACGCCCATCGCGCGCCGAATCTCGGCGCCGGCGCCGGACGAATACACCAGCGGCAGCACGCCCATGATGAACGCCACCGACGTCATCAGCACAGGGCGCAGCCGCACACGGCAGGCGCTGAGGATCGCCTCCAGGCGATCGTGGCCGTCGATCTCCTGCTGCCGCGCGAACTCGACGATCAGGATCGCGTTCTTGCAGGCCAACGCCGCCAGCACCAGGAAGCTGATCTGCGTGAAGATGTTGTTGTCGCCATTCGTGAGCCACACGCCCGCGAGCGCGCACAACAGCGTCATCGGCACGATCAGAATCACGATGAGCGGGAGCGTCCAGCTCTCATACTGCGCCGCGAGCACGAAATACGCGAACAGCACGCAGAGCGGGAAAATCAGGATCATCGTGTTGCCGGCGAGGATCTCTTGATAGGTGAGCTCGGTCCACTCGAACGCCATGCCGTTCGGCAGCTCGCTGCCGAGCAGCGCCTCGATGCGCGCCTGCGCCTGCCCGGAGCTGTATCCCAGCGCTGGCCCGCCGTTGATCTCGGCGGCCGGATAGCCGTTGTAGTGCATCACCTGATCCGGGCCGTAGCTGCGCTCCACGCGGACCAACGAGCCAAGCGGCACCATCTGGCCCTGGTTGTTGCGCGTCTCGAGGCGCCGGATCTGCTCGGGCTGCAGACGGTAAGCTTGCTCGGCCTGGACGTTCACTTGATACGTGCGCCCGAACCGGTTGAAGTCGTTGACGTAGAGCGATCCGAGGTAGACCTGCAAGGTCTCGTAGACGTCACTCAGCGGCACGCCGTAGGTCTTCACCCGCTCGCGATCGACGTCCGCGTCGATTTGCGGCACGCTGACCTGGAAGCTGGAGAATAACCCGGCGAGCTCCGGTGTTTCACGGCCCTTGGCCAAGCTGTTCTGTAGCTGCGTGTAGAGCTCCTCGAAGCCGAGACTGGCGCGATCTTCGACGTAGAGCTTGAAGCCACCGACCTGCCCCAGTCCCTGCACGGGCGGTGGCGGGAAGATCGCCACGAACGCTTCCTGAATCTCCGAGTACCGCTGGTTGAGATGGGCCACCACGCTGGCCATGTCCATGCCCGGACCGTGGCGCTCCTCGAAGGGCTTCAGCACGACGAAGTTGATGCCCGCGTTCGGCACGTTCACGAAGTTGTTGACCGACAAGCCGGGAAACGCGACCGAGTGCGCGACGGCCGGGTGCTCCAGCGCAATCGCCGACATCTGGCGAATGACGGCCTCGCTGCGATCGAGCGTGGCGCCGTCCGGCAGCTGCGCGAACGCCACGAGGTAGATCTTGTCTTGCGTCGGCACGAACCCGGCGGGGGTGCGTTGGAAACCGACATAGGTCAGCCCGATCAACCCGATGTAGACGACGACCGCCACGGCGGCCACGCGTAACACCCGGCTGACACCGGTGGCGTAGGCATTCGATCCGCGCCTGAACGCGGCGTTGAACAGCCGGAAGAACCACCCGAACAGGCGATCGATGACGCGTTGCGCCCGGTCCTTCGGCGCGCCGTGCGGCTTCAGAAGGATGGAGGCGAGCGCCGGGCTCAGCGTCAACGAGTTGAACGCCGAGATGATCGTCGAGATCGCGATGGTGACCGCGAATTGTCGATAGAACTGCCCCGACAAGCCACTGATGAAGGCCGTCGGCAGGAAGACGGCGGACAGCACCAGGGCGATCGCGATGATCGGACCTGACACTTCCCGCATGGCGAGCTTCGTCGCTTCGAGCGGCGGCTGCCCCATCTCTATGTGCCGCTCCACGTTCTCCACCACCACAATCGCATCGTCGACGACGATGCCGATCGCCAGGACGAGACCGAAGAGCGACAGCGTGTTGAGCGAGAAGCCGAGCGCGAGCAGCACTCCGAACGTGCCGACCAGCGACACCGGTACCGCGGCCAACGGAATGATCGAGGCTCGCCACGTCTGCAGGAACACGATCACCACGATGACCACGAGCAGAATCGCTTCGAACAACGTATGCACGACGGCGTTGATCGACTCTCTTACGAACACCGTCGGGTCGTAGACGATGCTGTATTCGACGCCCTCGGGAAACGACGCTTTCAGCCGCTCCATCGTTTGATAGACCTGGTCGGCGGCCTCGAGGGCGTTCGATCCTGGACGCTGGAGGACGCCAATGGCCGCTGCCGGCTTGTTGTCGAGCAGGCTGCGCAGCGAGTAGATGCTGGCGCCGAGCTCGATGCGCGCGATGTCGCGCAAGCGGGTGATTTGCCCGTCCGGTGTGGCGCGAACGACGATTTCGCCGAACTGCTCTTCGGTGGTGAGCCGTCCCTGGGTGTTGATCAGGAGCTGGAACGCCGTGTCGCTGGGCGCCGGTGGCGAGCCCAGCACGCCCGCCGCCACTTGCACGTTCTGCTCGCGAATGGTTTGCACCACGTCGGTGGCGGTCAGACGCCTCGACGCCAGCCGATCGGGGTCGAGCCACACCCGCATGCTGTATTCGCCGCTGCCGTACACCTGCACATCGCCGACGCCGCCGATGCGCCGCAGCTCGTCGCGCACCTGGAGATACGCGAAGTTCGACAGGTACAGCATGTCGTAGCGCTCGTCCGGCGACACCAGGTGGACCACCATCAAGAAGTCGGGATTGGCCTTCTCGGTGGTGACGCCGATGCGCTGCACTTCGACCGGTAGCCGCGGCTGCGCTTGCGCGACGCGATTCTGTACCTGCACTTGCGCGATGTCCGGATCGGTCCCGAGCGCGAACGTGATCGTGAGCGTCAGCGCGCCATCCGCCGTCGACTGCGAGAACATGTACAACATGCCCTCGATGCCGTTGATCTCCTGCTCCAACGGCGATGCGACGGTCTCGGCGGTGACCTTCGGGTTCGCGCCAGGATAAACAGCACGGACCACGATGGTCGGCGGCACCACCTCCGGGTACTCGCTGATCGGCAGCCGGAGCAGCGAGATGGCGCCGATGATGAAGATGATCAGAGACAGCACGGCCGCAAAGATCGGCCGATCGACGAAGAATCGGGAGATGTTCACTGGCCGCTCGTTTCCGGACGGGATTCCGCCGCCTTCTGCGCCGCGGCGGTCTTCTCGCGGGTGGAGGCAGGCGCGTCCATCGCCACCATCGTGGGCTCGACCGTTGCGCCGGGCCGCACCCGCTGCAACCCGTTCACGACGATGCGCTCACCCGCCTGCAGGCCGCTGCGCACGACGCGCAGCCCATCGATGAGCGGTCCCAGCGTCACAGGCCGGTACTCGATGCTGTTGTCACCCTTGACGACGAACACGAACCGCTTGTCGAGGTCCGTGCCGATGGCGCGGTCCTGAATAAGGACGCCGGAGTATTGATTGCTGCCCGGCAGACGCAGGCGCACGAACAACCCCGGCGTCAGATCGCCATTGGGATTGCGGAACATCGCGCGACCGCGAATCGTACCGGTGCTGGGATCGAGGCGGTTGTCCAGAAAGTCCAGGTGCCCTTCGTGGGGGAAGCCGTCTTCACCGGCCAACGCCATCTCGATGCGCTGCTTCGTCGCGCGGGCGTTCTCACGCCGACCCTCACGAGCCAGCGTCACGTACTTGAGGAAGATGCCCTCGTCGGCGTCGAAGTGCGCGTGAATCGGATCGATCGACACCAGCGTGGTCAGCAGCGTCGCCTCGCCGGGGCCGGTCGACACGAGGTTGCCCTCGGTGACGATCGCCCGGCTCACGCGGCCGTTGATCGGCGCAGTGACCCGCGTGAACTCCAGGTTCAATTCCGCGGCCGCGAGACCCGCGTCGATAGCGGCGGTCTGGGCCTTCGTTTCGCGAGCGAACGCCGCACGGCGATCGAATTCCTCTTTCGACATCGCGTCTTCGGCGCGCAGCCGCTCGGCACGCTGCAGTTCGGAGTTCGCGCGTTCGACGATGGCTTCCGATCGAACCCGCTCGGCGCGCAGCCGATCCGCTTCGGCCTTGAACGGACGATCGTCAATCTGGAACAGCAGGTCGCCGCGGCGCACGACCGCGCCCTCGGTGAAGCGCACCGCGGAGATGTAGCCGGAGACGCGCGGGCGAACGGCGACGCTGTCTACGGCTTCGAGACGACCGGTGAACTCGTCCCACTCCGTGACGTCGCGAGAGACGACCTCGGCGACCGTCACCTTGGCCGGCGGCGGAGCGCCTGGCTGCGCCGAGGTGCGCGTGCACCCCGCCAGGCCGACGGCCAGCGCGGCGAACGTCAGGAGTGCTGCTATAGAGGGGAATCTGCGAGTGTTCATGACACCCCAGCATCGCTTGCGGGGAGGGGTGCCCACAATCCGGCGATCGCCTCAGTTTTCGCCTGTCCTTCTTGCCCAGAACAGCCACCGTCCTCGGATGGATGCCGTCCTACGACTTTTGGACGATGGGGCTGTCAGGCGAAGTGCCAGATAATCGATCTTCGGCATCTTATTTAGGCGGCATCCAGGGCCGCCTACCCGGGGGCGTTGTGCACGTAGCTCTTCCATCGACCACTGACACAGATCTCCTCACGCCCGAAAGCCCAGTCACGGACGCCGGCGCGTCGCGCTCGAAATGTGATGCCACGGATGAGATGGGGCTGCTTGAACAGTCGCTCCTATCCCGAGGCACTGACGCGTTGAGCGTCGAAGCGCTGCAAGAGGCGCTTCGCGCCGAAACCGATGAGCGGCGCCGGGCCGAGTGCATGGCCCACATTCAGAATCAGGCGGTTCAGCTTGCGCTGGATCTGCTGGTCCGCGAATCCGACATCGCCGGCTTCTTCGCCGAGTTCACCAAGACGCTGATCGAAGAGTGCGAGAGCCGAGCTTGCGGCGTCTGGCTGCTCGACGAGGACCAGTCGCGCTGCGAGCTCTGGATGGCGCATCTGGGTGGCCGCCTCTACATGAAGGATCGTGAAGGGTGGGATGCCCTCGCGCTTCCGCGCGAGGCGATGTCCGAGCATCTGTTCGCGTACACGCCGGGATGGACGCGAACGATGGAGTACACCAAGGACGATCCGCGCCTGCCCCAGGCGGTGGTGGCTTTCAACGCCCGCGAGCTCGTCGACTCGGTGACCATCGCCCCGCTCGTGCTGGGATCGCGCACGCTCGGCTGGGTGGCGCTATCGGCCCCGCACGCGCCGGAATGCGAGCGCGGTTGGCGCAACGCCCTCATCGAGGCGATCGCGCGGCAGGCGACGCTGGCGCTGCATCAGAACCGGCTGACCGAGCAGGGTCGCATGGAAGAGCGCCGCAAGGCGATTCTCGAGGAGCGCAATCGTCTGGCGCGCGACATCCACGACACGCTCGCCCAAGGCTTCGGCGCCATCCTCATGCAGTTGCAGGCGGCGCAACGTGAGGCCAGCTTGTTGACGCCCGGCGTCGCGGCCAGTCTGAACGTGGCCGTCGAGCTCGCCCGTACCCATCTCGTCGAAGCGCGGCGGTCGGTCTCGGCCCTGCGGCCGCACGTCAGCGACGGACAGGATCTCGCCGCGGCCCTGCGCCGGATCGCCGAGCTGGCACGCCTCACCACCGACGTGCCGATCGACCTCGTCCTCGACGACCTGCCGTCGTTCGATAGCGGCGTGCAGCGAGAGATTCTCGGCATCGCGCAAGAGGCGCTCACCAACGCCGCGCGCCATGCGCGGGCCCGCCGCATCACGATTCAGGCATCAGCGCCACGGTCGGTCGGCTTCCGGCTGTCGGTGGCCGATGATGGCCGCGGCATCGCGCGCGACCGCTGCGGGACCGGCTTCGGCATGACGAGCATGCAGGAACGCGCCGAGCGGATCGGAGCCTCGCTGACAATCGTCACCGCGCCGCGGTCCGGCACCGAGGTCGTGCTGGCCTGGGAACCGGCGGCCGCCGCCATC
>DAINCF010000382.1:0-7012 GCA_036732565.1 Vicinamibacterales bacterium
GGGGCTGAAGAGCTGGCGTGGGGGCCCGCTTTAGCCGGCCCTGGTCCGCCTGAAGGCGGACCCCACGCGGAATTCTGGCTCGCAAGTCGTCCGAGCAGCGCCAGCGCGGCGCAGACGAAGAAGACGTCGAGGACGGATTTCTGAACGATGAAGTCGAAGAAGATCGCCGGACCGTAGAGCGCGAGCGCCAGCCCCGCACCCAGGCCGACACGTGGCGAGAACCAACGCATCCCGGCGTACCAGACCAGCACGCACGAAAACGATCCGACGATCGCTTGCGCCACGCGCAGCGTGGTCAGATCCGCTCCGAACAGCCTGTAGATGGCGCCGATGAAGTAGGGATAGAGCGGCGCCTGGTAGAAGACCTCGCGACCGATCCAATCCCCGGCGGCGATCTGCCGCGCCCACGTGTCGTAGCCGCGCGCGTCGCCCATCAACACCGAGAAGTACGGACTCTCGCGCATCAACCACACGTGCAGCACGCGCACGCTGAGGGCGAAGATGAACAGGGCGACCGCGAGCCGGATGTACCGAATCCGGTGCGGCTCGCCTTCGTCCGCGCGACGCGCTGTAGGGGCGGTTGCGCCTTCGCGCGGCTCGCTTCGGCGGACAGGTCGCGAACCGCCCCTACCTGATGGCACTTCGGGCCTCCGCCAGCTCCGGCAGCTTTGGATCTGCCACGTGCCAATTCGCCAGGAACTGCTGGTAAGCGCGGCGGCTGCCCACAGTGTCTCCCGCCTTCGCCGTCGCCCGCGCGAGGCCAAGCACGGCGCGGCTCCGGTTTGGCGTGCGCGTCAAACTACGCTGGAACCAGATCACGGCATCCTTGGGGCGTCCGCCTTGCAAGAGCAGCTCGCCATAGAGCTCATCGGCGCCTTTCACCGGGTATGGACGCCCGATCGGCTT
Organism: Vicinamibacterales bacterium; assembly: GCA_036732565.1. Lineage (GTDB taxonomy): Bacteria > Acidobacteriota > Vicinamibacteria > Vicinamibacterales > UBA2999 > JAIVJN01. Next base: position 907 of record DAINCF010000382.1, read on the forward strand.
CGGCATCTTCGCTTGCGACGTCGTCGCCCGATCCATGGCGGCGAACGCGTCGCTCGGCCGCCCGACCGCCATCGCGATCAGCGCCTCGAGCTCCAGCGCCATGATCGTGGTTTGCTCCGTGAGCTCGGCGTCCTGCGCCGGCGCTTTCTTCAGCAGGTCGAGCGCCGCGTTGGCCCGCGGGATGTCGCCGAGCTTCACGCCAGCCATGCCGAGCACGAACAGCTCGTCGATGTTGTCGAACGAGCCTTGTCCCTTCATCTCGCTCCACCGCTCGCTCTCGACAATGTAGCGCGCGCGAAGCGAGCCGCGATGGTTGCGCAGCACCAGCGGCCCGGAGCCACGGCCGATCTCGCTGTCGCCGTAGTGATGCCCACCCACCTCGTCGGTGTCCTTCACGATCTTCATCGCCTCGTCGACGAGCGCGAGGGCCTCGGTCGCCTTCGCAAAGCGGCCCTGCTGCGTCCATTCGTAATGGAGCCACGCGAGGCTATGAAAGTCGCGCATCGCGATCGAGAGCCCGCGTCGCTTCGCCCATGCGATCGACGCATCCCAGGATCGCTGGTCCGTCGCCGCCGCTTCGTCCCATACGCCGAGTTGCACGAACGCGTGGGCCGGCATGTGGAGCGCGTGGCTGGCCGCGGGCGCAATCTGCGCATAGGCGCGGGCGGCCGCGAGCGCCTTCGGCGCCAACGCACCGTGATCGTAGGCATGGAGGAGGTAGTGCGCGGCGCCAGGATGCTTCGGGTTCCGCGCAAACACGCCTTCGGCGATGCCGCCGGCCTTCTGACGCAGCGGCAGCGAGGCGTCCCCACGCGGCAACGTCGCCAGCAGCGCCAAGGCATGGAACGCCTGCGCCTCTTCGTCGCTGGGATTCGCGGCCGCCAACGCACCCATCGCCTGCGCGTACGCCGTATCACGGGCGCGCTTGTCGCCTGCCCCGAAGAGCGCCTCGACCGCGGCGAGATATGCACGCTCGCGAGGGGTCTTCGCCTTGGCAGCCCGCGCGTCGGCCGTCGGTCCAAGCTTCGCCAACGCGGCGCGTGCCTGCGCGACGTCCTCGTGGAACCACAGGGGCTGAGAAAAGCTCAGCGCCTCGCCCCAGTACGCCATCACGAACTGCGGATCGATCTTCTGCGCCGCACGGAAGGCATCGATCGCGTCCTCGTAGCCGAAGCTATGCAGCCAGCCCACGCCCCGCAAGAAGTCCGCTTGCGCGCGAGGAGCGCCGGAGTTCGGGAAGACGACCGTGCCGAGGGGAGCTTGAGTGTGCGCCGGGAGCGCGAGGGCAGCGAAGAGCAAACCGACGAGGACCGCGCGTGAGATCGGTGTTGGGGTCGGGTGAGTCGGGTGGGGCTGGTAGGGCTGGTCGGGCAACGTGGGATCCGATCCTACCAGCCCCACCCGCCCGACCAGCTTTACCCGCCTATTTCAGAACTTCAGACTGAACATCAACTGCGTGATCCGCATGAAGCCGGACTGCACGCGGATTTGGCCGAAGGTGCTGCTGCCGACCGCCGAGATCGGTCCGCGCACTTTGACGGTGTTGGTCAGGTTGATAACCTCGAAGCGGAACTGGCCGCGCATCGTTTGACCAAGGCGCACGTCCTTGGCCGCGACGAAGTCCCAATTGTGCCGCGTCGGCGTCCGCACGTCATCCAGGGTGCGTGGCAAGGTGCCGAACTGGAAGAGATCCGGCTGGGCAAACGCCGCCGGATTCAGCCAGTTGGCTTGAATCCGCTCATCGCGCGAGCCATCGGTTTCGATATCGCCAGAACCGGGATTCGCGCGCGCCATGGCGGTGAACAAGTTTGCCGTCGTGTTCGTGTTCGACGACAGCGAAATCGGGAAGCCGCTCTCGAGCGTGATGATGGACGTGACCGTCCAGTCACCGAGCACCGCGGCGCCGACACCGCTGTTCAACCAGCGCCTGCCCTCGCCAAACGGCAGCTGAACGATCGGCGCGATGCTGACCTTGTGCGGCACGTCGAGCAGGCTGAGGCTGTACTCGTCGTCGATGTCGTAGGCGTTCGCGGCCTCGAGCGAATTGCGCGAGAAGAAGTTTCCCTCGCCGAACTGATTGTCCTTCAGGCGGCTGAACGTGTAGTTGATGCGTGCGCCCCAGCCGCTGGTCGGCCGCTTCTCGAACTTGAGGACCGCGGCGTGGTACTGATTCTCGCCGAGTGTCGCCTGCCGCATGAAGACGTTGCCGTATTGCGGGAACGGCCGCAGCGACTGCGCGCGGGAGATGGTCGGGCTGGTCACGTTGAAGCCCTGTCCACGTGGGAGGCCGAAGAACGGGTTCGGCACCTGATCGGTGAGCGCCGAGCCCAGCGAGGCCAGCGAGGGATCGAGCTGGTTGATGTTGATGCGCGAGTCGTTGCTGCCGCCCAGACCGAGGTCGACGCCGCTGGCGCCCACGTACTCGAAGCCGACCGCGATCGCGCCAGGCAGCTCGCGGCTCACGTCCACCGAGTACTGGTGCACGTACGGGGCCTTCTTGTTCTGGTCGATGAACTCGATCTCGGTGCCGACGCCGGTCAGCGATCCGAGGGCGTTGCCAATCGGTTGATTCAGACCGCCGGGGAACGGATTCGTGAGCGTCACCGAAGGTCTGCCATTGGTCTGCGTGATCAGCGTCGAATTGTTGAATCCGACCTGCCCGTAGTTGGTGATGCTGGGCGCGGGATAGTTCCATGGCGCCCAGTAGATGCCGTAGCCCGCGCGCAAGACCGTCTTCGGGTTGAACGAGTAGACCACGCCCAAGCGGGGAGACACCTTCATTCCAGGTGGATCCCCTTGGTAATCGTTGGCGCCGTTCTGACCGGCATACATCAACCCGCCGCGAACCGGCCGGCCGTTCACCACGATGCCGCCGAGAGCACCGTCGGGGGTGAGGTTGGGATCGAAACCCACGGTGAAGCGGTTTTCCGCCTCTTGCAGGCCATCTTCGTGCTCCAGGCGGACGCCGTAATTGAACGTCAGCTTCTGCCCGACGCGGAAGTCATCCTGTGCGTAGAAGCCGTAGTACTTGGTGAAGACCTGTAGCGGGTTGGACAAGCCGACACGGCTCTCCTCACCAGGCAGCCCAGACGGATACCCGAGCAGGAAGCTCGCGAACGCGTTGCCCGACGGCGTCGCGCCGTTGACACCGTTGACGTTCGGGTTCACCGATGTGAAGGCCCGGTCGAAGCGGAACTCACCGGACGTGTCTTCGTACGATTGGAAGTCCAGACCGATCCACCGGAAATCGGCGCCGAACTTGAACGTGTGCCGACCAACCAGTTTCGTCAACGCACCATTGACGCCCCAGGAGTGCCAGTTGCGATCGGTCGGATCGATCGCGCCGGTCATCCGGGTGAAGTCCGAGCTGTTGTAGTCGGTCGCGCGAACCTGCGGGAACTTCGGTACCTGCAGCGCGTTGGTGAACGTCGGCGAGAAACCCAGCGACGCGGGATCGAAATCCACCGACAACGTGTCGTCGTCGATGAACCGCGTGTAGCCGTAGCGGAGGGCGATGACGGTGTTGTTGCCCGGCACCCAGGTGTTGTTGAGCGCAAGCACGTTGACGCGACGTTGAAGAATGTAGTCGCCCGGATCGGCGAAGCGGTTCGCGCCGGTGAGGCCGGGTTCCCAATAGTCCGAGCACGGCTCGTTCGATCGGTTGTAGAGGTAGTAGCCGGTCAGCTGGACGGCGTCGGAAATCTTGTGATCCACCTTGCCCGTATACATGATCGCTCGGTTGACGAGCTCCGCCGTGCGACTGAAGTTGTTGCTGCCGTCGCTGACATCCCTGTCGGGTGCGGGGATGACGGCGGTGATGTTCGCGGACACCGGATTGATCCGATCCGCGGGAATGATGTTCCCCGGAAATGGGCTGCGGCCAGTGCCGTCCGCATTGCCCGTCAGCGGATCGTAAATCACGACGAGCCGGCCGGCGCTGTCGAAGCTTTGTGAGAAGTCTCCGCGGCGCTCGCGGCTCGTGGGCATGCGCAGGTTGCCACCGCGCGTCTCGTTGGTGCCGTAGCCCTCGGCCGCGAACCAGAAGAACGTGCGATTGCGGAGAATCGGACCGCCGAACGATCCGGCGCCGAGATGGTAGTAGGTGTTCGGCTTCGGCTGACCGGCCAGCTCGGAGAAGTAGTTGTTCGACGAGCCCCACTTCGGGCGGAGCTGATAGAGCCCGCTCCCCCGCCAGCTGTTGTTGCCCGACTTGGCCGCGACGTTGAAGATGCCGCCACCGGTGCGGCCTGTCTCCGCGTCGTAGGTGTGGACCTGAATGCCAACCTCTTCAACCGACTCCATCGTCGGGTTCGCCGTGGCGCGGTTGCGCATGTCGGTGATCGGCACGCCGTCCAGCAGGTAGTTGTTGCCGCGACGCGTGCCGCCGCCCAGCGAGAGCAACGCCGCGTTGGTCTGATCCTGCTGACGGTTGTACTGGGAGTCACCGGATGCGACCACCGTGGGCACGGTGACCGCGAACAGGAACGCCGCGCGTCCACCGCTCGGCAGCGAGCTCAGCTCCTGCTGCGTAATGGTGGAACCGGTAGACGCGTTGGAGGTGTCGATGAGCGGTGCGGCGCCGGTCACCGTAATCGTCTCTTGCACCTGGCCGACCTCGAGCAGCACGTCGAGGGTGACGAACTGCTGCGTGCTGATGCGCACGCCCTTGCTCTCGTAGGTCTTGAACCCGGTCAGGGTGGCCTTCACCGTATACGTGCCGGGGGTGACAGCCGCGAAGCTGTACTCGCCGGCATCGTTGGTCACGGCGTCGCGCGTGGCCCCGTTGCCTTCATTGATCAACTCGACCGTGACGCCAGGAATGACGCCACCCGCCTCTTTCACCGCGCCACGCAAACCACCTGTAAACGTCTGCGCCAATGCCGAGCCGGTCATGGCGAGACCAATACACAACGACAAAACGGCCGTAAGGCTCTTCATACTCGCTCCTCCAGCAAGAAGTAGCCGCAAGACACCGGACCCACCTGGGGAGTCGATCCGGTCGTACCCGCTTCACCCAAAAACGCCGCGCCGAGACGAGTGCAGAGCAGTTTGTAAACGGTTTGTTACTGGTGTACGCGCGGAGTCTACGGCAGCTGAGGCGGCCGCGCAAGCGTCGTTTCGAGCGGTCCGCGAAGAGGGAGTGACGAGTTTCGACGGTTCTGCTACCATTCCGCGCGATCGGCTCACAAATTTGCGGCTTCGGGGGATCGCTCCATGAATGACCAGGACGTGGCAGGCATGAAGAGTGGCGTCTCGCGACGTAACTTCATCAAGGGTGTGATTGCGGCCGGCGCCACGGTATCCGCATCCGCCTACCTGTTTCGCACCACTATCGTCGGGCAGAACGATGCCCTGGCGGGGGCCGTCGAGCGTCTGATTACGCTCGAGGTCAACGGCCAGCAGCGGCGGGTCGACGTCGCCAAGCACGAGACGCTGGCGACCACGCTTCGCTACAAGCTGGGCCTGACCGGCACCAAGATCGGCTGCGACCGCGCCGAGTGTGGGGCCTGTACGGTGCTCGTCGACGATGTGCCTCACTACTCGTGCTCGGTGCTGACGCACACCGTGCGCGGGAAGAAGATCGTCAGCATCGAGGGGCTCGCCAGCCCCGAGGGCAAGCTGCATCCGGTGCAGCAGGCGGTCGTCGAGGGCCAGGGCTTCCAGTGCGCGTTCTGCATGCCCGGGTTCGTGATGGCCACCGCCGGTTTCCTCAAGACCAATCCCAATCCCAGCCGCGTCGAGCTCGCGCATGGCATCTCCGGCAACATCTGCCGCTGCGCGGACTACAACAAGATCCTCAACTGCATGATGCACGCCGCTGAACTGGCGCGTGGAGCGTAGCCATGGCTGACTACAAATACATCGGCCACAACTACCAGACGCCCGACCTGATTGCGAAGGTCACCGGGCGCGCGAAGTACGCCGAGGACTACCGTGCGGAGGGGATGCTGTTCTGCAAGCTGCTCCTGAGTCCGCGTCCGCACGCCCGCGTCCGCAGCATCGACGCGAGCGCCGCGCTGGCGATGCCCGGCGTGCATGGCATCCTGACGGCTGACGACCTGCCGCCGCCGCCACCGCCGCCTGCCCCGCCGACGCCGCCACCTCC
>DAINCF010000383.1:0-7005 GCA_036732565.1 Vicinamibacterales bacterium
ATGCTGTCGTACGACGGTGACGATCGGCGTGCCCGCGGCTCGATACTCGCCGGCGAACGCGAGCCGCTCACGGACGATGCCGTCGATGGGAGACTTCAGGGTGGTGTCTTCGAGCTGTTGGCGCGCCAGCGCGAGCTCCGAGCGACGCTGCGCGAGCACCGCCTGACGATTGCGCGCCTCTTCGAGCGCATCCTGATGGCGTCCCTCGGCCACCGCCAGCTGCGCGTCAGCGGTGTCGAGATCCGCCTTGGCCGAGATGCCGCGTTCGACGAAGGTGGCGATCCGACCGCGTTGGAGCCTGGTTTCTTCGAGCAACGCTTTCTGCTGGCGCACCAACGCGGTGCCTTCGATCTCCACGCTGTCGTCCGCGCCGTCGGCCGGCAGGCCGAGCCGCACGCGCGCCTGTTGCAACGCTGCGGTGGCTTGCTGCAGACGGAGCTCGAAGTCCGTCGGGGTGAGCCGGGCGATGATCTGACCGCGGGACACCCGCGAGCCGAGGTCGACGGTCAGGGTTTCGAGCCTGCCGGTGACCTTCAGGCTCAGCATCACTTGCTCTTCGGCCGCCAGCGTCCCCGTGACCGTCACCGATCGCACGAGCGGCGTCCGGTTCACGCGCAGCACCTTGACCGCGGGCGGTTCGACAGCCGGGGTCTGACGTGCGGCCGCGGACGAAGCTTTCTCGCAACCTGGGAAAAGGGAGGCCGATGACACCAACGCGAGAAGGACCCCGAACCACGTATTCACGATGAAAGCTCTCTTGCTGCTACGACCGGAGGTCGATGGAGGATTCGGACCGTCCGTGTAGATCTCTTAGATCTTCGCCGGAAGGGGTGGGCCGAACAAGCGTTCAGCTCACCTATGACAAGGTATTACAAATCGGCGGCGGGGTGCGTTTACCGTTCTGCGGGTGCGCGCCCGCGACACGGGTCTACCAACCCGTGGGCTGGCCCTTGATCTGCTCGTCGAGCCACACCTGGAGCGGGGCGAAATAGTCGCGAATCGCCGTGGCGTCCATCTGCCGCGTGCCGGTCAGGGCCTCCAGGGCCTCCGGCCAGGGGCGCGACAACCCCATCGCCAACATGGCATTCAGCCTGGTGCCGGCTTCCGCGCTCTCGAAGATGGAACAACGGTGCAACGGACCCTGGCAGCCCGCGATCTGCGTCAACGCGCGATGAAACTGAAATTGCAGGATGTGCGCGAGGAAATACCGTGTGTACGGAGTGTTGCCGGGCACGTGATACTTCGCGCCGGCATCGAACAGCGCTTCACCCCGGGGTGACGGCGGTGCGACGCCCTGGTAGTTGGCGCGGAGCGCCCACCAGGCGTCGTTGTATCGGTCCGGCGACACCTGGCCGCCGAACACCTGCCAGCGCCATTGATCGATGAGCAGGCCGAATGGAAGGAATGCAATCTTCGCGAGCGCCTGCTGAAGCAGCAGGCCGATGTCGCGCGACGCGTCTGGCGCCTTGGTCAGCAGGCCGATCTTGACGAGGTACTCAGGCGTGACCGAGAGCGCGATGGCGTCGCCGATCGCCTCGTGGAAGCCGTCGTTCGCCGAGTCGCGGAAGATCACCGGCTGCGTCGCGTAGGCGCGCTGATAGAAGTTGTGCCCCAGCTCGTGATGGATGGTGATGAAGTCCTCGGCGTTGGGATCGATGCACATCTTGATGCGCACGTCGTTCTCGAGATCGATGTCCCACGCGCTGGCGTGGCAGACGACCTCCCGGTCGCGTGGCTTCTCGAGCAGTGACCGCTCCCAGAATGTCTGCGGCAGCGGCGCGAAGCCGAGCGAGGTGAAGAAGCGCTCGCCGGCTCGCGTCATGTCCACGGCGGACATGCGGCGCGCCTTCAAGACGGCGGTGAGATCGTAGCCGGGGTTCGCGCTGGCCGGCGCCACCAGTGGAAAGATGTTCGACCAGTCCTGGGCCCAGATGTTGCCGAGGAGGTGCGCGGGGATCGGCCCTTCCGCGGGAACGACGTCGCCGTAGTGCTCGCGCAGCCGCATGCGCACGTAGGCATGCAGCGAGACGTACAGCGGGCGCACCTGGTCCCACAGACGATCGAGCTCTTGCGTGAACGCGTCTGGCGGCATGTCGTACTTCGCCCGCCACATCGCGCCGGTGTCGGCGAAGCCCAGCTCCTTCGCCCCCTTGTTGGCGAGCTCGACATAGCGAACGTAGTCCGGCTTGTACGGCGGCGAGATCGTGTGCCAGCCCTCCCACACCTCGAGCAGCCGTTTCGGATCTCGGCTCTCCGCCATGATCTGGGTGATGGCTTCGACGTCGAGGCAGTCGGCGGAGCCACCGCCCGGGCACCATTTCCCGCGCCCGTACGCGCCTTCCATGCTGGCCGCGAGCCTGGTCAGCTCCTCGGCCTCTTTCCCATCATCTGGCGTGACCATGACGAGCGCGAGCTTCAACAGGTCGAGTTGTCGGCGCTCCTCTGGCGACACCGGCGCATCGTCGAACTTCACCGCCTCCTTGGCGAAGCGCGCCACCGCCTCGATGTACCGCTGATTGGCGCGTGCGTTCAGGGCTTCGCTGTCCGGTGTGATGTAGGTCGATGCGATCCACCCGGCTTGGTTCGATTCGCGTCCCAGCCGGAGCAGCTGCTGGTCGACGTCGGTCAGGAACTGCTGGGCCTGCCTGGCGACCGCACTCGGCGGCGGGTTGTGCCCCGGAGCGCCGGCCGTGCAGCCGGCCATCAGGCAGCTGAGGACGACAACGGTCGAACGGCGCAGCCTCATGGCGGGAGCATACGAGATCTCGTGATATAAGATATCGATATAGAATGTCTATAGACAACCTTCCGGCAGCGTGAGCCGTCAAGTAGCCATGCCCCTTCTTGCCAAGCTTCGGAGCCTCGGCCGCACGCTCACAGGCGGGTCGCAGTTCGACCGCGAGCTCGATCAGGAGCTGCGCAGTTACATCGATGAGCTGACAGCCCGCCACGTGGCCGCGGGCCTCACGCCTGATGCCGCCAGACGCGCGGCGCTGCGCGACGCGGGCGGCTGTGGAGCAGGTCAAGGAGCAGGTTCGCGACGTGCGCATTGGCGTCGCGATCGAGACCACGCTGCGCGATCTGCGTTTCGGATGGCGAGCGTTGCGACGATCGCCGGGCTTTGCGCTCGTGGTCATCCTCACGCTGGCCATCGGCATCGGTGCCAACGTCACGATGTTCAGCATCATGCGCGCGGTGCTCTGGAAACCGCTCCCATACCCAGAACCTGAGCGACTCCTGATCGTCGAAGGCTTCATGAACGGCGTGACCGAGACCGGATTGTCGCCCGGCGAGCTGCAGGACCTGCGCCGCGAGAGTCGAACGCTCGAGCAGCTCACCGCCATCAACGGTGTCTACGCGTCCCTCGAGATTGATGGCGAGCTGGAACGTGTGACCGCGATCAGCGCCCACGACGACCTCCTGCCGGCGCTGGGCGCCGTGCCGCCGGCTCTCGGCCGGCCGCTCAGAGCCGAAGTGGACGATGTCGCGCCGCGAGTACGGAGCGTCATCATCGGCGACGGCCTGTGGCGCCGCCGTTTCGGCGCAGACCCGAGCGTCATCGGCCGGCACATCCTGGTGAACAACCTCGACGTCGAAGTGGTCGGCGTGCTTCGCCCCGGATTCCGGCTGTTTGCGCCCACGGCCTCGTTCGCGGCGGAGGAGATCGACGTCTGGTTCCCGATGGGATTGGGGACGGAACGCTCGTATCGCCACGTCGTGACGCTGGCGCGATTGACCAGGGGCGTGAGCGTCGAACAGGCCCAGGCCGAGCTCGACACGCTTGCCGCACGCCTGGTCGCCGCGCACCCGACTGTCTATCCGGAAGGGAAACTGCGGCTGTCGGCCCGGCGGCTGGATGACGTCCTCACCGAACACGCGCGGCCGGCGTTGGTGGCTCTCGGCGGGGCCGTCGCCTTCGTGCTGCTGATTGGCTGCGTCAACATCGCCAACCTGATGTTCGCGCGATCGGGCGCGCGTCGCCGCGAGCTGGCGATTCGACATGCGCTTGGTGCCGGACGCGGCCGTCTGGTGAGGCAGCTGTTCGCCGAGCACGCGTGTCTCGCGGGGCTCGGTGGAGCGATAGGCCTCCTGCTCGCGTTTGGCGGCGTCTCACTGGTGGACTGGCTGCGCCCGACGCATCTGCCGCGTCAGTCCCAGATCGCCGTGGACGGCTCGACGGCCCTCTTCGCGGTGGCGTTGTCGATTGCCGTCTGTCTAATCGTCGGTCTGTTGCCGGTGCTTCGCATCAGCCGCGTGCGCGACCACGAGCCGCTCAAAGCGGGTCGCGCGGAGAACACGCTGCCCGGCATGCGACGGCTGCAGCGCGCGCTCGTCGTCGCGGAGGTCGCGTTGTCCATCGTCCCGCTGGTTGCCGGTGGCCTGATGCTCAGGACGTTCTGGAACCTGACACAGGTGCCGATTGGCTTCGACCCCTCGGGGCTCGTCACCGCGAGAATGGCGTTCAGCTTTGGCCAGTTTCGTGACTTCGACAGTCGGTGGGCGATCCAGCGCGACGCCATCGAGCGCGTGCGGGGGCTGCCTGGCGTCGAGGCCGCCAGCGCCGCGGGACCGCTTCCGCTTGCGCCAGCGCAGTTCACCAGACGTGTCGGGCGTGCGGACGCCGACGAAGCAGGAACGGTTCTGGTGAACATGCAGGCGATCGTGCCTGGATACCTGCCGTTGACCCGGACGACGCTCCGCGAAGGGCGTGATCTGGTTGAGGATGACAATCGCCACCATCGCATGGTCGCGATCATCGACGATCGCCTGGCGCGTCAACTGTGGCCCACCGGCGCGCTCGGTGGACAGCTCATGATCCGTCAAGGCAAACGCCTCGACGTGCTCGAGGTCGTTGGCGTCACCAACACCGTACGGACCGAGAGCGTGCGTGACACCGAGATCGCGACCATCATGGTGCCGTATCACCACGTCGGCAACGAGCTGCACCTCGTGGTGCGGACATCACGCAGCACCGTCGACATCGGTCCGGAGATTCGCCGGGCGGTGGAGTCGTTGGGCACGCGTCGGCCGGTCACCGAGATCCGGTCGATGCGCGACTACGTCATCGATTCGATGGGTGAAACACGCTTCACCACACTGGTGCTGACGGGATTCGCCGCCGCGTCATTGCTCCTGGCGGCGATCGGCCTCTACGGCACCCTCTCGTACCTGACCGCACAACGGACCCAGGAGTTCGGCGTGCGCATGGCGTTGGGCGCCTCGTCGATGCAGGTCCTGAACCTGGTTGCGAGGGAAGGCGTCATCCTCACCGCGATCGGCGGCCTGCTCGGGCTCGCAGGCGCTACTGCGGTCACGGGCGTGCTTCGTGGCCTGCTCTACGAGGTTACCCCGCTCGACACGCCCACGCTCGCTGGAGTCGCGTCGCTCGTCATCGTGGTGGCCCTTGTCGCCGCCAGCCACCCAGCGTGGCGCGCATCAAGGGTGGATCCCATTGCTGCGCTCAGAAACGACTGACGGGGGTTCTGCACGGAGGTTCCTCACAGGGTTCCGCACGTTGGTTCCACACGGTGGTTCGGTTCCTCACGGGGGTTCCGCACGAGGGTTCCGCACGAGGGTTCCGCACGAGGGTTCAGGTTCCGCACGAGGGTTCCTCATTTGTGCTCTCGCGAAGCAGTTCGCCGCGACTGGTTGCCAAATGGGTTGCTTGGACTCAGCAGGTATCTCCTCAGACGCACAACCCCTGTTCGACATCGCGCGGCGAGGCGGATGAACTCTCCGCAGGTGGCTTGCGTATGCCTTCGGCGGTGCGCCAGGTCTCGCAGATGGTTGTCGATTTCGTCGAGAGAACCTTTTGCTATCCGCAGAAAGTTGGCATGATCTCGCGGCTCGAATCGGCCGAATCCCTCGGCGATGTTCCTCGCGGGCGACGCCGCGGCGTCACGTAACTGAGCGAAAAGTTCTCCATCCTTCCCGACCGGCAAAGTCGCAAGAAGTGCGATCACACCATTTCGCAACTCCTCGGCGAGTTGCCAAATCTCCATTTCTCGATAGGTTCGGGCCATAGTGCCCAGACCCGGCGCACGAATCATGCCGAGAACGGCGGACGCAGAACCGCCGTGCCGAGGAACCCGCGTGTGGACCCGAACCTCCGTGTGGAACATGCGTTGGACCCGAACCTCCGTGTGGAACATCTGTTGGAACCGAACCTCCGTGTGGAACATCTGTTGGAACCGAACCTTCGTGAGGAACCCCGTGTGGAACCGCCGTGAGGAACCTGCGTGTGGAACGATGTCATGATGATCCGTGTCCTTCCGTCGCCTCGCGGTCACGACGACCATCGTCACCTATCTCCTAATTCTTGTCGGCGGTCTGGTACGCGCGTCCGGGGCGGGGTTGGGGTGTCCGGATTGGCCGCGGTGTTTTGGGAGTTGGATCCCTCCGGCGTCGGCCGCGGAGCTCCCTGCGGGGTTCGATCCATCGCTGTTCAACCCGACGTTGATGTGGACCGAGTATCTCAATCGGCTGCTCGGCGCGCTCGTCGGATTGATGATTCTGGCGACGGCGATCGCGGGCTGGCGCCATCATCGGCGTCAGCTGCACATCGTGTGGCCGGCGATCGCGGCGGTGCTCTTGACCGGCTTTCAGGGATGGCTCGGCGGCCGCGTGGTCGCTCACGAGCTCGCGGCGTGGATCGTGACCGTCCACATGATCGTCGCGCTGGTCATCGTCTCACTGCTGCTCTATGCCACGGTGTACTCGCTTCGCGCCGCTGACGACGGACGGGTGAGGTGGACGCGCACGCGGCGTGGGACGGCGCGGCTGATCGTGGCCCTCATCATCGTCACGCTCGTGCAGGTTGGGCTTGGCACGCAGGTCCGCGGTCACGTGGACGTCGCGCTCGACGAGGGCGTGCCGCGCGCCGACGTCTTGGCGACGGTGGGCGCGCTCGACTACTGGCATCGCGATGCCGCCCTGCTGGTGCTGGCGTTCTCCATCGTCATGCTGGCGCGGCTCGCACGCGCGGCGCGGCGTGAGCCCGCCCTT
>DAINCF010000384.1:0-6975 GCA_036732565.1 Vicinamibacterales bacterium
AGTGCCTGGGCCGCCGAGGCGCTGCGGGTGGTGACCACGCAGCGGGTGGCCCAAGCGATCTCGCCGGCGCTGCTGCATGCGGTGACCATCGGCGGCAGATCGTACGTGCTCAAAGAACTGCAGCCGATGACGGATCGATTGGATCTCGCGCACTGGGACGGCCGCATCCAACGGCTGGAGGTGACCATTCGAAGCATGGCCGCCGCCACAGCCTGGGCGCACTTGCGCACCTGCGGCCGCTACGGCGCCAGCGCCGTGGAAGACCTCCAGCGCTACGTCGCCAAGCCGACGTGGCAGCGCGCGCTGGCGACATTGGCCGTGGTCTGCAGCGAGCGTTCGTTGGAGCAATGGGTGGACTACAGCAAGGCCTACAATGCGGGCGGAATCATTCCGGCTTAGCATCGTGGACGTATCGGCACCTCAGTGCGCCAGCTTGCTGAGGTACTTCATCCCGGTGTCGCACATGACGGTCACGATGGTTGCGGCGGGGCCCAGTTGTTCGGCCAATCGCAACGCCGCGACGAGGTTGGCGCCGGTCGACGTTCCCGCGAAGAGCCCTTCTTCGCGCGTAAGCCGTACGGCCATTGCCATCGCCTCTTCGGTGGACACGCGTTCGATGTGATTCGTGATTTCGCTCCGCCAGAGCGGAACGATGAAGCCAGCCCCGACGCCGTCAATCTTGTGGGCGCCCGCCTGGCCGCCCGAGAGCACCGGAGATTCGGACGGTTCCACGGCGACGATTCTGATCTGTGGATCATGCCGTCGTAGGGCTTCAGCGGTCCCACGAAGGGATGCCGCCGTCCCGACGCTCTGCACGAAGGCATCGACCTGCCCGTCTGTCTGGGTCCAGATTTCGTCCGCCATCGTGTGATAGGCCACAAGCTGGTCCGTGTTGTTCAGCTGATCGGTCCAGAAGGTGCCAGGGCGCGCCGCGATGACGCGTGCGGCTTCGATCATGTCTCGGGTGAGCTGCTCCGTCATGCGGCCGCTTTCGCTTCGCACGATCTGAAGACTGGCACCCAGCAGGCGCATGTGATCGAGCTTCTCGCGCGCGAACGCATCCGACGTGACGATGTGTAGCGGATAGCCCTTGACCGCGCAGATGAGCGACAGGGAGACGCCGGTGCTGCCCCCCGTGTATTCGACGACCGATCCACCCATGGTGAGTCGTCCGGTCGCCTCTCCAGCCTCGATCATCGCCAGCGCCATGCGGTCTTTCATGCTGCCGGTAGGGTTCTCGCTCTCCAGCTTCAGCAGAACGCGCGAGCCGTTCTGGGAGACGAGGCGACGGAGCGCCACGATCGAGGTGTTGCCGATGCGATGCAGGATGTCGCGCTGCACACCGTTCATGATGTCAGCCAGCGTACCCGTGAGTGACAGACGGCGGCGATAGGCAAGAACGCCATATTTAGTATCGTCATTGCCATGCGTGTGGACGTCCTCGCTCTCGACGGTGTGTTCGACTTGGGTCTGGCGGCCGTCCTCGATGCATTCGAGACCGCAAACGAGCTGATCGAGCTATCTGGGATGACCGTGCCTCGATTCGAGATGAGGACGGTGGGCATGCGCACCGTGGTCAAGACCTCACAGGGCCTCCGTGTCCCGGTTCAGGGTGTCGGCACGCGGACGCCCGACTGCGTCGTGGTCCCGGCCATCGGCTTCAAGATGCCCGGTCCACTGGTGACCGCGCTGGCCAGGCCCGATGTCCGGGATGCGACGAGCGCGCTTCGGCAGTGGGCTCGTCGTGGCGCTACCATGACCGCCGCCTGCATCGGGACGTTTGTCCTGGCCGAGTCGGGACTGCTCGATCATCAGCACGCCACCACCACGTGGTGGCTGGCGCCGTTGTTTCGCCGCCGCTATCCCGAGGTCATGCTGGACGAATCGACGATGATCGTGAAGTCCGGCCAGGTCGTGACCGCCGGGGCGGCCCTCGGTCACATGGATCTCGCCCTGTGGCTGGTCAGAGGGGTGAGTCCGCAGCTGGCGTCGCTCACTGCGAAGTACCTGGTTGTCGACTCACGACCCTCGCAGTCCGCGTATGTCCTGACCGATCATCTGATTCACTCCGACGCCATCGTCCAGCGCTTCGAGCGGTGGGCCCGAGCGCACCTGACGCGGAGGTTCTCCCTGGACGAGGCGGCCAGGGCCGCCGGGGCCAGCAAGCGAACGCTCGCGCGCCGCATGGAGCAGGTCCTTGGGAAATCGCCGCTGTCGTACTTCCAAAGTCTGCGAGTAGAGCGCGCGGTCCATTTGTTGAGGACCGGACATGCGAGCGTCGACGAGGTCGCCGCGCGAGTGGGATACGCCGACGGCGCAACCCTGCGCGCGCTCTTACGCCGTCGGCTCAACCTCGGCATCAAGGAGATCAGGAGAGCCTAGTGTCCCTGCCGAACCCGCGACGCCAGGAACCGCTGCATCAGACGCGCGATGGTGGGCCCTTCTTCTTCGAGGGCGAAGTGGCCGGTGTCGAGCAGGTGGAATTCCACAGTCTTCAGATCGCGCTTGTACGGATGGGCGCCCTCGGCCGGGAAGATCTCGTCGTTCTTGCCCCACACGATCAGTGTCGGTGGCTGATGGCGACGGAGGTACTCCTGCCACTGCGGATAGAGCGGCGGATTCGAGCCGTAGCTGTAGAACAGGCGCAGTTGGATGTCTTTGTTGCCGGGACGGTCGAGCAGATACTGATCTACGAGCCAATTGTCCGGGCTGATCAGCTCGGGTCGGCGGACGCCGTGCGTGTACTGCCACCTGGTGGCATCGAGCTCGAGAGACTTCGCGAGGACCGCCCGATTCGCTTCGGTCGGCGCTTGCCAGTAGGTCTTGATCGGCTTCCAGAACGCGTCCGGCAGTCCTTCTTCGTAGGCATTGCCGTTCTGAATGATCAGGGCCTGCACGCGTTCCGGATGCTTGACCGCGAGGCGGAAGCCGATCGGCGCGCCGTAGTCTTGCAGGTACAAGCTGTAGCGCGTCAGCCCCAGCCGCGCGGTGAACGCGTCGATGATCTCGGCGAGGTGATCGAACGTGTAGTCGAACGCATCGACCGTCGGCATCGAGCTACCGCCGAAGCCCGGATAGTCCGGCGCCACCACGTGGTATTTGTCCGCCAGAGCGGGAATCAGATTGCGGAACATGTGCGACGAGGTCGGGAAGCCGTGCAGGAGCAGCACGGTCGGTGCGCTCTTCGGTCCCGCCTCGCGATAGAAGATGGTCAGGCCTTCGACGTCGACCGTTCGGTACGCCGTCGTGACCTCGGATTGGGCCGCGGCGCCTGCCGCGCTCGCCAAGAGAAAGACCGCTGCCGCTGCTGACAGCCACAACCCTCGATTGTGCCGCGTGTGCTCGGTGACCATGTTGGAGCCCTTTCGGTGCATTGAATAGATAACCATCAATAGACACTATTGAAGGTTATGTACACCACAACGAGGCTAACCTGTCAAGTGGTGTGACAGAGGTTATACTGGACCGAGGAGGATGGGCGGATGAGCCGGCAGCAGATGGATCGGCCGTTCCATTTCATCGGCGAGCGCTTGTGGCTGGACTTCGTCAACACCGAAGTCGTGGAGGGTGGTCTCCCGGTGGACCTGCTCGAAGGTTTCGACGACCTCGCACGTTGGTCGGTGTCGGCAGGCGTGATCGCCACGAAGCAGGCGGACGACCTGCTGCGGCGATGGCGCGGCACGCGTGAGGCCGAGCGGACCTTCGCGCAGGCGATTCAGTTCCGAGCCTCGCTCCGCAAGATGGCCGAACGGATGGCGGCGGGGCGCGGGGGCGTCGAGCAGGCGGCCCTGGACGGCATCAATGTCCTCCTCCGCACCCGCGCCGGCGAGCTCGCTGTGGTGCGCACGAAGGAGGGCTACGAGACGCAGTTCCGCCGGCAGTTCACGGTGCCCGCGCACCTGCTGGTCCCGGTTGCGGAGTCCGCGGCCGATTTTCTGGGCACCGGCGATCTGGGACTGGTCAGGAAATGCCAGAACCCGACGTGCGTCCTCTATTTCCACGACACGACCAAGAACCACGCGCGGCGCTGGTGCTCGATGACCGCATGCGGCAACCGCGCCAAGGTCGCGGCCCACTATCGCCGGAATCGCCGCGACGCACCTCCCTGATCGAGCCGGTCACGCCCCGTTGGGATCCTCCGTCGTCGAGCAGGCGTCGAAAGCACAGGAAACCCTTCTGACGGAGGATACATGGCAAGACGATTGGCGTTGCTTCTCGGTATCGCCGCGCTGCTTGGCGCGGTGTCACCACCCCTCACGGCGTCCAACCACCGCGAGGCTCCGATTACCGCTCTCGATCACAAGGCCGACATCACGGATGTCTACGCGTTCATGAGTTATGGACCTGGAGGCGCCGGGAACGGCAAGGTCACGTTGATCCTGGGCGTGGATCCGCTGCTCGACATGGCGAACGGGCCGAACTGGTTCCCGTTCGACGATGAAATCCTGTACGAGATCAAGATCGACAACAACAACGACGCGCGCGCCGACATCTCGCTCGAGTTCCGCTTCGAGACCGAGCAGCGGCTGCCGTCGCTGTTCCAGGTCTACGCCGGCGCCGACAACGGCTATTTCTCGCCTGCGAATTCGCCGGCGCCGGTGCCGCCAGGCTCGCTGATTGTGCCGCCTCGCATCACCAGCTTCAGCTCTCCGGGCCTCGGCCAGCGCCAGCGCTACACCGTGACCGCGGTCCTCGGCAATATCTTCCCGGTCCGGTTGGGCTCGCCGAGCGGCCAGCCGCTCTACGCGGTACCCGCGAACGTCGGTCCCCGCACGATGGACTACGTCAGCCTCTTCAACCAAGGCATCTACGATCTTCCCGCGGGCATCAAGGTCTTCGCTGGATCGACCGACGATGCGTTCTGGATCGATCTGGGGGCGGCATTCGACACGTTCAACCTGAGGAACACCGTTGCCCCAGGAGTGCTGAGCGCGGCGCAGGACGCCGCGAACGTCAACATCGCCCCCGACACGGTGTCGGGCTACGGCGTCAACACGATCGCGATCGAGATTCCGGTCCAGTTCTTGACGCGCACCGGTCGGGTCGAGCCCGCGACCTCGCCGGCGGCGACGCTCGGCGTCTGGGCCACGACATCCAGGCCCCGTGTGTCGGTGCGCCGCAACAACACGGGCGTGATCGATCGATCGGGCCAGTTCCGGCAGGTGCAGCGCATGGGCAATCCGCTCATCAACGAGCTGATCATCGGCACCGGCTCGAAGGATCGCTTCAGCATGGACGCGCCCAGGAACGATGCGCAGTTCGCCAACTTCTTCGCCGACCCGGCGCTGCCGCGCGTGTTGAACGCGCTCACCAACGGGGTCCTCGCGATTCCCGCGGCGCCGCGGGTCGACCTGCGGCCGCTCGTGCAATACGTGCCGCCGATCGCCGCGGCTGGGACATCGCCAGGTCCGGTTGCCGACCTGCTGCGTCTCAATACCGGCGTCGCGCCGACGTCTCCGGCGTCCGCCAGCCGCCTCGGTGTGCTCGGTGGCGACAACGCCGGCTTTCCGAACGGACGTCGTGTGTTCGATGACGTCACCGACATCGCCCTGCGCGTCGTCGCTGGTGGCGTCCTGGCCGCACCGTTCCCCGGCTTCAACGCCGCCGTCAACGGCATGCTCGGCGATGGCGTCAACGTCAACGACGCGCCGTATCTGACGTCGTTCCCGTACGTCGCCTATGCGCCGAGCGGTCGCGACCGTCGTCACCTCGACCCGACAGAGCCCGGCTGCACGGCCGGAGCAGGTGCCCCATGCCCCGGTCAATAGTCGCGACGCTCCGCTTCAAGCCGTCGAGCAACAGCATGAGAGGCTCCGCTTCGTTATTACAGTGTCTTCTTGCCCCGCTCCGCGGGGCGGGCCTTCGGCGATGTCTGGCTGCGATCTCGGCGTTGGCGATTGCGTCCAGCACGATGGTCGCGGCGGCCGATCAATCGCCAGCGCAGCTTCGCATCGCCTCGGCGCGTGCCATGATCGCGAAGGAGGCGTCACGTGCGGACCCGTGGAACGAGCTGGCGCTGGCGCTTTCGCGCCGCGCTCGTGAAACCGCCGATCCGGCTTTCTACAAGGAAGCGTGGGAGGCGACCGAGCGCTCATTGGAGCTCGAGCCCGGCAACCTCGAGGGGCGCAAGCTGCAGGTGTGGATCCTGCTCGGTCAGCACGAGTTTCCACGTGCGGTCGAGGCCGCGGAGCAGATCAACAAGGCGATGCCCGATGACGTGCTCGTCTACGGCTTCCTGGTCGATGGCTACGTGGAGCTCGGTCGCTACGGCGACGCCGAGAAGGCCGCGCAGTGGATGTTGGACCTCAGACCCGGCAACGTGCCGGGTCTGACCCGCGCGTCGTATCTGCGCGAGCTGTTCGGCGACCAAGACGGCGCGGTGGAGCTGCTGGACATGGCCTATCGGCGCACGCCGGACAGCGAAGTGGAGGATCGCGCGTGGATCCTCACGCACATCGCGCAGCTCTCGCTGCAGACCTGCCGGACGGATGTGGCCGAGCGCGTGCTGACTCAGGCGCTGACGCTGTTCCCCGACTATCACTACGCGCTCGCGCAGATGGCCGACGTGCGGCTGCAACAGGGACGCGTGGCCGACTCCGTGGCGTTTCGTGAGCGGCACTATCGCGCCGCGGCGCATCCGGAGAACCAGTACGAGCTGGGCGTGGCCCTGCACCTGGCCGGACGCGTCGACGAGGCGCGCGCCGCGTGGGCCGAGTTCGACACGGCCGCCCGTGGCGAGATGGACAGTTGGGACAACGCCAACACCGAGCTCGTCTACTACTACCTGGATCACGCCGGACGCGCCGACGATGGGTTGGCCCTCGCTCGTCGTCAAGCGTCGAAGCGCCAGGATGTGCGCACGCTCGAAGCGTTGGCGTGGTCGCTCTTCAAGACGGGTGATGCGCGTGCCGCACGCGCCGAGATGAAGAAGGTGCTCGACGTCGGCGTCGCGCACCCGGTGAGCTTCTATCGCGC
>DAINCF010000385.1:0-6969 GCA_036732565.1 Vicinamibacterales bacterium
TCGACCTCGGCCCCGGCGCCGGCCACGACGGCGGCCGGATCGTCTTCGAGGGCACACCCGGCGACCTCGTCGCCGCCCGATCGACCCTCACCGGCGAGCACCTCGCGACCTACGTCGGCGCACGACCGAAGTCCTCGAAGACGCCGTGAGCGCCAAGGGCCGGCTGAGTCGCCCCCTCGCACGAGTCATAGGTTCGGATTCGTCCAGCGAGCCTTATTCGGCCCTGTACATCCTGATGAAGCACGTCGGAATGTAGCTTTGCTTCCGGCGGGCGGCGCGGTAGGCGGCGGGGGTTTCGCCGGTGACGCGGCGGAAGAGGCTGCAGAACGAGCCGAGGCTCTGAAACCCGATGGTGTCGCAGATCTCGGTGACCGGGATGGGGGTCGTGACCAGGAGCTCCTTGGCGCGCTCGAGTCGGCGGTCGCGCAAGTAGCGGTGCGGCGTGTGACCGGCGTGGGCGCGAAACGCGCGGATGAAGTGGAAGGTGGAGAGGCCCGCGAGATCGGCGAGGCGATCGATCGTCAACGGCTTCGCGTAGTGGCGATCGATGAACGCGCGGACCTCGGCGACGTCGCGGACCACGGCCCCGCCCACCCTACTTCTTGATCTCGCTGTAGATCTTCGGCACGTTGTCCTTCGCGCCCTGCATCCCGTAAGCCTTGAACTTGTCGGGCAGCGACAGATCCGCGAGCGCTTGCTCGGCCGTCTTGCCCGACTTGGCCGCCGCCTGCACGGCGGAGAGGAACGCGCGGTTGAACTCGCCGAACTCGACGAACGCCTGCCAGGTCGTGACCGCGCTGTGGCCGGGGATGACGGTATCGACGTTCTTGATGCCGGCCACTGCCTTCTCGATGGTGGCCGGATATCCGACACCGGAGCCGCCGTTGTTCATATCGATGAGCGGCGTGCCAGCCCGGGCGAAGACGTCGCCCGCATGCATCACGCGCAGGTCGCGGAAGACGACGAACGTGTCGCCGTTGGTGTGCGCGGGACCGAAGTAGTAGAGATCGATGGACTCGGCGCCGGACAGAAGCGTCATCCGGTCCTTGTAGGTGCGATCCGGCATCGCGTGCTTCTTCGCCGGATCCTTCAACGCGTCCATCTTCGCCATGTTCGTGCTGGTGTTCTCCTGCGCGACGATCTCCACCGCCGCCGGGAAGAACTCGTTGCTGCCGACATGGTCGCCGTGCGTGTGGGTGTTGATGATGTGCGTGATCGGCTTGTCCGTGACCGTCTTCACCTTGTCGAGAATGGCTTGTCCCCAGTTGGCGAGCTTGGTGTCGACCAGGACGACGCCCTTCGCGGTGATGAAGGCCGCGGTGTTGCCGCCGCCACCGGTCACCATGAACAGGTTCTCTTTGACCTTCTGGATCTCCGCGACGTTCGGTCCCTGTGACGCCGGCTGTTGAGCCGCAGGGCTCGCGGCGATGGCCACACCGCCTGCGACGACGAGCACGGTCAACGCGACTGTCCGCATCATGAGGCTCCTCCCGTCAGAAACACTCGCTCGATGAACCAGTAACCGCCAGCAAGGATAACTCCAATCGACCCCACCCAGGCCAGACGGTCGCCCAGCCGCTGATGCCGTCGCCGGACCGCCGCCAGCACGGACGCCACGAGCAACACGATGGCGAGCTGGCCGATCTCCACCCCGAGGTTGAACGAGAACAGCGACCACCCGAGCGCGCCGGACGGCAGGCCGAACTCCTTCAGCACCGACGCAAACCCGAAGCCGTGCACCAGGCCGAAGACGCCGGCTACCCATGGGCGGATGTCTCGCGCCGCGGCCGGCGACGTCTGCCGCGCCCCATGCACCAGCAGGTTGTCGACACCCACGAACACGATGCTGAGCGCGATAGTCGGCTCGATCAATCGGGCGGGCAGCGTGACCAGATCCAGCGCTGCGGCGGAGAGCGTGATGCTGTGGCCGATCGTGAACGCCGTGACGATGCCGGTCAGTTTCCAAACGGAGCCGCCGAGCAGCAGCAGGCCGATCAGGAAGAGCACGTGATCGGGGCCGATCAGGATGTGCTCGATGCCCGCCGGCACGAACGTTCGGACCACCGCCAATACGCCTTGCGTGGTGCCGGAGTAATAGGTCAGCGAGCGGCGGTTGAAATCGAGAATGGCCTGATGCCGCAGCGCGCCGTCCTCGTACACGTTGATGAAGCTCTGGTGAACGGGGTCGTAGGGAAACAGCAGCGCAGTGACGGTGATTGTCGCGGGTGATCCCGCGGATGGTGCCCGAAAGGCCAGTGCGAGACTTTGCCGATCCGCGAGGACGCTCAACGCGCCCCACTCGATTGGCGCCAGTTGATCGTCGGCCTGGAACTGCAACCGTCGCTCGAGCAGCGCGATGAGCCTCCCGCGCTGCTGTTGGGCCGTGGCCTCGTCCAGCAGCGCGGCCGGCACCTCGATGCCGAGATCGTGCGCGACGTCGAAATCGTGGACGACCAGCGTGCCGGCGAGGCCCGATGACGTCAGCTGGACGTCGAGATAGCTGAACGGAGCTGGATGCGCCGCCGCGACCGTGGGCAGCGCCGCCAGCGTGCACATCGTGACGACGATGGCAGTGCGGAGCCTGAGCGTCATCCGCGCGTGCGCTCGAGAGGGACGGGCGCCATACGAACGGACATCGCACGTTGGACAACGCGGTTGAGGAGGGCCAACCACATCACGCACACGACCGTCGTCAACATTACGTCGCTCGGCCAGTGCGCGCCCACCGCGACGCGACACGCCCAGGCGACGATGACGAGCAGCGGGACCGCGGCGAGCGCAATCGAGCGCCCCGTACTGGACCGCGACTGCCGTGCGAGAAGCCAGATGCAGCCGAGCACCACACTGTGGAACGTCATGAACGTGGACGGGAAGCTGTAGCCAGACGGGGTGCCAACGACCTGAATCAGATCGCGCGACGGTCGCGGTCGCATGAACAGGGACTTGCTGGCCTCGCCAAACATCTGCTCGAAGGTCAGTGCCACGACGAACAGCACCGCGCCCGGCCAGCCGCCCAGCGCGTAGCACGCCAACAGCGCCACAGCCGCCACGACCCACTTCACCGGTGAGGTCGCCGAACGGGTGTAGGTCGTGGCCCAACCCGTGCCGGGCGACAATGCCTGTACGGCGCGCGCGACGGCGACGTCGCCCGCAAAGTACGGCGTCATCCGGACCGCCGCTCCGACGAGGACCGTGACGATCACTGCCGCGAACATGAAGGGGAGGAGTCGAGACATCGCTTGGCCTGCTGGAGGTTCACTCTAGAGCAAACGCACGAGTGGAGAAAAGCGCGCTGAGGTTGTCCCAGGTGTCGCCCGGCTGGCGCGTCAGCCAGGTGCCGACGAGATGCCGCCCGAGTCCGTAGGCGAACGCTCGGGTCCGTTGGCGCTCCACGAACGCGAGCAGCGTTTCTGGATCCATCACCGCAGCGTCGGTGGCCAGCGCATCGAGCGTGGCGTCTCGCGATGCACGCGCATCGAGGTACGCCGAGACGATGGTCGGGATCGCGGGCTCCAGGGCGAAGACCTCTGTCTCGACGGCGACGAGGAGGTCGGCGCGTTCCCCCGGCAAGCCGGCGCGCGGGAGCAGCAGCTCCCGGTAGATTCGCGCGCGCGCGTCCGGCGGAAATGCGAGGTCCGCACCGATCTCCGCGGCGCCCTCGGCGACGAGCAAGTGGAGACCAAAGGCCGGCTGCAGCTGCAACTCCAGTCGACCGTCGGTTGCGGCCGCCCGATCGAGCAGCACGTGTTGTACGTGATGGCCTGGATAGGCTTCGTGACACGCGAGGCGCAGTGCGCGGGAGACATCCAGCGGCGAGCGGCCGCTCACTTCGACGAGCGATCGATGGTTGCCCTGATGGCGCGCAAAGCCGTCCCACGGGGTGTCGACGCCGACGCGAAGGTCGACGGACTCGTCCGCGGGGAGCTCCAGGTGCTCGCGGGTGGCGGCGCGACACGCCTCCAGCGCGGCGTGCAACACCTCGGCCTCGCGCCCGTGCGGGACCGTCACCGAGCGTCTGAACACGGCCTGCCGCGCGCCGAGCGACCCGGAGCCGGGCAGGAGTCGAGCGAGGGCTTCGCGAGCGTGCTGCAGCCGGCTGGCGTCGATCGGCGGCAGCGGTACCCCGAACGCGGCGACGATTTCGTCCGCGAACGGCATCTGCGCGCCGAGCAAGCGCTGCGCGGCGAGGTCCACGGCGTCGAGTTGTCTTCGAAGGTAACCGGCGCGCCCTCGATCGACAGGTGACATCGCGCCCCGATCGATGGCGGTCAACTCGGTGCGCAGCGTGGCAATGTCTCTACGTGTCTCCGCGACCGGCACGCGCTGCGCCGGCCGCCACGCCTCGTCGCCGCGCCAATCCTCCACGAGTGAAGGCTGATGCTGCGCCAACGCCAGGGCTGCGCGCACGTAGCCTCTTGCGATATCGTCCAGGGTGCGCGTGTGTGGCGCGGCACAGCCGATCGTCAGGAGCAGCATGCACACAGCGCATCCGTTCGATGCCCACCGATCCATCTGTTTTGCGCGAGCGTACCACGCCCGCCTTCGCTGAAAACGCTTCGGCGGGCAAGAGGCTGTTGACAAGCCCTCGTGGGTGAGGCTGAATGCCAGTCATACACGTTGTGGGTGTTGTTGAAATCGCCAGCGGGCCGTTCCGTAGGAATGGCCCTGAAGTAGTGCGCAGAGCGCTCAGTCGATTGCTGGCACTCTGTTGACACGCTCCATAGGAGGCAGAGGTATGTGTCGGCTGTTTGCCGCTCTTTCGGTCCTCGTGCTGTGTTCCGCCTGCAATCAGGCGCCTTCGACTCCCGCCGCGCAGGCCGCGCCGGAGAAGCCGAAGCTCGGCATCCGCCCGGCCGGCGATACGGAGATTCAGCCTGACTTGAGCCAGGCGCCGCCGGACCTCCAGAAAGTGTACGCGCACATCGACGAGAACATCGACCAGCATGTCGAGAATCTCCAGAAATGGATTCAGCAGCCGAGCATCTCGAACTCGGGCGAAGGCATTCCTGAATCGGCGGAGATGGTGAAGGGCTTCTTCGACGAGCTCGGCTGCCAGCAGACGCAGGTCTACGACGTCGGCATCACGGAGTACGGCACGCCCGGCAATCCGGTCGTCTACGCCAAGTGCGACGAGGGCGCCGAGAAGACGCTGCTGATCTATTGGATGTACGACACGATGCCGGTCACGCAGCCCGACGCGTGGTCGTCACCGCCATTCGAGGCGCGCCTCGTCGAGCAGGCGCCGTACAAGAAGGTGCTGATCGGCCGCGGCGCGACGAACTCGAAAGGGCCGCAGATGTCGCAGCTCAACGCCTTCCGCGCCATCAAAGCGGTGCACCAGAAGCTCCCCGTGAACTTGATCATCGTCGCCGAGGGCGACGAAGAGCGCATGGACATCGGACTCCGGAAGTTCGTCAAGGATCATCCCGAGCTGCTCGAAGGCGCCGACGGGATGCTGTTGTTCGGAGGCCAGTCGCCGAGCGGGGGCGGCGGCTACGGTGGCGGTTCCGAGGGCTGCGTCTACGTCGAGCTCACCACGAGCGGCACGGCGTGGGGACGTGGTCCGACCAATTCCGATATTCACGGCAGCAACAAGCGCAGCGTCGACAGCCCGGCGTGGCGGCACATCAAGATGCTGGCGTCGCTCGTCTCCGAGGACGGCAATACGCCGCTGATCGACGGCTTCTTCGAGAACATGAAGCCGCTGACGTCGGAAGTGATCGCCGACCTGAAGCAGGCGGCGTCCCGCACCGACATGAAGGTGGCCGCGGAGAACGTCGGTGTCGCACGCTACATCTCCGAGGATCCGTTCACGATGCTGCGCATGCAGCGCTACGGGACGTCGTTCAACCTCGACGGCATCTGGGGCGGCAACATGTACGCGGGGGGCGCTGGAGCCATTCTGCCGAACAAGATCACGTCGAAGCACAACTTCCGCTACATTCCCGACATGAAGGGCCCCGACATCGTCAAGAAGCTGCGCGCGCAACTCGACAAGAATGGGTACAAGGACGTCGACGTGAAGCTGATCGGCGATGTGCCGTGGGCGAAGATGAACTCGGAGCACGACCTCGGCCGCGCCGCCAAGCGCATGTATGAAGTGATGAACATCCCGCACGGCGAGCTGCGCGCGGACTGGGGCATCGGCGGCGGTGGCGCGGCGGCAGGGGGCTACTGGCCGGCCTACATGTTCGGCAACGGCGAAGTGGGCGAGAAGATCTCGTCGTTCAAGGGCGTGCCGATCGTCAGCAGCGGCGCCGGCAATGGTGGCCGCGCCCACGCGGCCAACGAGTACTACGTGATCGAAGGCGCAGGAAAGGTGT
This sequence comes from Vicinamibacterales bacterium, assembly GCA_036732565.1. Classification (GTDB taxonomy): domain Bacteria; phylum Acidobacteriota; class Vicinamibacteria; order Vicinamibacterales; family UBA2999; genus JAIVJN01. The sequence continues at coordinate 6,324 of DAINCF010000385.1, forward strand.
ACGGCATGGCCGGCGCCGAGAAGGCGATCGCGACGCTGCTGTACGCTTACGCTGGCAAGGTCCCGCCAGCATCCAAGACGACGAACTGACGCGTGTAGGGGCGGTTCGCGAACCGCCCCTGCGGCGACATTGGTGGAACCACCTGGACACATGATTAGCGTCCGTGACCTCGAGAAGGACTACCACGTCGGCGACAACATCGTTCGCGCGCTGCGCGGGGTAACGTTGGACATCGCGGCGCAGGAGTTCGTCACCGTCGTCGGTCCTTCGGGATCGGGCAAGTCGACGTTCATGCACATCCTCGGCTGTCTCGATCGGCCGACGCGTGGGCATTACGTGCTGGCCGAGCGGAACGTCTCGGAGCTGCCGCCCGACGAGCTCGCGCGCGTCCGCAACGAGACGATCGGGTTCGTGTTCCAGGGCTTCAACCTGCTGCCGCGGACGACGGCCGTGGAGAACGTCGAGCTGCCGTTGCTCTACACGCGCAAGGGTGCGGTGAAGGCGACCGAGCGGCGCGACCGGGCGATGCGCGCGCTCGACGTCGTCGGCCTGACCGACCGGGCGGAACATCATCCGAATCAGATGTCGGGTGGGCAGCAGCAGCGCGTCGCGATCGCGCGGGCGCTCGTCAACGAGCCGTCGATTC
>DAINCF010000386.1:0-6934 GCA_036732565.1 Vicinamibacterales bacterium
GCGGCAAAGCCGCGTCCGAGCAGCCGCGCGCGCAGCGTCGCGGAGGACAGCTCGCGCCGTGCCAGCAGCGTCAGCGCCGTGGTGTAGGCGCGCGCCGCGGAGAGATCGCGGGCGTGGCCGCCGGGGTTTTGACGATCTCGGCCTTGCCCGCCCAGGCCTTGACGATCCCGGGCTTGCCCGCCGAAGCCTTGGCGGAGGCGGGTCATTTACCGAACCGCGTGATCTCCGGTTGATCTCCGCGCGGTGGCGTGCGCCGATTCGCCAGCACCTTGCCGGCCATCTGATCGCGGGCCGCATCGGCGGTTGAGGAGATCCCTTGCACCTTCAGCTTGAATTCGTCCTGACTGGAGGCCCAGCCGAGGGCGTCCTCATAGGTGATCAGGCCCTGAGAATACAGGCTGAAGATCGACTGGTCGAAAGACTGCATGCCGTACTGCGACGTGCCCTGTGCGATCGCGTTCTGAATGAGGTGGGTCTTGGCGCGATCGGCGATGCAATCGCGGATCGTCGGGGTCGACAGCAGCACCTCGACCGCGGGGACCCGACCCGTGTGATCCGCCCGCGGAATCAACCGCTGCGCGATCGCCGCGCGGAGCAGCATCGAGAGCTGCAGGCGAATCAAATCCTGCTGATTGGATGGGAAGACGGCGATGATGCGGTTGATGGTCTCGGTAGCGTCGAGCGTGTGCAGCGTCGAGAGCACCAGGTGCCCGGTTTCGGCGGCGTGAAGCGCCGTCTGGATGGTCTCCATGTCGCGCATCTCGCCCACCAGAATGACATCCGGATCCTGACGCAGGGCGCTGCGCAACGCGCTCCCGAACGATGGCGTGTCGGAGCCGACCTCGCGCTGGTTGATCACGGACCGTTGATCGGGGTGGAGATACTCAATCGGATCTTCGATGGTGATGATGTGCGCCGCTCGCATCCGATTGATGTGGAGAATCATCGCGGCCAAGGTCGTGCTCTTGCCGCTGCCCGCGGTGCCGGTGACGAGGATCAACCCGCGCTCCGAGAGCGCCACGGACTCCAGCACCTTCGGCAAGCCGAGGTCCTCGATCGTGCGCACGGCCTCGTGAATCGATCGCGCGACCATGCCGATCGTCCCGCGCTGGCGAAACACGTTGAGGCGGAAGCGACCCAATCCCGGCACGCTGTGCGCGAGGTCGACCTCGTGCAGCTGGTCGAACTTCTGCCGCTGGCGCTCTGGCAGCAGGGCCAGCACCATGGCTTCCATGGCCGACACGGTGAGTCGTGGTTCGTCCGCCAGGGGCTCGAGCCGCCCATGCACGCGACACGTGGGATACCCTCCCGCCTTGAGGTGCAGATCCGAAGCGCCCAAATCAACGGCGCGGTGCAGGAGACGGTCGAGGCTCATCGATCTGATCTTATCGGGCGGCCACCCCGGTTTGAACAGGTGCCAGCCATTGGCGCGTGTCGGGCAACTCGCCGCCGATGATGCCGAAGAACTGCTTCTGCAGCGCTTCGGTGATCGGGCCGCGTCGACCGGCCCCGACGGGAATCTTGTCGATCGACCGAATGGGCGTGATCTCCACGGCGGTACCGCAGAAGAACGCTTCGTCGGCCAGATAGAGAAACTCGCGCGGCAGCGGCTGCTCGTGGACCGTGTACCCGAGATCGCGCGCCAGCGTCAGCACGGTGTCGCGGGTGATGCCCTGGAGCACGGAGGACCCGATGGACGGGGTGTAGATGATGTTGTCGCGGACGAGGAACAGGTTCTGCCCGCTGCCTTCGCTCAGCAGCCCCGACTCGTCGAGCGCGATGCCTTCGGCATAGCCATCGAGGCTCGCCTGCATCTTGATCAACCCCGAGTTCGCGTAGTTCGCCGTGGCCTTCGCCATCGCCGGGAACGTGTTCGGCGCGATGCGGGTCCACGAGCTGACCGCCACATCCACGCCTTTCTCCACCGCATCGTCGCCGAGATACGCATCCCATTCCCACACGATGACCGCGGTGTCGACGGGGCAGGGGAGCGGATTGACGCCGAGCTGCGAGTAGGCGCGCCAGATCAGTGGACGGATGTAGCAGGCCTTGAAGCCGTTGACGCGCACGGTTTCGACGACGGCGTCGGTGAGCTGCTCGAGAGTGTAGCCGGTGTCCATGCGGTAGACGCGGCAGGAGTCCCACAGCCGGCGCATGTGCGCGTCGAGGCGGAAGATGTTCGTGCCCGTCTTCGAGTCGTAGGCGCGAATGCCCTCGAAGACGCCGGTGCCGTAGTGCAAGGCGTGGGTCGCCACATGAACCGTCGCGTCTTTCCACGGCACGAGCGTGCCGTTCATCCACACCGTGCCGTCGCCGCTGAATGCCATTTACGCCCTCCGGAGCTCCGCTGATTATTCCCCAGTTCCACCCGAAGGTACCACACTCAGGTTCCTCACAGGGTGCCACACGCGGGTTCGGTTCCACACGCTGGTTCCTCACCGTTGTGCGGAACCCTCGTGCGGCACTGTCGTGCGGAACTACTGCGTCTCGCCGCAAAACGGGCACTTATCGGTGCGCGCATGCAGGGCTTTACGGCAGCGCCAGCAGAAACGCGGCGCCGGTGTTTCGCGGGCCTTGAGCCGGGCGTGGATGTCATGCGGATCCTCGGTCGGCACGACGCCGGCGCCGACCGCGGCTGGCCGCCCTGGACGGCGCGCCGCGTGCGCCGGTCGTTCCGCGAGGATGGCATCGAGGAGATCCGAGGCCCGTTGGAAGCGGATGGGGATCTCCGGCGCCATCGCGCGCATGACGAGATCGTTGATGGTCTTCGGCAGCTTCGGGTTGCGCGATCGCGCGGGCGTCGTCAGCTCGCCACGCATCAGGCGCTCGAGATCCGCCGGCGCTGGCGTCTGATAGGGGAGCGTGCCCGTGAGCATCTGGTACATCGTGACGCCGAGCGAGTAGATGTCCGACGCGAACACGGCCTTGCCTTGAAACTGCTCTGGCGCCATGTAGGGCGGGCTGCCGATGACGGTGGTGCCGTGCGCCGCGATCTCCAGAAAGCGCGAGGTCCCGAAATCCGCCACCTTCACCATGCCTTGTTCCGTGACCAGCACGTTGCCTGGCCGCAGGTCGCGATGGATGATGCCGTGCCGATGCGCGTGATCGACCGCGTTGCAGATCTGCACCGAGTAGTCGAGCGCCCGCGTCAGCTCCAGCGCGCCCTCGCGATCGATGATCGCTTCGAGCGTCTCGCCGGCGATGTACTCCATCACGATGAAGAAGACGTCGTTGTGCTTCTCGGCGGTGACGACGGTGACGATGTTGGGATGGCTCAGGCTGGCGAGGAGCCGCGGCTCGCGCAGCAGCTCACCAAAGTCGAGGTTCTGTCGATGCGGAACCTTGATTGCGACTTTCTTGTCGATCCACGTGTCTTCCGCGAGGTAAACACTGCCGAACCCACCGCTGCCGAGCGGCGACACGATCCGATACTTCCCGACCGTCTGCCCGCGAAAGAACATTCCAGGCATGAGTATACTAGCGAAGCTCCGCCCTACCATTGAGTTGCGCGGAGAGGCTCCGCTTCGCCAGGACTGCATTTGCTTGCCTGCTCCGAGCGCGTCTTGTGGAGCGTATCAACAGAATAGTGACTATCTACGGAGAGCTCGGGGAGCAGTTTCCGGGCCGTTCCTACGGAACGGCCCACTTGTGACTTCAACGTACGTCCACCAGATGATGTCTCCCCGTTTCTTCGTGCCCGAGCTCGATCCGAGTGCACCTGTGGTCACGCTGCCGGTCGAGGAAGCGACGCACCTGGGACGTGTGCTGCGGCTCCAGCCGGGTGCGCTGGTGTCGGTGTTCGATGGACGCGGGCACGAATGGGACGCGGAGGTCGCTGACGTCGGTCGGAGTCGGGCGACGGTCACGTTGAAGTCGGCGCGCACGCCCGCGCCCGAGCCGCGCATCCCGATCACGCTCGTCCAGAGCGTGCTCAAGGGCGAGAAGATGGACGATGTCGTGCGCGATGCGGTGATGCTCGGGGTCGCGGCGATCCGGCCCATTGTCTCGACCAGGAGCGAGGTGAGCGTGGCCACGCTGCGTCGCGGTCAGCGGACCGCGCGGTGGCGACGCATCGCCGTGGCGTCGGCGAAGCAGTGTGGACGCGCCGTGGTGCCGGCGGTCGAAGAGCCCGAAGCGCTGGAGGCGTCGCTGGCGCGTTCGACCGCGGCCACGCGTCTGGTGCTGGTAGAGCCTGGCGCGACCGGAATCGACGTGCGAGCGCTACAAGACCTTGGGCAGTCCGTCGCGGCAGACGTACTCGTCGGTCCAGAAGGGGGATGGACCAGCGAGGAGCTGGGACGAATCAGCGCCGCGGGTGGCGTTGGGCTGCGTCTTGGCGGACGGACGCTCCGGGCGGATGCGGTTCCGCTGGTCGCGGTTGCCGCATTGCAAGCGCATTGGGGCGATCTGTAATGCTGGCGGGCGGTTCGTGAACCGCCCCCACGCGTCGAAGGGATGGGCGGCACACGTTGAAGGGCATGGGCAACACACGATGAACGGCATGGGCGACGCGGGAGGCGTGGTGATGAGGCGAAGTCTTTTGACGCTGGTAGTCGTGATGGGACTGACGATCGGGATCGGCGCGGGTGATGATCGTGTCCGCAATCCGGAGCCGGTGGCGACGTTTTCCATCCTGGGGTTCGATCCGGCCACCGGCGAAATCGGCGGCGCCGTGCAGTCGCGCGTGTTTTCGGTCGGCAACGGCGTGCTCTGGGCCGAGGCGGGTGTCGGCGTCGCCGCCACCCAGGCCATCGTCGACGTCAGCTACGGGCCGAAGGCTGTTGAGCTGTTGCGGGTCGGCCTCGCGCCCGACGCCATCCTCAAGGCGATTTGGGAGAGCGACGCCGATCCGCAGCCGGAGCGGTGGACCAAGCAGGGCCGACAGTTCGCGGTGATCAACGCGAAGGGTGAGACCGCGACGTTCACCGGGCCGAAGGCCACGGCGTGGGCCGGTGGGAAGCAGGGCAAGTACTGCACCGCGCAAGGCAACATCCTCGCCGGTGAGGCGGTCGTCACCAACATGGTCAAGGCATTCGAGGAGTCGCAAGGGCATCTATCGACGCGGCTGACGGCGGCCATCGAGGCCGGTCAGGCCGCGGGCGGCGATACGCGCGGCATGCAGTCCGCCGCCATCCTCATCGTCGGCAAGGGGCAAGGCGTGTGGTTGAACAACGATGTGGTGATGCGCCTGCAGGTCGACGACAGCCCGGAGCCGATCAAGGAGCTGCGGCGGTTGGTGGACTCCTGGAACGAACGCCGCGCGAAGGGACAGCAGAGAGCCGTCAAGTAGGGGTGGGCCGCCCTGATTGGCGCCCCTACGAATGCGTACGTAACCCCTACGAATGCGTAGCCCCAGGATTGCGTACGTAGCGTCCGCCCTTCAGGCCGGCCGACCCAACATTATCGCCACCCAGTTGTCTTCCGTCTCCGACGTTTCGTGCATCCAGGGGCCGAGCGCTTCGCGTACCGCGGCGCGCTCGGATTCGTCGAACCCACTGATCAGCAACGTCCCGTTTGGAGAGACCAGGGCACGAATCGATTCGCCCGTCGCGCGGAGCATGCCACCCGTGAGATTGGCCATCACGACATTCGCCTGACGCATCGTGTGGTCGCGGAAGTCGCCGACCTCGAATTGCGGCGGCACGAACGCCCGGTTGAGCGACACGTTGTGCCGGGCGTTCTCGATCGCGTCCGGGTCCACGTCGATGCCGACGACGCTTCGCGCCCCGGCGAGCGCGGCGGCGATCGCGAGCACACCCGAGCCGGTCCCGAGGTCCAGCACCGCTTGCCCTCGAAGATCCAATGTCGACAACGCGCGCAGGCACAACCGTGTGGTGGCATGGTGGCCGGTGCCGAAACCCATCGACGGCTCGATGACGATGAGCGTGCGATCGCCGAGCGTCTCGGGCACGGCCCACAGCGGCGCCACGATGAAGCGGCCGGCCTCGACGGCCGTCAGGCCGCGTTGCGATCGCGCGGCCCAGTCCTCGTCCGACACCTCCAGTGCGCTCAGCGTGAGCTCGGGGAATCGTGCGCCTATCGCGGCTCGCGCGGCGTCACGATCGATCGTCTGGGTGAAGTACACGCGCCAGCGAAGCGGCGAGGGTGGAGGCTCGGGAATCGGTGGATAGGTCGGGTCCCACAGGCCGCCTGGCGGCAACGGGAGCTCGGCGAGATCGTGAATGGCAACAGGATGGAAGTCCGTCAGCAGCGCGGCGAGTTGGCCCTCGAGCTCTCCGGTTGGGTCGACGTGGCCGGCTTCAATCTGCAGCGTCGGCCATCCACCTTCGCGCTGCGCGCTTCGGCGGACAAGCTCCCGGTCATCCAAAGATGTCCTTGACGCGCTCGAAGATGCCGCGATCGTCGGTTGTCGCGCCGCGTGACGTCGGCTTGCCTTGCGACGAGGGCAAGGTCGCAGACAGCTGCTCCAGCAACTGGCGCTGATCCCGGCTGAGCTTTCGTGGTGTCAGACCCTGCACCATGACGACGAGGTCGCCACGCCCGCGACCCGACACGTCGGGCATCCCTTTCGCACGGACGCGGAATACCGAACCGCTCTGCGTCCCTTCGGGGACCTTGATCGTCTCCATCGAGTCGTCGTCGATGCCCGGAACGGTGATCTCACCACCCAGGGCGAGCGTCGTGAATTGCACCGGTACGTCGCAATGCAGATCGTTGCCGTCGCGTGTGAAGAACTCGTGCTCGGCGACCTGGATGACGACGAAGAGATCTCCCGGTGGGCCACCCTGCGCGCCAGCCTCGCCCTCGCCTGGGAGACGAAGGCGCTGACCCGTCGCGATGCCGGGCGGGATCTTCACGGTGAGCTTGCGGGTCTGTTCGGTGACGCCGGCGCCGCGGCAGGTCTGGCAGGGCTTGGTGATGACGCGCCCCGAGCCGCGGCATTGACCGCACGTGCGCGCGACGGTGAAGAACC
>DAINCF010000387.1:0-6919 GCA_036732565.1 Vicinamibacterales bacterium
CTCGAGTCGCCGCGCATCGTCCGGCCGCCTCGCGTACAGGTTGTCGGCCTCGCCAGGATCGGCACGAAGGTCGTAGAGCTCGGGCATCGGCAGATCGATGAGCTTGAGCCCATCCGAAACCACGCCGGTGAGCGGCGCCCAGTTTCTCGTCAGGCTCGCGTTGAGCGCTTCGAAGTACGTAGCGGGCGTCGCGGCTGTCGCCGTGTCCTCCTCGCCAGCGAGCCGTGGCCGCAGCGACCGGCCGTCAGCGTCCGGGAACGGGACGCCGAGCAGGTCGAGGATGGTCGGGGCGATGTCGACCAGGGCCGTGGGTGTGGTCACGACCGTGGGCACGATCCGATCGTTGGCCCACACGATCAGCGGGACGCGCAGCGTCGATTCGTACGCGAACAACCCATGGGTGCGCTCGCCACGTTCACCGAGCGCCTCGCCGTGGTCCGAGACGACGACCACGAGCGTGCGATCGAGGCGGCCGGACGACCGGAGATCGTCCAGCATGCGGCCGATGACGGCGTCGGTGTACGCGACCTCGCCATCGTAGGGAGCGGTGGTGTACTTGGACGCGAACGGTTCAGGCGCCGCGTAGGGCTCGTGTGGGTCGTACAGGTGGACCCAGGCACACCATGGCCCTTGCGCCGCTCGCATCCACGCCGTCGCCGGCGTCGTCACCAGCTCGCCTCGTCGTTCGACCAACTCGACGCGTCCGGCCGGCGGCCGTTCCCCGTAATTCGCATCGTAGACATCGAAACCGCGGGAGAGCCCGAAGCGAGCATCGAGCACGAACGCACCGATGAAGGCGGCGGTCTGATAGCCGGCGGCGTCGAGCGCCGCGGCCAGCGTCGGCTGCTCAGCGTCGAGACGATAGGTCCCGTTGTCGCGAACGCCGTGGCGCGGCGGAATGCGACCTGTCATCAGCGACGCGTGCGCCGGCAGCGTCAGCGGGACGTGGGTGTGTGCGGCGTCGAAGCGGAGACCTTCGGCCGCGAGGCGATCGAGCGTCGGCGTCAGTCCGGCCGTGTTCCCGTACGCTCCCACACGGTCGGCCCGAAGCGTGTCGATGGACACGAGCAGCAGGTTGTAGCCGCGCAGCGCACCGGCCGGTAGGTCTTGCGCCACCGCCGTGTCGCGCGCGTACCACCACGCGCCGGCGGCAGCCAGAGCGAGCGCCAATCCGGCGATCGCCAACCCCTTTTTCATCGTCGAGCGTTCGCGCGCGCCAGGGCCGCGCGGACACGCGGAAAGTCATCTGCGTATCGATCGCGCGGCGCCTCGTTGAGAAACCGCTTGAGATAGGGTCGGGCGTCCGCACCGCGGCCTTCGTCGCTGAGCAGCATCCCGAGGTTGTAGAGGGTGTCGAAGTCTTGCGGCGCAAGCGCCAACACGCGTTGCCACGCTTCGACCGCCCGCGCTCCATCGTCCGCGGCGAGCGCCGCCCCCAGTCCCCGCCACGCATCGGCGTGACGAGGATCGAGCTCGACGACGCGGCGGAATGCGGCGGCCGCCTCGGGGCGGCGACGGAGGCTCATCTCGAGCAGTCCCAAGTTGTACAAGGTGCCGACCGCCGTCGGATCCACCTGAAGGAGGCGCTCGAAGGTGCGGCGGGCCTCCGCAGGTTCCTTCAACCGCAGCAGGACGACGCCGAGCTCGTTGAGCGGCTCAGGGTCGCCGCTCGCCTGGGCCACCGCGAGGTCGAGCACCTCCTTGGCCTTGCGCAGATCGCCGGCCGATGCGAGGGCTTGCCCCATTCTCGTCAGCCAGCCCGCGGTGGTCTTGTCGTCTGCCGGCGCCTGTTCGAGGAGTCGCACGGCGTCTTTGCCGCGACCCGCACCGAGGAGCACGGTGGCCGCGCTGAGACGCGCCGCAAGGAAGTCCGGTCGACTGGCAAGGACTTGTGACAGCTTTTCGAGCGCGGCATCGGGTCGTCCGCCGTTGAAGTCCTCGAGCGCCGAGTTGAACTGCTCGCTCAGCGCCACGAGACGCTTCGGGTCGTCGGCGACCGTGAACGTCGTGCGCGGCTTGGTCGGCCCGGCGATGTAGCCGAGGGACTGCAGGCGTGCGGCAGTGGCGGCGTCAACGCCGCGTGTCGGCCCTGGAGACGTCGACCAGGAGCGCAGCCGCCTCTGCAGCTCTTCGGCGCTGTGCGGTTCCCGCGCCACGAGGTTGGTGCGCTCCATCGGATCGGCATCGACATCGTAGAGCTCGGGCTCCGGCAGATCGATGTACTTCCACTTGCCGAGGATCAGACCGACGAGCGGCGCCCATCCGCGCGTCAGGTTGGCGTCGAGCGCCTCGAAGTAGATCGGGCCGGCTTCCGACGAGGCGCCCATGATCGCGCCGCGTCGCGAGCGGCCATCGATCGGCGATGGCGGCGACACGCCGACGAGATCGAGAATGGTCGGGACGATGTCCACGTGTCCGGTCGGCGTCGAGACGACGCGAGGTTCGAGTCCGGGCGCCGACACGATCAACGGCACGCGCAGCGTGGTGTCGTACGCGAACAGTCCGTGCGTGGTCTCGCCGTGATCGCCGAGCGACTCGCCGTGATCGGCGGTGACGATCACGACCGTGCGGTTCAACTGGCCGAGACCGGACAGATTGTTCAGCGCCTCCCCGAGAGCGGAGTCGGTCCAGGCGACCTCGGCGTCGTACGGCGTTCGGTCTGCCGTGAACGCCGGCGGCGCCTGATACGGCGCGTGGGGATCGAACAGATGCACCCACGCGAACCACGGCCGCGTGTCTCCAGACGGGGCGCTGGTGATCCATGTGGTGGCTGCCTGCAGCACGCGATCGGCGGGTCGTTCGACGAAGTGGAAGCTTGGGCTCGTGGCCGGAGCGTCATATCGATCGTCGTACTCATCGAAGCCGCGGCCGAGGCCGAAGCGCGCATCGAGCACGAACGAGCCCACGAACGCGCCGGTGCGATAGCCAGCGGCACGCAACCGCTCGGCGAGTGTGGTGGGCTCCGACCCGAGGCGGTAGCCGCCGTTGTTGCGGACGCCGTGACGGGTCGGCGCCGCGCCGGTCAGGATGCTGGCGTGCGCGGGTAACGTCATCGGCGCGTGCGACCAGGCGTGCGTGAACCGGGCTCCGCGGCTGGCGAGCCCATCGAGCGCCGGCGTCAGCCCGGCGCCGCTGCCGTAGGCGCCAAGGCGATCCGTGCGCAGGGTGTCGATGGTGACCAGGAGGACGTTCGAGCCTTGCAGATCCGGCGGCGGAGGCGTGCGAAGCGGCATCCGCCACAGCCACACCGCACCGGCTAACGCCACGACGAGGCCAAGGCCGACACCCAAAGCGCGCCAGTTGGATGCGGCTTGCATGGCGTAGAGCATAGCGCGAGAGCGTTGCGACCGTGCGGCGCCGGCAAGGCGGAGCGTTGACAGTCCGGTGGGTCCCAAGTAGCCTTCGCTGCCAAGTTCCAGGATCCAAAGGAGACTGTATGACGCGCATGGCAGCCGGCGTTTGCGTGGTTCTGCTCACATTGACGGTAGTGGCGGCGCAGGATCCTCAACCGACATGCCGCGACTGCCCGGCGACCTACGTCGGTAACGACGAGTTGCAGGAGTTTCTGAAGTGGGGCATCGCGAGCAAGACGATCGATCAGCAGGTCCGTGCGATCGACGTCGGCAAGCTCAACGTCGACGTCGCGATGGTGCATCGCGGCAAGCTCGACGCGCCGGCGCCGGACTCGGTCGCCGAGCACGATCTGGTGAGCGAGGTGTATCACGTCATCGGCGGCACGGCCACGCTCGTCACCGGCCCCGATCTCGTGGACAAGAAGCGGCGGCCGGCGACGCAGGAAAACGTCAGGCTCCTGAATGGCCCCGGGCACTCTGCCGTGTCGATTCGCAACGGCGTCACCCACCAGTTGAAGGCCGGCGATGTCATCGTCATTCCCGCGGGCACGGGACATTGGTTCACGAAGATCGACGACCACATCTCCTACCTCATGATTCGCGTCGATCCCGACAAGGTGACGCCGCTGCTGAGCGAGGCCGACGCCAAGGCCGGGCTAGCGCGAAAGAAGAAGGGGTAGCTGCAGCTCGACGAGCCGCATCTGAGCTCCTTCCAGACGGGTGATCGCCGCGAGGTCCTCGGCGTCCATCGCACGCGTGAGGAACGTCGACGAGTTGCCGACCGGCAGATCCTTGAACACGTCGATCACCAGCACGCTCGCTGGCGGTGGACCGTGCAGGGACGCGGTAAACAGATCGGTCAGACCGTAGACAGCGGGTGCGCCGGCGTACACGCCAACCGGGCCGGAGGGCTTCGACACCACGAAGCGCTCACGGAGGAAGTCGTCGAGCGCCAGCCATCGATCGACGCGGCCGGCGAGCAGTAGACAGGCGAGCTCGTCGGTGCACGCGATCATCGATGCCGCCGCGACGAGGTCGTGAAGTCGCTGCGGGTCGGGCGCCGCAATCGTCGGGCGGGCGCGCGCGAGCTGCGCGCGAGGTTGCGGACCCCATGTGCTCACGACGATCACGCCCGCGACCAAGGTGGCGGCGGTGGCGGCGCGAACGGCCCCGTATCGGCGCTGATGGCGCACCAGCGCCGCGAGGTCGATTGCGACCGCCGCGAGCATGAGCGTCACCGGAGCAAGCAAGTAGTTGATGGTGATGCCCGAGTCGATCACGCCAAAGAAGACGACCCATCCCAGCCAGAGCAGGTGAGCCGCGCGCTCCGCCGGCGTCCACTCGCCGCCAAGCCCTACGGTCCGCGCGACCAGCAGGCCGAGCAGGACCATCGTGAGCGCGGGGAGGGTCCGCGCGATGTAACCGAACAGATCGAGCGGATACGCGAGCGCCTCACGAAGGCCAGTCAGCAGGGCCGCGACCACCAGCGCGATGACGAGTGCCGCCGAGGCGTGCGTGAGACGGCTCACGGGCCGTCGTATGAGGAAGACTGGACGGACGACGAGCGTCGCCAGACCGACAACGCACGCGACACCGAGCGGCGGCGCCACCGGCGGGCGCTCGAACAGGTTCAGCACCTGCCACAGGAAGAAGCGCCGAATCATCGTGTCGCCGCTCTGCGGCGCGAGGAAATGGAGCGCGAAGATGCCAGCTTGCGCAACAACCAGACCGGCGAGGATCGCCGCGGCCGCCGCGATCCATCCCGCGCGCGTACCCCGGGCGGCGAGCACGGCGCACACCGCAGGAATCGTCGCCAGTGTGAACGCGAGCTCGTGGGTCCAACGGCAGATGACCGCGAGCACGAAGAGGGTGAGCGCCGCGGTGCCCGGAATCAGCCGATGCGCGCCCGCGCGCTCAATCGACGCGAGCACCGCCAGGGTCGCGAGATACGACGCCAGGAACGGCGCATAGAACCGGGCCGTGGTGGCGACCGTCCAGAACGGGATCGAGGCGGCGACCAGCAGAACCGCGGTCCATGCCGCACCCACGGCCGCGACCCGATCGACCGTGCGCCACAGCGCGATCAGGGCAAGCGTCGCACAGACGAAGCTCAAGACGCGCGCCGGCGCGAGCCCGTCACCGAACAACGCCCGGGTCAGCGAGGCCGCGTACGAGTAGGCGAGCCCTCGATCGTACAGCAGGCCCGATGGCAACAGCGGCAGACCCGTCGCCGCGATGCCGCGCACGGCGAACTCCGTGAACTCTTCGTCCGGGGTGTAGCCGGCGCGTGCGAAGTCGTGCCACTGGAGACCGAGGACGACCGACGCGACGAGGAGAATCGAGAAGAAGGCGCGCAGAGACCCTAGTCTACTTTGCGGCGATCGTGCCTGACTCGTTGTCGAGCACGCTGCGGACCTTGCTCACCAGCGCGTTCGGCGTGAACGGCTTCTGCAGGAAGATGTTTCTGATCGAGCATTCGCGTCCCCGGAGGCTCGCGTGCTCGGCGTACCCGGACATGTACAGCACCTTCATCCCCGGGCGACTCGCCGCCAGACGTTCGGCGACCGACGGACCGGTGCCGTCGGGCATCACCACATCCGTCAGCAGCAGCTCGATCGGCCCATCGTGATCACGGCTCGCGCGGATCGCCTCGGCGCAGTTCCCAGCCTCCAGCACCGAGTATCCGGCGCGTAGCAGGAGCAGCCGCGCCAGCCGCCGCACACGCTCTTCGTCTTCAACCACCAGGATGGTCTCGGTGCCGCGTCCCGCCGGCTCCCTGACGGTCTCGCGCAGGGCGGGCGCCGTGTCCTGCGCCCGTGGCAGATAGATGGTGAATGTCGAACCTTCCCCGGGCGCGCTCCTCACGCCGATATGACCGCCGCTTTGCTTCACGATCCCGTACACCGTTGCGAGTCCTAGCCCCGTGCCGGTACCGGGCTCCTTGGTCGTGAAGAACGGCTCGAAGAGGCGGCTTTGCACCTGTTCGTCCATGCCCTGACCCGTGTCGGTGACCGAGAGCACGACGTACGCGCCGTCATCGACGTCCGCGGGCCCCGCTCCACGCACGCGTCGGACGTTTACGTTGGAGGTTTCGATCAGCAGCCGCCCGCCGCCGGACATGGCATCCCGGGCGTTGACGACGAGGTTGATCAGCACTTGATCGATCTGACTGGGATCCGCGCGCACCACCCACGACTCCGGCGCCAGCTTCGTCGCTACCGTGATGTGCTCGCCGACGACGCGTTCGAGCATGTGCTGGATGTCGGAGACGATCTGGTTGATCGACACCGTCTGCGGCTGCAGCAGCTGGCGCCGGCTGAACGCCAACAGCTGCCGCGTGAGCGCGGTCGCCCGATCCGAGGCGAAGCGGATGTCCTGGAGCGTCTCCCAACTGGGCGACCCTTCGGCAAACCGCGTCTGCAGGAGGTCGGTGTACCCCGTGATCACGGTCAACAGGTTGTTGAAGTCGTGGGCGACGCCCCCGGCCAGACGGCCGACCGCCTCCATCTTCTGCGATTGGCGGAGCGCGTCGCGCTCGTCCTGGATGCGCTTGCGCTCGTCGATCT
>DAINCF010000388.1:0-6858 GCA_036732565.1 Vicinamibacterales bacterium
CAGGCGGACGATGGGCGTTCGCGGAGCCGCCCACATGAGGGCTGTCGATCCGAACGTGTTGGCAGCGTTCACGGCGGCACGACGATCGAGCAGCAGCTCCACCATCGCGGGCCGCGAGTAGATCGCGGCGTACATCAGGGGAGCGGTACCGGTCTCGTCTGGAGCGTTGATGGTGGCTGCGTCGAAGGCGGCTGCCGCGATGGCCACCGGATCGTCCCTGCGGAGCGCCTCGAACAGCGAACCGTTGGCCGCGACGGGCACCGTCGGCCCGAGGGTGACCGTTGTCAGGAGCGCCGCACAGAAGAAGGTGAGAGTAGACCGCATTTGCCCTCCTGTAGGCATATGCGGAAACGGGCGGGGAGAACTACCACCCGACTGCCTGCGCTAGACACGGTGGTGGAAATGCCGCGCTCTTCACTCATCGCGGCTTCCAGTTGAGGATGACGTTCAGCGGCTCCCCGGTCTGGTCGAGGAGCGTGGTGACGAGAAACCGCTGCCCGTCCGGGCTCGGAATGTAGCTGTTTCGCACATTGAATACGTTGGCGCGCATGTTGAACAGGAAGCGCGGAGCCCCGTAGTCAAAGGTCTCAGCCGAGGGCCCAACATCGACCGAATAGAACCGCCGGTCGTCAGCCACGAAAAAGAGCTCCTTGCCGTCTGCGCGCCACTGCGGCTGGCGCCCCCCGGCGCTCGAAATCTGCCAGCGCGCACCCGTCGGAGGAAAGGGCTGCACATAGATCTCGTTTCGCCCGGTTTCGGTCGACGCGTAGGCCAACCACCGGCCATGGGGGGAGATCTGCGGCTCGACGTCCGCGAACGGCGACGCCACAATCGTGCGAGGCGTCCGATCGCCCGATGTCGGGAGCACGGCGATGTCCTGCGATTGCCCGCCTGGCGGCACAAAGAAGTACAGGATCCACTTACCGTCGTTCGTCACCTGCGAAGGGCCATTGATGAACACGTCGAGGAGACGGCGTTCGCCCGTCGTTCCGCTGGCGTCCTTCTCGAACACACCGCCGCTGTCCGAGCGGTAGACGATCTTCGTCCCGTCGGGAAACCACACCGGACACGCCTCGTTGACCGGACTCGACGTGAACCGCGAGGGAATCTGCCGTTCCAGATCGAGAACCCAGATGTCCCCTTTCGTGCGGTCCTCGTAGGCGAGCCGCTTGCCGTCCGGCGACAACGCCGACGTCCGATACTGGCCAGGAACGCCGATGGTCTGAAGGGTCTGTCCCGCGCGATCGACCCAGGCGAACTGATTCGCCAGGTTGGGCCCTGCCTGATACACAAGCGCGCCGCCGGCCGATGCCGTGAAGTCGCCGAACCCGTTGCCCTCGACGAGGCGGACCTGCTCGTTGATCGGGATCGCTTCTCCAGAGACTTCGAGGCGATTCAGATCGAGCCGCTGCTGGAGCATGATGCCCCTGCGCGCGAACAGCAGGACGTTGGGAGGCATCACGCCGCCGGCGGTGTCAGCCTGCACCAGAAGCCGAGGCGTGAATGCTGCATCGATCGACGCAACCACGATGCCGCCCGCGCCGTCAGGGTTGGTGCGCGCCCAGTACAGGAAGTGCTGGCCGTCCGGCATAAAACGCGGCCAGACCGGTTGCCGCGTCAGTCCGTCCTTATCGTCGCCGGTGAGAATGGGAGTGACCACGCCGCCGTCGGGCGAGACGCGCGCGAGGCGGGCGGGATTGCCTTGGCTGAACACGATCACATTGCGGCTGCCCCACGAACCACCGCGGCCGGGAAACGCGTCGGCAATTGCCCGCACCGCGCCCGTCGCCAAGTCGAGGATCTTCAACTGGCCCGCGGCAAAGAATCCGATTGACCGGCCATCCGGCGACCAGAAGGGCTGCGTGGCGTTGTCGGTGTCGGCCAGAGTGCGAGCGGCGTTCGAGTCGAGAGGCCGCACCCAGAGGCTGGTGCGCCCAGAGGCCTCGGTGGCGATGAAGGCCAGGCGCGTCCCGTCGGGTGAAATCGTTCCATGGCTCATCCCACCGCTCAGGCCGCCGATCGATCCAAAGAATGCCTGCGCGGGCGGGGCGACCTGAAAGCGGATGGTTGGTGCAGGCGGTGGAGGCGCCTGGCTCGCGAGATAAATGACGCCGCCGAGGAGGGTCGCGGCGAGTAGAGCCCACACGACGCGCTCGCGATGGAGACGCCACGGTTCAACGGCCGTCGCGTCCGGTGCGGTCGTCGACTCGACGAGATCGAGCCGGGCGTCGGCGATCGCGTGATAGCGCTGACCCGGATCCTTCTCGAGGCAGCGGCGCAGGACCCGCCGTACCGCCGCTGGCGTGTCGTGGCCGAGCGCCGTCCAGTCGGGCTCGGATTTCAGAATGGCGGCCAACGTATCGCTCACGTCGTTGCCGGCGAATGCACGTCGAGCTGTCAGCATCTCGTAGAGAACGCAGCCGAACGCCCAGATGTCGCTGCGCTGGTCTGCCGGCTTGCCTTTCGCCTGCTCCGGCGACATGTACGCGGCGGTGCCGAGGATGATTCCCGCGGCCGTCATCGCCGGCGATGTGATGGTGGGTGACGCCATCGGCGAGGCGGCACCCGGCCGATCCCGCTCGACCATCTTCGCCAGGCCGAAGTCGAGCACTTTCACGGTCCCGTCTTCCCGTAATTTGACGTTCGATGGTTTGAGATCCCGATGCACCACGCCGGCCTCATGCGCGGCGGCGAGCGCGTCGGCGATCTGACGGGCGATGGACACGGCTTCGGAGAAGGAGAGCGCACCGCGCTGGAGGCGATCGGCCAGCGTGGGCCCCTCCACGAGCTCCAGGACCAGCGCATCGACGCCATCGTGCGCTTCGAATCCGTAAATGGCGGCGATGTTGGGATGGTTCAACGACGCCAGCACCTGTGCTTCGCGTTTGAAGCGAGCCAGACGGTCAGCGTCTGACGCGAACAGGGCAGGCAGGAGCTTGATCGCCACGTCGCGGCCGAGCCGATCGTCGCGCGCCCGATACACTTCGCCCATCCCGCCGACCCCAAGCAGCGAAAGGACTCGGTACGGTCCCACGTTCTTGATCGACGACAGATCGGCGATGACCGCTGGGCTGAGCGGATTGTCCACCGCGCAGGAATGGCGGTCCGCGTCGATCAGCGCCTCGACTTCACGCAGCAGCTCCGAGTCGCCGGCGCAGGCCTTCTGCACGTAGGTGTGCCGCTCGCCCTCGGGCTGATCGAGGGTCGCTTCGAACACTTCGGCGGCACGGTGCCAGCGATGGGCGTTCATGGCCAGGTCCCCACTTGCCTACGATCTCCATCCCATGTTGCGCATCTGATCGACGTGACGCGGATCGGCGTGGAGATTCTCGATAAGGGGCGACAGGTAGTAGAACGGCGAAGCCCCGTCCTCCTGCGCCTTCGCCTGCCATTCGAGCGCTCGATCGATGTCGTTCAGTCCCGCATATATGTAAGTCTGGCAGTGGGGCGGAACATAGCGGGTGTTCGCGATGGCATCGAGCTCGTCGAGGATGACACGGGCTGCCTCGACGGCTCCGCTACGCGCGTAGTAGTGGCCGAGCACCCCGAGATAGAACGGCGCCCGGCCAGCCATCATCGCCGTTCGCTCGCCAATCTCGATGGCCTCGCTCACGCGGCCCTGCAGCGCTCGACACATTCCCATCACGTGGATGCCGAGGATGAAATTCGGATCGATCTCCAGGCTCTTCTCGCATTCGACGATCCCCTCGTCGTAGCGGCGCGCCATATACAGCGTGTGGCCGGCTCCCGCGTTGACGAGCGGCGAGAGCGGCTCGCTCTCCTGTGCGGCGCGGACCTGCGTCATCGCGCTCGGCACGTCGGCCTGGAGAACCAGCAGCCACGAATAATAGATGCGAGTCACCGCCTGGCGTGGATCCAGCCCCAGGGCTCGCGTGAATTCGCGCGCGGCTCCCGGCAAATCCCAGTCGTTCGCCAGCTTGATGAACGCCAGGGCCGTATGCGCTTCCGGGAGGTCGGGGTCCAGCGCCAACGCGCGTTCGGCGGCCGCAATCGCCGCGGGAAGGACCGAGCGCGGTCGCTCGACGGCATAGACGCCGATGAACGAATAGGCGTCGGCCAACCCGGCGTACGCCAGTGCGTAGCCGGCGTCCTCCTCGATCGCCTTCTTGAAATGATGGAGGGCCGCGACCAGCCCGCCGTGATAGCGACGCGTCCAATAAAAGCGGCCCTTCAGGTACGCCTCGTACGCGCGGGTGTTCTGCGTGTGACGGTCGATCAGCGGCCGCTGTGGAAGCTCGGCGAGGGAGACCTTCAAGCGATCCACGACGCTGCGAGCAATTTCGTCCTCGACGGCGAACACATCTGCGATCGGCCGTTCGTAGCCCTCCGACCACAGATGACAGCCGTCGCTGGCGCTGACCAGCTGCGCTGTGATCCGCAGCCGATCGCCTGCCTTGCGCACGGTGCCTTCGAGCAGCGCGTCAACACCAAGCTGTCGGCAGATGCTGCGAACGTCGGTCTCGGTCTCCGCGAGACGAGCGGCGGACGTGCGTGACACGACTCGAAGCCCAGGGACCTTCGCCAGCGCGGTCAGCAGCTCGTCGGCCAGCCCGTGCGAAAAGTACTCCACGTCTTGATCGGGTCCGAGGTTGACGAAGGGCAACACAGCAAGCGCTGTGGTTGTCGTGTGGCGACCGGCGGCTACCGCCGCGCTGTCGGGCGAGTCGTGATTCTGCACAGCGTGCATCAAGTCGCGGCACATCGTCTCGCAGTCGCGGTATCGACGGGCCGGATCGCGTTCGAGCGCGCGCTCCACGACCGCAACGAAGCTCTCTGGCAGGTCTGGGCGCAGATCCGCCAGCCGCTGCTGTTGGTGTCGAGCGTGGGCCAACTCGATCTGAGCCAGGGTGTTGCCTTCGACCGGATGTCGGATCGTCACGAGATGAAACAAGAGCACGCCGATACTGTAAATGTCGGTCGCGATCGTCGCCGACATGCCGGCGAACAACTCAGGCGCCATGTACAGTGGGGTACCCGCGGTGCCTTTCACGAACCGCTCGCTCCGTATCTCGCCTACCCCGAAATCCATCAGGACGATACGACCGCTGCCTTCGCGCATGACGTTCTGCGCCTTGATATCGCGATGCACGAGACCCGCCTTGTGCACGGCGGCGACCGCCCGGCACAGGTCGACGCCGATGAACGCGGCCTCCGCCGGCTCCATCGCGCCGCGGGTGGCGAGCACGCGCGCGAGCGAGAGGCCATCCACGAATTCCATCCACAGGCCGACGACGCCGTCGTGACTGTCGACACCGTAGACGGTGACGACGTTCGGATGGCGAACCCGCGCCAGCAGACGCCCTTCCTGGTTGATCTCTTCCGATCGAGCGGTCTCGCGGAGCAGTTTTACCGCCACCTCACGCTCCAGCGCGCCGTCCCATGCGAGATACACCGTGCCGAAATATCCGCTGCCGATCGGCTCGCGGAGCTCAAATGGCCCCCACCTTGTTCTCTTGATCAACTCCGCGGCGTTCCAGTCGGGACTGCTCGCGTCGGCTATAGTTCCCAGATCGGCGATGACCGCGGGGCTGAGCGGATTGTCCAACGCGCAGGAATGGCGGTCCGCGTCGATCAGCGCCTCGACTTCCTGAAGCAGCTCCGAGTCGCCGGCGCAGGCCTTCTGCACGTAGGTGTGCCGCTCGCCCTCGGGCTGATCGAGGGTCGCTTCGAACACTTCGGCGGCACGGTGCCAGCGATGGGCGTTCATGGCCATGTCACCACTACCTACCTATGCGAGGAATCGGGCGGCCAACTGCCATCCGGCTCGTCGGGTTCGTGAATTGTAAGCGTTCAGGTGGCCGGCCGCTCTGTCGTTGAACCCTGCGCCACCGATCCCCGTCTGAATGGCTATGCGATTGAAGCAGGTGCTGCGGAGCCTCGCGAAGATGCCGCTCTTCACCGGAATGGCGGTGCTGACGCTCGGGATCGGCATCGGCGCCAACACCGCGATTTTCAGTGTGGTCGAAGGCGTCCTGCTGAAAGCGCTGCCGTATCCGGCGTCCCACGAGCTGGTGGCGCTCGATCACGCCGCGCCCGGCTTCAACACGACTCGCGCGGGGGCGGCTCCGTTTCTCTACTTCACCTATCGCGAGGAGGGCCGAGCGTTCCAGGATGTCGGACTCTGGAACGCCGGCACGGTCAGCGTCACCGGCCTCGCGGAGCCCGAAGAAGTGCGGACGTTGTTCGTTACGGACGGCGTCCTGCCGTTGCTCGGCGTCCAGCCGATGCTCGGACGCGTCTTCGCGAGGACCGACGATGTCGCGGGGGCGCTCGAAACGGTGGTGCTGACATCCGGGTACTGGCGGTCGAGATTCGGCGGCGACCGATCCGCGATTGGCCGGACGCTGATGATCGACAGCCGCCCGCGCGAGATCATCGGCGTGCTGCCGGACACGTTCCGGTTTCTCGATCGCGACGTGTCGATCCTCGTTCCATATCAGTTCGATCGCAGCAAGGTCATGCTCGGACAATTCAGCTACTCTGCGTTCGCTCGCTTGCGGCCTGGCGCCACGATCGAAGAAGCGAGCGCCGACGCCGCGCGGCTGATTCCGATCTCACTCACACGCTTCCCGCCGTTCCCCGGCTCGAGCGTCAAGCTGTTCGAAGAGGCGCGCCTCGCACCGAACGTCCGCTCGTTGAAGGACGACCTCGTAGGCGACGTGCGAACGGTCTTGTGGGTGCTGATGGGCACCATCGGGATGGTGCTCCTCATCGCGTGCGCGAACGTCGCGAACTTGCTGCTCGTGCGAGCGGAATCCCGCCAGCAGGAGCTGGCGATCCGGGCCGCGCTCGGCGCCGGCTCGAACCGCATCGCTCGCGAGCTCCTGTTGGAAAGCC
>DAINCF010000389.1:0-6845 GCA_036732565.1 Vicinamibacterales bacterium
ATCCGTTCACGCTCGGCGTCGCGTCCGGTGATCCGACGTCCGATGGCATCGTGCTCTGGACGCGGTTGGCGCCGGAGCCCGCGAATCTCGCGGCGCTCGGAGACAACGCGATTCCTGTACGGTGGCGCGTGGCGACCGACAGTCGACTGCGGAACGTCGTCGCCCACGGCACTGCCGTGGCGCTACCGCAGCTGGCGCACTCGGTGCACGTCGAGGTCGACCACCTCCGAGCCGGTCGTGACTACTTCTACCAGTTCGACACCGGTGGCGAGGAGAGTTCCATCGGACACTTCCGCACCGCGCCCTCGCCTCATGAGTGGGTGCCCTCGCTGCGCTTTGCGTTTGCGACCTGCCAGGACTGGCCGAGCGGCTTCTATACCGCCTACCGCGACATGCTGCAGAACGATCTCGATCTCGTCTTGCACCTCGGCGACTACACCTATGAGTACGCGATCGACGGGCAGACCGGGCGCGATATTGCTGCGCCCGCGGGCTTCGAGGCCGAGACCGTGGATCTCCGCACCTATCGCTTGCGCCACACGCTCTACAAGCTCGACGCTGACCTTCAGGCGGTGCACGCGAAGTTTCCGTTCGCCGTGATCTGGGACGATCACGAAGTCCAGAACGACTACTCGGGTCTGGCGCCGGAGGGTGGCTCACCGTCACCGCAGTTCACGGCACGCCGCGCGGCGGCCTACCAGGCGTACTACGAGCACATGCCGATTCGCTTGCGTGTCGCGCTCCACCCGCATCCCGGGCTGCGCATCTATCGCCGTCTCACTTACGGCAAGCTGGCGGAGTTCACGATGCTCGATGACCGGCAGTACCGCACCGACAACCCCTGCGGAGACGGCGAGTCCGTGCGCTGCGCCGAGGCCATCAACGGCACGTACACGATGCTGGGCTTCGACCAGGAGCGATGGGTTGGGCGCGGATTCGCTGAATCCGACGCGCGATGGAACATCATCGCCCAACAGCTCTTGATCGCGGAGTTGGAGCACACGCTGCCCGGGTATGCGGACGAGACGTACTGGAACGACGCCTGGGACGGTTATCCGCGCGCGCGCCACCGGCTCCTCGACAATGTGGTCGGCACGGGCCTTCGCAACCCAATCTTCCTGACCGGCGACTGGCACTCGACGTTCGTCAACGACTTGAAGTTGAACTTCAAGGACCCGAACGCGCCGACGGTCGCCACCGAGCTCGTGACGCCGGCGATTACCACTGGCGGAGACGGCACGCCCTACGGCCCCTACTACGGTCCGATGATTCCGTACAATCCGCACATCAGGTACTACGAGGGAGACAAGCGCGGCTACTTTCGCGCGAGGGTGACGCCGCAGCGCATGGAGCTCGATCTTCGGTTCGTCGACAGCGTCGCGTCGCCGACCTCGCCTGCCCACACTGAGCGATCGTGGGTGGTCGAGAACGGGCAACCGGGGGCGCAGCCGGCCTAGGTCATTTGGCGAGCCGGCGAGCTGTACCCAGCAGGGGCGGCCGGTGCCTGTGCACGTCACGATCGAGCCGTCGTCCTCGATTCAGCGAGGCGGATCGAGAAGAAGCGGTAGAGCAGCCACGCGTCGATCGAGATGACGGCGACCAGCACGCTGTAGGCGGACGGGCCTTCCACGACCTGGAGCTCGCGCAGCAGCCGCGAGATGCCGAAGCCCACGATCCACGCGTCGAAGCTCATACACACGCGGCGGAACGTCTCGGGCTCCACCCGACGGATCAGCCAGGCGCCAATCGGTACGCCGATCGCGACGCTCGGCACGATCCACGGGACGAACGTCAAGGCGATCGGGGTGAACAGCCCGGCGTACGCGTACGCGGCCGCGGTCAGCGCCGACTCGGAGAGGCGAATGACCCCAAGCGCCGCGCGAAACTCCTGCTTCGCCAGCCCCTGGTTGTTCAGGGCGAGCGCCAGCGGCGGACCGGAGATCGTCGTCACCGCGTAGAGCATGCCGACGCCCACGCCGAGCATGGCGCCCGTGGAGGCTTCGGACCGGACGGGCCGCCGATAGCCCGCCGCCTGGAGCAGGATCAACGGCAACAGCACGAGGAACGTGCCGAAGCGGATCCCTGCCGGGCTGACGTGCGACAGGACCGCGGTCCCAACCACGATGCCCGGCACGAGGCCGACGAGCACGGGCCTCACGCGCCGCTGCACCGCCGGCACCGCCGCGCGGTTCACCCACAGCATGTAGCCATTGAGCGCGACCTCGACGATGACCAGCGCCGGGTTGAGTATGCGGTTCGTCAGGAACAGCAGCGCGACGGGCACCGTGATGGACGAGAATCCATACCCGAGCGCGCCGTTGACGATGGCAGCGGCGAGCGTGATGGCGGCGAGCCCGAGCGCGTGGTCGAGCACGCGCCATCATCGCATGGCCATCGAGCCTCGATTGACCAACACGGCACGAAGAGACGTTGGCCACCAAGCCACCAAGAAATCCCTTTCTTCAGATGAATGAATGTGCTCCGTGCCTTTGTGGCTGGCGTCCCTTTGTATGCTCCGTGTCTTGGTGGCTACTGTGAGCCGGCGCTCGTCTCGACGGCCCGCGTGCGCGCGGATGCCCCGAACAGCTCGCGATGGACGCGATCGCCGACGGCGCGGGCGGCCCACGTTTCGAAGATCATCGGGTGGCGATCCACCGCGAAGCCGATGGCTCGATAGTGCGCGGCCATCGATATCGAGTTGCGAACCGACGGCGCGTCGGCGACTTCAACGGCGTGCTGAAGCTCATGGGCGAGCGTACCGATCTGGGTGCTGTACTGGTCGTGCAGCTTGATCTCGACGATCACGTAGCGACGACCGGCCGTGGTGCCGAGATACGCCATGCGACCTGTGATCGCACTGTTCTTGAGAAACGCGCAGCGCACATAGACGACGAGATCGGAGTGCTCGAGCCGATCGACGAGCTGCTCGACCGTGGGCGACAGCCGCGTCGCATCGTCGAGGAGCGTCGTGCGGCACGGCTCGAGCAGGCGCACGTGCCGATCGGGAGACGTGGCGTCGATCGGTGACTGGGCGGCGGCCTGGAACGGTGACGTCAGGATGGACAACGAGAGGGAGATGACAGCGACACGACGAACGAAGGTTTCCATGGTGCTTCCCAAGCAAGACACGGTCCAGCTCGTGCGCACTTTCACAAGCGTCCACAGACGCGGAAATGCGCCGTTTTCGCGAGGGTCCGAAGCCGTCGGTTTGCGGTTCTACATAAATGTCGTGTCGAGGGCGTAGATCGGCCATTTTTGTCGATTTGCCCGTGTCCAGGATGGTGAAACGCCCGATCGGATTCCGACAATTTAGTGGGAATAAACCACTGAATCGACGAAAATGATGCGAGCGTGAGTCGTAGCGTCGTTACCGCCGCCCCGGGTCCTCCGCCCCGCGAAACCCGCCGTCTCTCAGCGTTGCTGGATATCAGCCAGGCGCTGTCGGGAACCCTCGACCTGAAGGCGTCGTTGCACCGCGTGCTCGAAATCCTCACCCGCTATCACGATGCCGCGCGCGGCAGGGTGGTCGTTCGCCAGGAGAACGGGGACCTGCGGGTCGACGCCGTCGACGGCACCACGCCGGCGCCGCGCATGCTCGCCGACGGCGGCGTCGACGCGTTGACGCGACGCGTCATCGAGACCGCCAAGCCGATCGCGATCCCGAGGTTGAGCCGCGAAGCGGGCGCGGCCCACCGCGCGCCGCGCCGGGCCGAGTCGCATGAGGAATTGAGCTTCGTCTGCGTCCCGATTCTGCTGAATCGTCGAGCGGTCGCGGCGCTGGAGATCGACCTTCGCTTCAAGGCCGACCGCGACTACGAGCGCACCACGAAGTTCTTGGGCGTCGTGGCCTCGATGATCGCGCAAGCGCTGAAGATTCAGCGACTGATCGAGGAGGATCGACAGCGGCTCGTCGCCGAGAACACGCACCTTCGGCAGGAGTTGCGCGAGCGCTACGACTTCTCGAACCTCGTCGGCGGCAGCGGGCCCATGCGCCAGGTCTACGAGCAGGTGACCCAGGTCGCCGGGACGACCACCACCGTGCTCATCCGCGGCGAATCGGGTACCGGCAAAGAGCTGATCGCCCACGCCATCCACTACAGCTCGCTGCGCGCCAAGCGGCCGTTCATCAAGGTCAGCTGCGCCGCTCTTCCCGAGAGCCTCGTCGAGTCGGAGCTGTTCGGCTACGAGAAGGGGGCGTTCACCGGCGCCGAAGCCCGCAAGCGGGGCCGGTTCGACCTCGCCGAGGGCGGGACGCTCTTCCTCGACGAGATCGGCGACGTCAACCTGGCCACCCAGGTGAAGTTGCTCCGCGTGCTGCAACAGCGCGAGTTCGAGCGCGTCGGCGGGACCGAGACCGTCAAGGCCAACGTCCGCCTGATTGCCGCCACGAACAAGGATCTCGAGAGCGCGATCCGAGCCGGCACGTTTCGCGAGGACCTCTACTACCGCTTGAACGTGTTCACGATCTTCGTGCCGCCGCTGCGCGAGCGGAAGTCGGATCTGGTTCTGCTCGTCGATCACTGCCTCGAGCGCTTCGCCCGCGAGCACCACCAGCGCATCAAGCGGATCTCCACCCCGGCCATCGACATGCTGATGGCCTATCACTGGCCCGGCAACGTGCGCGAGCTCGAGAACACGATCGAGCGCGCCATTCTGACATCCGAGGGCGAGGTGATTCACGGCCACCATCTGCCGCCGTCGTTGCAGACGGCCGAAGCCTCCGGCACCCAGACCGCCGTCGGGCTCAAGGACGCCATCGCCGCCTACGAGAAGGACCTGATTCAGGACGCGCTGAAATCCGCGCGCGGCAATCGCGCCAAGGCGGCGCGGCTGCTGTCGACGACCGAGCGGATCCTCTCCTACAAAGTGCGGCAATACGGCATCGACCCGCGACGGTTTCGTCGCTGAGTCACCGCACCGGCGGCGGGACGTTCACGCCGCCGAACTGGCGCGTGTGTCAATTGTCACGGCCAGTGTGGGTAGGATGTTCGCCATGGCGACCATTCGCTCCGAAGCGCGCCTGCAGGAGAGCCTGGCCGAGGTTACGCGATTGCTCGACCGGCATCGCGTGCTCGAAGCGTTGATCCATCGGCAGGAAGGCCCCCGGCGCGACCTGCTCGAGAACCTCCAGCATCGACAGAACCTGGCCGAGCTGCAGAAGGGGCTGCGCGCGATGCACGCCGCGGACGTCGCCTATGCGCTCGAGGCGCTGCCGCTCGACGATCGGCGCACGGTCTGGGAGCAGGTGCCCGCGGACCAGGCCGGCCTCGCGTTCGTCGAGGTCTCGGAGGCGGTGCGCGAATCGCTGGTCGGCTTCACGTCGCGCGAACGGCTGGTCGACATTCTCGTCGCCCTCGATCCCGAAGACCTGCGGTACGTCTCGGGCTCCTTGCCGGAGGAGGTGGTGGTCGAGGTGTCGCGTGCCCTCGACTCGCGGGATCGCTCTGCCTTCGAGGACGCGATTCGCTACAGCGAGGAGTGCGTCGGCCACTACATGAGCCACGAGTGGGTCGCGGTCTCCGAGACCTACACCATTCAGCAGGTGCTCGCGGATCTGCGGGCGCGATCCGCGCTGCCGCCGCAGACCGACCGCGTCTACGTCATCGATGCTCGAAACGTCCTGCGCGGCGCGGTGCCGCTGCAGTCGCTGCTCGTGAGCGACCCGTCGGTTCCGGTGACAAGCGTGCTTGGCGATGACACGGTGACGTTCGGTCCTACCGAGAACGCCGGCGATGCCGCGAAGGCGTTCGAGCGGTACGACCTGGTGTCCGCCCCCGTGGTCGACAACCGCGGCAAGCTCGTCGGGCGCCTCACCGTCGAGACGGCGATGGACGTGTTGCGCAACGAATTGGACCTGCAAGCGCTGAAGCGCGCGGGCTTGAGCCGCGACGAAGATCTCTTCGCGCTGCCGTGGGACAGTGCGCGCAACCGCTGGCCGTGGCTCGCGATCAACCTGGTCACCGCGTTCATCGCGTCACGGGTGATCGGCCAATTCGAGGGCGCCATCCAGCAGCTCGCGGCGCTCGCGGCGCTGATGCCGATCGTCGCCAGCGTGGGCGGCAACACCGGCAACCAGACCATGGCGCTGGTGATTCGCGCGTTGGCCGTCGATCGGATTCAGCGTGAGGGCACGCAGCGGCTCGTGCGCAAGGAGCTGCTCATCAGTGTCTTGAACGGCCTCGTCTGGGGTGGCGTCGTCGGGCTGCTGGCGCTCGCGCTGTACGCGAACGTGCCACTCGGGATCGTCATGAGCGGCGCCGTGATTCTCAACTTGATCGTGGCGGCGTTGGCCGGCGTCGCCATCCCGATCGTGCTGCACGGCTGGGGCCGCGATCCCGCCTACGGCTCGAGCGTGCTGCTCACGTTCATCACCGACGCCATGGGATTCTTCTTGTTTCTCGGACTCGCGACGTTGTTCCTGTTGTGAGGCCGCAGATTTCCGGGCTTCAAAGGCAACACAGATGGCACAGATACGAAACGAGTGGCGCCTTCATATGAATCCGTGCGACAAGAACCAGACCATTCATGCGAACGTCCTCCGCGACCCATCGCATGCGGCAACGCCGCGCCGGAACGTATCTGTGTAATCTGTGTCATCTGTGTTGCTCTTGAGAACATCGGAGCGAGCAACCCATTTCCGGGCACTGGAGGATGCATGCGACTCGAATCGGCTCTGGGACTGAAGCAGCAGTTGTTGCGCGAGCTCATCGAGCCGTTCGCCGCGCTCACGAATCGACTGCGCAGCGCGGGCGCGGCGGCGGTGACGGCGGCGGCGCAGCGCGCCTCCGGCAATCGCGAATCGACCGTGTTCGGCATCGGCGCCCGTCCGCCCGAGACGCTGCCGC
>DAINCF010000390.1:0-6840 GCA_036732565.1 Vicinamibacterales bacterium
GCATGCCGGGGCGCTGTCGTTTCGCTTGCGGGTGCCGGGTCGCGCCGCGCACGGCGCCGTTCGCGAGGCAGGCGTCAGCGCCATCGAGAAGTTCGCGGTCGTCCACCGCGGGCTGCAGGCGCTGGAGCATCGGCGTAACCAACGCTTGCAGCAACCGCTCTTCGCCGCGCAGCAGCTGCCGTTCGCGCTGTCGATCGGCAGGATCAGCGCTGGCGACTGGCCATCGTCGGTCCCGGATCTGCTCGTGGCGGAAGGGCGCTATGGCCTCGCGCCCGGAGAGGATCCAGCGCGCGCACGCCAGGAATTCGAGCAGGCGACGTCCGACGCGGCGAGCGAGGACCATTGGTTGCGTCAGCACCCGCCGACCGTCGAGTGGTGGGGCAGCCAGTTCAACCCAGCCTCCACACCGATCACCGATCGCATCGTCACCAGCGTGGTCCAGGCCATGGCCGATGTCACCGGTGCGGAGCCGGCCGTCGAAGGGATGACCTACGGCGCCGACATGCGGCTGCTCGTCAACGACGGAGGCATTCCAAGCGTGTTGTTCGGTCCGGGCGACGTGCGGATGGCGCACCGTGTCGACGAGTTCGTGCCGATCGAGGATCTCGCGATCGCGACGTGTGTGCTGGCGGTCACCGCCATGCGCTTCTGCGGGGTGGCGTGACGTGGACTTCGACACGCTGACGCGACACTGGGATCGCTTCGGCGTGGTGGATCCGCTGTGGGCCATCCTCACGGACCCGACGCGCAAGGGCAATCGCTGGGACGTCGCGGAGTTCTTCGAGACCGGCCGCGTCGAGATCGCGGAGGTCGTCGCACGGGCGCGTGCGAGCGGCCTCCCCCGCCGCTGGGCGCGCGGTCTCGACTTCGGATGCGGCGTCGGCCGCCTCACGCAAGCGCTGGCCGACCATCTCGAGCACGTCGTCGGCGTCGACATCGCCCCGTCGATGATCGAGGCGGCGCGTGGTTTCAACCGCCACGGCGACCGATGCGAGTACCACGTCAATGGCGCGCCCAGCCTCGAGCGGTGGCCGGACGCGCACTTCGACCTCATCTACACGAACCGTGTGCTGCAGCACATGGAGCCGATTTACGCAACGGCCTACCTCCGCGAGTTCGTGCGCACCCTCGCGCCAGGCGGCGTGCTGTCGTTCGATCTGCCATCCGAGCGTGGCTTCTTCCCGAGGGATCCGGTACCCGGCAAGCCGATTCCCGCCGACGCCTACCGCGCACGCGTCGCGATTCTCGACCTCGCTTCTGCGGTCCCCTCGTCGCACGCCGAGCTCACAGTAACCGTCGAGATCGCCAACGTGAGCACGCACACATGGACGGCCGACGAAGAGCATCCGCTCAACGTGGGAAATCATTGGATCCGTCCGATCGATGGCCATGCCGTACGCGACGATCGCCGCGCGGCCGTACCGGTCCCGTGGCACCCCGGCCAGATCGTGCGCGTCACGCTGCCAGTGACCGTGCCTCGCGAAGCAGGCCGGTATCTGCTGCAGTGCGACGTCGTTCACGAAGGCCACACGTGGTTTGCCGACATCGGCTCGGCCCTCGCAGAGAAAGAGGTGATCGTGGGCAACGTCGAACCACCTCCACGCATCGAGGCCGATGCCCCGGCCGATCTGGAGCCGGTGATGGAAATGCACGCCGTGCCACGCGGTACGGTCGAGTCGCTGCTGCGCGATGCCGGCGCTACCCTCCTGAACGTCGGCCGTGTCTATCACTGCGGCCCGGCGTGGCTCGCGTTCCGCTACGACGTGACTCGATAGTTCCACACGAAGGTTCCTCACGCTGGTTCCGCACCGAGGTTCACCACGTGGGTTCGATACCACACGAGGGTTCCAAACGGAGTTCCCCAGTTCGGTTCGATTCCGCACAGCGTTCCGAACGCACGTTAGGCCGCGGGTGGAACAGCAATACCGGTACGTCTCGATGGAAGGCGAGTTTGTTGCTAGAACCATCGCGGGAACCGAACCTCTGTGGGGAACCCTCGTGGGGAACCCTCGTGTGGAACCTTGTGGGGAACCACCGTGCGGAACCCATGTGGCTATTGCCAGCGAAAGAGCTTCAGGGCAAGGAGGAACGGCACCACGCCCCAACCGGCCAGGATCGCCAGCTCGCTGGAGATGCCGGCGAGCGACGCGCCTTCGTTCATGATGCCGCGGAGGGCATCGACGAGCGCCGTCAGCGGCAACAACTGAATGAACGGCTGCATCACGTCGGGGAAGTTCGTCGACGCGAAGAACACGCCCGACAGCACCCACATCGGCAGCATCACCACGTTCATGATGCCGGAGATCGCCTCGATGGTCCTCGCCCGGCTGGACATCAGCAGCGCGAGACCGCCAAACGACAAGGCGCCGAGGACCGACACGAAGGCGAGCGCGGCGATCGATCCGTGCACGGCGACGCCGAACGCGAACCACCCGAAGGCGACCAGTACGATGGCCTCGGCGGCGAGGAACGCGAGCCGACTCAGCACGTGCGAGGCGAGGTAGTGGGTGCGCGACATCGGCGTCGCGATCAGCCGCTTGAGGAGCTTTCGCGTCCTGGCGGTCACGATCGAGAACCCGACGCCCCACAAGCCCGTGCTCATGATGTTCATGCCGAGCAGGCCGGGCACGAGCCAGTCGATGTAGCGTGAGCCCACCGTGTCGACCGGCTGCTCGACCGGCGTGAAGGGATCGGTACGGCCGGCCGCTCGCTGCAATGCGCGATCGACCGCCAGGCGCGCCACCTGACTCTCGGCCCGTGCCTCGTCGAACCGGTACGTCGGCGGCGTGCCCGGGATCACGACGACCGGCGCGCGGCCGGTTCGAATCGCCGGCTCGATCTCCGCCGTCGGAATCGTCCTGACGGTGAAGCCGCCGGCTTGCTCCAGCGCCGCCACGATCTGCTCCTTGCCTGGTCCCTCGGCGACGCCGGCGATGATCGGCTCGGGACCGCGCGATCGAAACGCAATGCCGAGCGAGCAGGTCATGATGACCGGAAAGGCGAAGACCCAGAAGATGACCTCGGGCTCGCGCAGAAATTCTTTGAACCGCGCCGCCGTCAACTCGACCAGCGGATGACGCGCGCCTCCACGCTCAACCATCGCGCAAATGCCTCCCGGTCATCGACACAAAGACGTCTTCGAGCGTCGCACTGTGGGTCGTGAGCAGGCTGAGCTCCGCGCCATGTCCTTTGAGGTAATCCAACAGCGCCGGCAACGTGCGATGCATCTCGGAGGTCGCGAGCGCATGCGTCCCGTTGTCGTGACGCACGTCGCAGACACCCGGCAGGCCGCGCAGCACGCCCTCGACCGGCGCGTAGCCTCCGTTGGTGGCGAACTCGATGACGTGCTCGGCGCCCAGCGATGCCACCAGCTCCGCCGGGGTGCCGATGGCGATCAACTTGCCGCGATCGACAATGCCGACGCGATCGCAGAGCGCGTGCGCCTCGTCCATATAGTGCGTGGTCAGCAGGATCGTGCCGCCGCCCCGACGAAAGGCTTCGAGGACTTCCCACAACTGCCGCCGCGACTGCGGATCGAGACCCGTCGTCGGCTCATCGAGAAACAGGAGATCGGGCCGGCCGACGAGCGCGCACGCGACCGACAGCCGCTGCTTTTGTCCGCCGGACAACCGAACGACCCACGAGTCGCGCTTCGACTCGAGCTCCACGATCGCCAGCAGCTCGTCGATGGTCGGGCCGCTCGGGTAGAACGATCGAAACATCGCCAGCGTCTCGGCCACGGTGAGCTTGTCGGTGAGCTGCGTCTCCTGCAGTTGAATGCCGAGCCGCAGCCGCAGCGTCGTCCGATCTCTCTCCCATTTGCGGCCGAGCACCTCGACCTCGCCGGCATCGGGCGTCGAGAGCCCCTCGAGGATTTCGATGGTCGTGGTCTTCCCGGCGCCGTTGGGTCCGAGCAGGCCGAAGCACTCGCCGCGTTGCACCTCGAGATCGAGGCCATCCACCGCGACAACATCACCGTAGCGCTTGACGAGCCCCCGGCATCGCAGCGCTGCTTCACGGTCTGTCACAAGATCCATTCTAGGGCCTCGCGGCGCGGAGGCGGGCCACGGCGAAGCGGAGCCGAGCGCCTTCCTGGTTTACACTGGAGATGCCGTGTCCTCGAGCATCGTCATTGTGGCGCCGGTTGAAGCGCTTCCCGCCCTTCGCGATCGTCTGGACTCTGGAGCCGAGTTGCACGCGTTCACGGCGAACGACGCGCTCGAGGCCCTGGATCACATCATTCGGCACAAGCCCCGCATCATCGCGGTCGAGCGTCTGTTTGCGGCCGGCCCGCGTGGCGTGGCGCTGCTCAATCGCATCAAGGCGGACCCGTCGCTCGCCGATTGCGAGTTGCGCATCATCGCACGAGAGGATACGGCGATCGAGGTAGCAGAGCGCGCGCCGATCGGCACGGCGGGCGCGCCGGTAGCGCTCGATCGACACGGCACCCGGCGCGCACGACGTGTCGCCATGGCGGAAGGCGTGGAGGTCCTGATCGATGGCAATCCGGCGATGCTCATCGATCTCTCGGTGCTCGGCGGCCAGGCCGTCTCGACCAAGGTGCTGAAGCCGAATCAGCGCGTGCGCGTCACGCTCTCGGATGCCCGCGGCATCATTCGCTGCGCGGGCGCCATCATGTGGTCCTCGTTCGAGATGCCCAAGGGTGTCGCACCACGCTATCGCGTCGGGATCGAGTTCAAGAATCCCGACGTCGATCTCCTGGCGGGGTTCATCGACCGGCACACGCAGCAAATGAAGGTCACGTAGGGCGGTTCGCGAACCGCCTTTACCCGACTGCGGGATAGACTCGCGGGCCGCCGATCCAGGTTTCTGCGATGCCACCCGGGCGGATGATCGTCTCTTCCCGATCGGAGCCGGTCGACACGATCGTGATGGGCACGCCGCTCACGTCCTCGAGCCGCGCGATATAGCGGCGCGCTTCGTCCGGCAGCTCGTCGAAGACGCGCACGCCGCGCGTCGGCACCTTCCAACCAGGCAGCGCTTCGTAGATCGGCTGCCACCCCGCTGCGGTGTGCACGTCGGCGGGAAACTCGGTGACGATGCGATCGCCGATGCGGTAGCCGGTGCAGATCAACACTTCGTCGAGTCCGTCGAGGACGTCGAGCTTGGTCAGCGCGATGCCATCGATGCCGTTGATGCGCGCCGAGTAGCGAACCACCACGGCGTCGTACCAGCCGCAGCGGCGCGGGCGACCGGTCGACGCGCCGTACTCCTGTCCGCTCTCGCGGAGCCGCTCCGCCATCTCGTCGAACAGCTCCGTCGGCAGCGGCCCCTCGCCCACCCGCGTCGTGTACGCCTTGGCGACGCCAAGCACGCCGCCGATGGCGCGCGGCGGCACGCCGAGCCCGGTGCAGACACCACCGATGGACGCGTTCGATGACGTCACGAACGGATAGGTCCCGTGATCGATGTCCAGCATCGTCGCCTGGGCGCCCTCGAAGAGCACACGGCCGCCATTCTTCATCGTCTCCGCGAGGTGCAGCGACACGTCGCCCGCCCAGCGGCGCATCTTGGCGCCGTGGGCCAGGAGATCCCGATAGACCACTTCCCAATCGAGCGTGGACTCCTTGATGATCTGATTGCGGGCGTGAACGTTCTCGCGGACTTCGTCGGCCAGCGCCTTGGTGTCGACCAGATCGCAGACGCGGATGCCGCGGCGCCCGACCTTGTCTTCATAGGCCGGGCCGATGCCGCGCGACGTCGTCCCGATCTTGCGCTCGCCGCGGCGCGCCTCGCTCAAGACGTCGAGCTCGCGGTGGTACGGCAGAATCAGATGCGCCCTGTCGCTGATGAGCAGACGATCGCCGACATCGACGCCGAGCGTGGCCAGCTCGTCGATTTCCTTGAACAACGCCTGTGGATCGACGACGACGCCGTTGCCGATGATGCAGGTGACGCCATCGTGCAGGATGCCGGACGGAATGAGGTGGAGCACGAACTTCGTGCCGCGCACGTAGACGGTGTGCCCGGCGTTGTGGCCACCTTGATAGCGCGCGACGGTGGAAAAGTGTGGCGTCAGCAGGTCGACAATCTTGCCCTTGCCTTCGTCACCCCACTGCGCGCCCAGCACGACGATGTTCATCGAGATACAGCATATCTCACGCATGTGTAGGGGCGGTTCGCGAACCGCCCCTACGTCGCGCTATTCTCTATGCGATGGTCCTCCTCGACGGCGCGCATCTCACCCTCGATCAACTCCTCGCTATCGCCGATGAACGAACCGCCGTGGCGGTAGCGCCCGACGCGCGTCAACGGGTCGAGGCGGCGCGCCGCGTGGTCGACGACAAGGCGGAGGGTGACGCGGCGGTGTACGGCGTGAACACCGGCTTTGGATCGTTCGCCGAGACGCGCATCGCGCGCGAGGACCTCGCACGCTTGCAAGTCAATCTGCTACGCAGTCATGCGGCGGGCGTCGATGCGCCGCTGCCGGTGCGCGCGGTACGGGCGTCGATGGCGCTACGCGCCAACGTGCTCGCCAAGGGGTACTCAGGCATCCGGCCCGAGACGCTCGATCTGCTCGTCGCCGCGCTCAATCGCGGCGTCCATCCCCACGTGCCGAGTCGCGGCTCGGTCGGCGCCAGCGGCGATCTGGCGCCACTGGCCCACATGGCCCTCGTGCTCATCGGCGAAGGGCACACCTACGACGAGGATGGCAACGGGCTGAGCGGTGACGAAGCGCTCCGGCGGGCAGGACTGGAGCCGGTTGCGCTCGGGCCCAAGGAAGGGCTCGCGCTCATCAACGGGACGCAAGTGTCCGCTGGCGTCACAGCTCTGGCGCTGGCCGGCGCCGAACGGCTCGCACGCGTGGCTGATATCGCC
>DAINCF010000391.1:0-6815 GCA_036732565.1 Vicinamibacterales bacterium
CGCGGGCGTGCCCTGCTCTCGCGCCCGCAGACTCGAGGTGTAGATGGCGAGC
Organism: Vicinamibacterales bacterium; assembly: GCA_036732565.1. Taxonomy (GTDB): domain Bacteria; phylum Acidobacteriota; class Vicinamibacteria; order Vicinamibacterales; family UBA2999; genus JAIVJN01. Next base: position 53 of record DAINCF010000391.1, read on the forward strand.
GTGTCCAGGCCCTCTGCGTCGAGCGCATCGACGAGCTCGTCGACGAAGGCGACGTTGCCGCTGAGCGCATGCGCTCGGTAGAAGAGGAGAGCTGCCGTCGGACGCCCGGGGTCACGACGTTGCTCCCAATCGTCGAGGGTCGCGTGCTCGACATCTCTGAGGTACACGCCGTGCTCGGGCACGTCCAGCGGCGGCGCGCTCCCGTAGCCCGTCAGCAACAGGCGATCGGCTAGGAACTTAAGGCACTCGCCGAGGTTGCGGTCTCCACCGAGTGTGAGATAGGTCCTGACGGCCTCGACGAGGTCCAGGCTGACGGTGCCGGCCCGGGCGAAGTCAGCGCGCGGCTCGCCCGTCCCGCTGATCACCACCAACGGAATCTCGCGCTCGCTCGCCCACGAGTGCAGGCGCTCGAAGCCAGGCAGACTCTCGATCTCCCCGTGGAGCCGGACGACGATCACCCGTACATCGGCGAGCGAACCGCCGAGCACCAGGGAGAGCTGCTCCTCGCTCTGAATCCGGACGAGCGACACGCCAGTCACGTCGAGATCCGGCGGAAGTGTCGGCTGCACGCGCCTCAGTGCGAGCAGATCGGTGTCGGCATGCGACAGCAACGCGATGCGATGTCGACCGGACGCGTGCTCGTGCGGCCTGACTAGAGAAGGGTCCGCGAGCGGCCGCACGTCCCAGTCGTAGAAATTGAATACGTACTCGGTCAGTTCCACTGGTGGCGCCACGAAGCGGTCGGCCTGCACCATGCTCTCGATGTAGTCGTAGATGAGCCGAACGTGCCACGGCGTGTTGACGGAGTGGAACCACACGGCTCGGCCATCGAACACCAGGCTGGCCACGTTCGCCAGCGCGCACGGGCCCAGGCAGCCGGCCTTCGTGAGATGCACGACGTTCCGCAGCCTGCGGCGGAGCCATTCGTCCTTGAAGGTGTCAACCGGCACTGCCGCATAGCCGCGCTCGGTCCGTCCACAGCAGCAGCCGGTGAAGCAGTACGAGAGGTGCGCGCGTCGCTGCACGACGTTGATCGCACGCCCATCGGCGCGGACCACGCGGGATCGGAACATCTGGGTCATTGGCGATTCCCCGTCAGCGCGTCTGATCGCCGTGAAACCAGGCCGCCATGAGCTGCGCGACGGTGACAATGCGAGGCCCAGCAACCACGAAGGCGTCGTCGTTCGTCGCATACACCGCGCGCGCGCGCACCGCTCCGACCGCGTGCCGGCGCCGCCACAGTTCCTCCGTCACCTGCCGGCGCTGCTCGGCATCGTCCGGCGACTCGCCCGTTTCCCCGACGTCGATGATCACCTCCGGCGCGAGTCTGATCACCGTCTCCATCGAGATCCGCGGATACTCGAGCGGAACGGAGGCCAGCACGTTGACGCCCCCTGCGGTGGCCGCCACGTCGTGGAGATACGAGCCCGGCCCAACCGCAACGAGGTTCGACAGCGTTCCGGCTTGACGGCCGACGATGATGAGCACTTTTCTGGGCGGGCGCCCTGCGACTGAGGCCCGCACGCGCGCCAGACCGGCGGTGAGGTCGGCCACAAGGCGATCCGCTCGGTCGGGAACACCGGCCGCGTTGCCGATTTCGCGGATCCGGGTGAACACGCCCGGCAAGGCGCCTCGCTCCACGAGCGCAGTGTTGATGCCGAGCGCGGCCAGATGCGGAACGGCCATCGACCCGGCATGAAGGATTACCAGTTCCGGTCGCAGGCGAGCGATGGTCTCCGCGTCGGACCTGCGGAACGTCCCAACTCGTGGCAGCGTCTTGACGCTCGGCGGATAGCGGCAGAAGCTCGACACGCCGACCACGCGATCGCCGAGATCAAGCGCAAACAGGGTTTCAGTAGTGCTCGGTGACGTCGAGACGATACGGGCGGGAATGCCGCGTGATTGCGCCAGCGCCACGCTGCTCGCGCCGAGCACGAGCAACGCCGTCATCAGCCTGGATGCAGAGCGCAGGGTGCCGCCCCTCATCATGGTGCCTCCGCGTGCGAAGCGGCAGACCAGCGTGGGCGATGAGGTGTGTTGGAATGACGGCTGAGGCCGGAGGTTCCAGTGCACACTCTCTGTCGTCGCAGAAAGTCGACCGCAGAACCCCTGGGTAGGTCTCCTGGCTCGGAAGCGCGCGCATCGAACCTTGCGGTTTGATACGCGAGCCGCTTCACCTTCCCCGGCCTTTCGGCCGAGTGGTCATCGAAGCGGCGTCACTTCACTCACAGTGGCGGGACCGCGCCGGATTTGCACCGGCTTCCCCGTTATGCCCTCGTGGGCACCCAAGGCAAACGGGATGGTATCACGAGCTCAGACTTCCGAGCAGCCGGTCAGGTGGCCTACTCTTCCGCTTTGTACCACCGTGCAACGCTCGCGGCCGTCTCGGTCACGCCGAGATGATCGAGCGCGGCCTTCGGCGCGCCCTCCCACTTGCCCATCTTGTTGCCCATGTACTGCAGGTCCTCCATGCCCATCTTGCTGCTGAAGAACCCGGCCGCGGTCAGATCGCGTACAGTGCAGAAGAACTCCACGCCATGGCTCAACTCCGGGCGGGCGCGCGCCGGCCAGGCGATGTCGTCGAGAACGGCCGATCGCTCTGACTCGGCGCAGTCGCGGAACGTCCGGCCGAAGCGATCCCGGCATTCGTGATCGAGCCAGCGCAAGCCGCCGCGCATCGCGATCTGCCGCTTCGGTTGATCGATCATCATGAAGTCGATGAACTCCGGCACGCCGGCGTCCGAGGCGCTTCCCGAGCGCTCGTCCGCGGGAATGATGATGTTCACCAGGAGAGTGAGCATCGCGAGCTCGTCGGCCGTGAAGAACTGCGGCCGAAACGGTTCGCTGGTCTCCGACGCGACGCGACGAGCGTCCTGGGCGCGCTGCCCCGCCTGCTGCGCCTCCGCCTCGGTCCAGACGAACATCGCCGCGGCCGGCGCCGCCGCGAGTGACTGCAAGATCCGTCGACGACTTATCGAATCAGGATGATCGGTCATCTGTGTCCGATTCGGCCGCCCTGAAGGGCGGCCTCTACAAGTGGTTTACGTGTAGATGTGGTTTACGTGTAGCGGCCGGCCTTCAGGCCGGCCGACCATTAGATTTGTAATTCCTTCCTCTGCTGCACGATGTAATCACACGTCCGCCACGCCAGCGCCATGATCGTCCAGGTCAGGTTCTTGTCAGCCTGCGACACGAAGGGGCCGCCGTCGCAGACGAAGAGGTTCTTCACTTCGTGCGCCTGGCAGTTGCCGTTGAGACAAGACGAGCGCGGGTCGGCACCCATGCGTGTCACGCCCGCCTCGTGGATGATCCGCCCGCCGGTTTCGAGCCCCTCGTCGTCTTCCTGATCGGGCTTCAGCGGAAACGGCTCACCACCCATCTGCTTGATCAGCGCGCGGAACGTGTCGCGCATGTGCCGCGACTGCTTGCGCTCGTGATCCGACCACTTCCAATGAAAGCGCAGCACCGGGACGCCCCACTTGTCCACCACATCCGGATCGATCTCGCAGTACGACTCCTTGTTGGGAATCATCTCCCCGCGCCCCTCGAAGGACACGACGGCGCCGTACAGCCGCCGGTATTCGTCCTTCAGCGACTTGCCGTACCCACCACCAGACGAGCCAGGATGCCGCTCGATCTCCTGCATGAACCCGAAGCTGGGCATGCGGCGTCCACCGCCAACCTCGATGTGGTAGCCGCGCGGGAAGTCGAGGGTCTTGTTGTCGATCCACCACGGCATGTAGACGTGCATCCCGCCCGCGCCATCGGAGTTGTACGGCGGCATGCCGACCATCTTCGGGATGAACCCGGTGAGGCTCGTGCCGGTGGAATCGGTCAGATAGCGCCCGACCACGCCGCTGCCGTTGGCGAGCCCGTTGGGAAAACGCGCGGACTTCGAGTTGAGCAGCAGGCGCGCCGACTCGCACGCGCTCGCGGCGAGCACGACGACCCGCGCGCGTGCGGTTTCTTCGAGGCCGCTCGTGGTGTCGACGAACGAGATCCCCGTGGCGCGCCCCTCGGCGTCGCTGGTCACCTCGCGCGCCATCGCTCCCGTGCGAATCGTGAGGCGACCCGTCTTCTGCGCCGGCGGCAGGAACACGGTGGGCGTCTGGAAGTTCGAGGCGGTCGAGCACCCGCGCCCGCAGTTGCCGCAGTAGTGACAGGCGGCCCGCCCGTTGTGCGGGCGCGTGAGAATCGACTTCCGCGCCGGCACACACGTGATGTTCAGCGCGTCGGAGGCCGCCTTGACGAGCACTTCATGCGCGCGGGGCAGGGGCGGCGGCAGGAAGACGCCGTCCGGCTCGTTCTTCAGTCCCGTCTCTGCGGCGTGGTTGTAGCCGTAGATGCCAACGAACCGATCCAGCGTGTCGTAGTACGGCCGCATGTCCTCGTAGGTGATCGGCCAGTCGTCGCCAAGGCCATCGAGACTGCGGCGGCGGAAATCGTCGGGGCCCCATCGCAACGAAATCCTGCCCCAGTGGTTGGTACGACCGCCCAGCATGCGAGCGCGAAACCAGTCGAATCTCGAGTCGGGCCCCGTCGTGTAGGGTTCGCCGTCGATCTCCCAGCCACCCCAGGCGGCATCGAATTCGCCGAACGGGCGCTCCGTGGGCGCACCGCGGCGCGGCGAGTCGTACGACCACGCCATCATCCGGCCATGCTTCAGCTGGTCGTAAAACGGGCCGGCCTCGAGCATGAGTACGTCGGCCCCAGCCTCGGTGAGCACTTTCGCAGCGACGCCGCCGCCGGCACCCGAGCCGACGATGACGACATCCCAGATCTTGGGTGATGTAATGGTTTGCATCGGCTGACCGGGAGTGTAGCAGGTTGACGGGGATGAGGGAATTCACGATGCTCGGACCTAAGACGGGGAGCGACGGCGAGCCGCCGACCGTTCCCGATGAGCTTATGTGGACCCCACGCCGATGACGCCCGATCGCATCGCGGGCGATCTCCTCTGGTACAAGGACGCCATCATCTATCAGCTGCACGTCAAGTCGTTCTGTGACGGCAACGGCGATGGCATCGGTGATTTCAACGGGCTGATCGCGCAGCTCGACTACATCGAGTCCCTGGGCGTCACCTGTCTGTGGCTCCTGCCCTTCTTCGCCTCGCCGCTGAAAGACGACGGGTACGACGTCGCGGACTATCGAGCGATTCACCCGAACTACGGCTCACTGGAAGACTTCCAGACCTTCCTCGACGCCGCCCACCAGCGCGGCATGCGGGTGATCATCGAGCTGGCGCTCAATCACACGTCGGATCGCCACGCCTGGTTCGAGCGGGCTCGCCACGCTCCCCCAGGCTCAATCGAGCGGGATTTCTACGTATGGAGCGATTCGGACCAGCGCTACGCGCAGGCACGCATCATCTTCCTCGACACCGAGCGCTCGAATTGGAGCTGGGATCCCGAGGCGCGCGCGTATTACTGGCACCGCTTTTTCTCGCACCAGCCGGATCTCAACTACGACAACCCTGCGGTTCTGCGGGCCATCCTCGACGTGGTCGACTTCTGGCTGGGTATGGGTGTCGATGGCCTGCGGCTCGATGCCGTCCCCTATCTGGTGGAGCGCGAGGGGACGTCCTGCGAGAACCTGCCCGAGACCCACGCGGTGATCAGGACCCTCCGACAGCACATCGACGCCCACTACCCGAACCGCATGCTCCTGGCCGAAGCCAACCAATGGCCGGCGGACGTCCGCGAGTACTTCGGGCAGGGCGACGAGTGCCACATGGCCTATCACTTCCCCTTGATGCCTCGCCTGTTCATGGCCATTCACCAGGAGGATCGCTTCCCCATCACGGATGTGCTCGCGCGCACGCCTCCAATCCCCGAGACGTGTCAGTGGGCCCTCTTCCTTCGCAATCACGATGAGCTGACGCTCGAGATGGTCACCGAGGAAGAGCGTGACTACATGTACCTGGCGTACACGGCCGATCCCGAAGCGCGTCTCAATCTCGGCATCCGTCGTCGGCTGGCCCCATTGCTCGGCAACGATCGCCGACGCATCGAGCTGATGACTGCGCTGCTCTTCTCGCTGCCAGGCACGCCGATCATCTACTACGGCGACGAGATCGGCATGGGCGACAATCTTCAGCTCGGCGACCGCAACGGTGTGCGAACACCGATGCAATGGAGCGCCGATCGCAACGCCGGCTTCTCGACGGCGAAGCCGGAACAACTCTACAGCCCTCTGATCACCGATCCCGTGTACTCATACCAGGCGGTAAACGTCGCCGCGCAACAGGATGACGCGGCGTCGCTGCTCCACTGGATGCGGAACATGGTCGGCCTGCGCAAGCTGTTTCGCGTCTTCGGGCGCGGTACGATCCAGTTCCTGGAACCGGACAACCGGCGGATCGTCGCGCACGTACGAGAGCATGAGCACGACCTCATTCTCTGCGTCTCGAACCTCTCGCATTTCGCGCAGCCTGTTGCCCTCGATCTGTCGGCCTTTGCCGGCGCCGTGCCGATCGAGATGCTCGGGTACACGACGTTTCCGCCGATCGGCACGGCACCCTATCAACTGACGCTCGGAGGGTATGGCTACTACTGGTTCGAGCTCCAGCGCCGTAGCGCCTGACAGCGAACGCGTCACCCTCGACCTCGTGGTCGGTGTGGTGGCCGAGGACCAGGCCGCCGGGTCCGTCGGTCCCGCTCTCGGGGAGCTCGTCGCCTCGCTGTCTGAACCGGACCCGGCGTTACGCTGGCGGCTTGTGGTCGCGAATGCGGGCGCGCCGCTGACCGGTCTGCCACAGCTCG
>DAINCF010000392.1:0-6810 GCA_036732565.1 Vicinamibacterales bacterium
GCCGAGTCCCGGGAGATCGGTACGCCGGCTGGTCTGGCTGTTTGGCGCGCCTCTGGTGACGCTTGCCGTGGTGGGCGGCGTGTTGCTGTGGCAGTCGACGCGTACGCCCGCGTTGACCGCCCGCGACACGGTGGTGCTGGCGGACTTCGTCAACCGCACCGGCGACATGATGTTCGACGACACCATGGCCGAGGCGCTCGCCCTGCAGCTTCGTCAGTCACCGTTCCTCAACCTGCTGCCCGAGCAGCAGGTGCAGGCGACGCTGCGGCTGATGGGGCAGGAGCCGATGGCGAAGGTCACCGCCGAGATCGGCCGCGATCTGTGTCAGCGGGTCGGCGGGAAGGCCTTGCTCGCCGGATCGATCACCGGGCTCGGCTCGAGCTACGTCATCACGCTCAACGCGCAGGACTGTGTCACCGGCGACATCCTGGGCGAGGAGCAGGTGCAGGCCGGGAGCAAGGAGGGTGTGCTCAAGGAGCTTGGCGAGGCCGCCGCGCGCTTGCGCGAGCGGCTGGGCGAGTCGCTGCCATCGATTCAGAAGTACGGCGCGCGGATCGAAGAGGCCACGACCGGATCGCTCGAGGCGCTCAAGGCGTACAGCCAGGGCATGTCCACCCGCCGCACGCAGGGCGACTTCGAGTCGATCCCGTTCTTCCGACGCGCGATCGATCTCGATCCCGAATTCGCGCTCGCGCATGCGCGTCTTGGGACGGTGTTGAGTAACGTCGGCAACCGCAAGGAGTCGGTCGAGGCGACGCAACGCGCGTTCGACCTGCGCGAGCGCGCCAGCGAGCGCGAGCGCCTGTATATCGAGGCTCGCTTCTACTCCAGCGTGGCCGGCGATATTCAGAAGGCGATCGATACCTACCTCCTGCTCAATGCCACCTATCCGAACGATCACGCGGGTCGCACCAACCTCGGCCTGCTCTACAAGGAGTCGGGTCGCACCGACGAAGCGATCGCCGAGCTGAAGGAGTCGATCCGGATTGCACCCGACGAACCGTTGGGCCCGTTCAACCTCGGCTACGCGTATGTCGACCTCGGGGATTACGCCGAGGCCCGCAAGACCTTCGACCACACGCTCACGCTGCGAGATGGGACGCCGACACGCATCGGGCTGTTCACCATCGCGACGCTCACGGGCGATCGGGCGTTGGCCGACGCGCAAGTGGCAGCCGTCGCCGGGCGGCGCGACGCCGCCGGCATGCTCGGGATGCAGGCGTTCGCGGCCGCCTATCGCGGCCGGCTGCGCGAAGCGGAATCCTTCAACGAACAGTGGCTGGTGGCGATGGAGCGCACGCAGAGCCTCGAATTCGCGGCGCAGGGCGCCATCGGCATGGCCATCGCGAATGCCATGTGGGGTCGGACCGATGCCGCCCGTCGTCAGCTCGCGTCGGCGGAGCGCCGGAAGCTGCTGCAAGCGGCGAGCGTCAGTGACGATCTGATCGGCCTGTCGTTTGCGCTGAGCGACGGCAAGCTGGCGCAAACCTGGCTGCCTCGCGCGCTTGCCCAAGCGAAAGAGATCTCGACCCCGGAAGATCTTCCCGATCAGGAGACCACCCTGCGTGCGATGGCGCTCGTCGCGGAGGGCCGCTATCAGGAGGCGTATGCCACGGCGTCGTCCGTGCCCGTGCGCCTCAAGACCGTCCGCTGTGGCTTCATCGCCGGCCTTGCCGCGTTGCGCTTGAATCGATGGCAGGAGGCGCGGGGGGCTTTCGAGGAGGTGCTGACGTACCGCCGGCAGAGCGGCCTGGATTCAGTCCTCCCGGTCGCACGGCTGCTGTTGGCGAGAGCGCAGGCCGGCGCAGGCGATCGCGACGCCGCCCGAGCAAGCTACCAAGCGGCGTTCGAACACTTCAAGGACGCAGACGAGGATCTGCCGCTGCTGATGGAAGCCAAGCGCGAGTACGAGAAATTAGGGACGTAAGGACGATTCGCTACCAAGACACAAGGAAACCGAGACGTTTGGCCACCAAGACACCAGGAACATCAAGGAGTTTGGCCACCAAGACACAAAGAGCACCAAGAATTGTAGGTTTGAAAAGAATCCTTGGTGCCTAGCACGTCTCTTGTGTCCTCCGTGTCTTGGTGGCAACTCGTCAGAATGTCAGGGTTGCGACACCCGTCCGCCCATCAAGAAGCGATCGAACCATGCGAGCGTGCGCTCGGTACGATCCAGGTTGTGCTTCGGCTCCCTGAAACCGTGGCCCTCGCGCGGATAGCGCGCGAACGCGGCCTCGACGCCGCGGCGGCGCAGCGCCGTGAACATCTCTTCCGCTTGCGTGATGTGCACGTCGTTGTCCAGCTCGCCGTGGACGAAGAGCGTGGGCGTCGCGGCCTTCGCGACATGCGCCAGCGGCGACCACTTCCACAGGAGCTCGTAGTTGCCGTCCCACGGGAAGCCGTCGAACTCGGCGTGGACGAGATCCTGATAGAGCGAAGTAGCGTAGAAGCTGATCAGGTTCGACACGCTCGCGGATGACACCGCGGCCTTGAAGCGCGTGGTCTGCGTGATCACCCAGTTGGTCATGAATCCGCCGTAGCTGCCGCCCATGACGCCGAGTCGCTGACCGTCGATCTCCTGCTTCGTCTTGAGCACATGATCGACGCCCGCCATCAAGTCCTTGTAGTCGGCGCCGCCCCAATTGAGCACGCAGCCGTCGGCAAAGGCTTGCCCATAGCCCGAGCTGCCGCGCGGGTTGAGGGTGAGGGTCGCGTAGCCGTGCGCTGCGTTGATCTGAAAGCCCGCGTTGAAGCCGTAGCCGTACATCCCATGCGGCCCGCCGTGAATCGACAGAATCAAGGGCGTGCTTGCGGGCGGTGCCTTCACGCCGTTCGGCTCCACCCCACCGCGGACACTCCGCGCGGCGGGGGCCCCGGGCTCCACCCCACCGCGCATAGTCCGCGCGTCGGGGGCCCCGGGCTGAAGCGCCGGGTAGTACCACCCTTCGACCTCGAGGCCATCGAAGCTGCGGAACGTCACGGCCTCGGGCGTCACCAGGCGCCACTGCTTCAACGCCGCGGTGTTGTGCCATGTCAGCGGCTCGGGCGCGCCGTCTGGTCGCAGGCGGAACAGCTCGCGCGGCATGGAGGCATCCGTGATCCCCAGTGCGAGCAGACCGTCCTTTGCGACCGAGTACGGACCGACTTGTGCCTTCCGATCCACCACTGCCGTCGACACACCGCCCAGCGCCGGCACGCGGTACATCACGGTCTTGCCGCGATCGGCCGCCAGGTAGAACACGGCGCGACTGTCAGGGGCCCACTCCGGCGATGAGGTGCGTCGATCGAGCGCGCGATTCACCTCGCGCGCGTCGCCGCCATGATGCGCCATCACCCACAAATGCGCATCCTCCGCCACGCTATCGATCGTCGTCACCGGTCTGGTCGTGGCGGTGTACGCGATCAAGCGACCGTCCGGTGAAATCCGCGGATCCATTTCCACGCCTGGGGTGGTCGTCAGACGACGCTCGCGTCCGGTCGTGGCCTCGACGGCGTAGATGTCGTAGTTGTGGATGGCGTCAGGATCGGATTCGGGATTCTTCAAGAAGACGACGTCAGGGCCGGCGGTCCAATCGATGGAGTGATGATCGGTCTCCCCGCGCGTCAACGGCTTGGGTGTGCCACCCTTGGCGCTCACGACGTAGATCTGCGTCTGGCGATCGTCGGAGAACGCGGTGCGCGTCTTGTACTGCAGTCGAGTGACGATGAGCGGGTCGGCGGCGGCGGGCGGGGGCTCCAGCGTTCCGGCGAACGCGATCTGTGCGCCATCCGGCGACCACGCTAGTGCGTTTCCCGCCTTCGACACGAAACGGTTCGAGCGATCGTAGTCGCTCACGCGCGTCAGCGTGCCGGACGCCATCTGATACGTCCACAGGGCGGACTTGCCATCGCGTGACGCGAAGAACGCCAGGCGCGTCGAGTCGGGCGACCAACGGATATTCGCGGCCCCGGGCGGCACGCCGGAGAGCTCGGTCGTGGCTCCGCCGGTGGCTGCGATCTTCATCACCCGGGTCGCGATTCGATTGGCCTCGAGGTCGGTGGTCGACAGCGTGTAGACGATGGTCGTGCCGTCTGGGGAGATGCGAATCTCGCCGACGTCTTGCAAGGCGAACTGGTCGGCGGGCGTCATCCCGCGCTTTGAATCCTGCGCGGTGGCGGGCGCGGTGAAGGCGAGGGCGGCGAAAAAGAGGGCGACCGCGCGATACGGCATGGGACCTCCGCGGTGGGCGGTATCGTAACATGCGGATTCAGACGGCAGTCGGGGGTCGGCAGTCGGGAGTGTATACAGGACTGCCGACGGCCGACTCCCGTCAAGGTGTCAACCGATGATGCATCGCGTGTTTCGCGTGTGGATAGTGGTGGTTGGGGTGGTCCTGCTGTGTGCGGCATCGCTGCGCGCGCAGGCCGTGGAGGCCCCAATCTCGTATCGCGTGTCGTTTCCGGCGCCCGAGCATCGCTGGATGCAGGTCGAGGTCACGTTCCCGAACGTACCGCCGGGGCCGCTGCAGGTCCGGATGAGCCGGACGTCACCCGGGCGCTATGCGCTGCACGAGTTCGCCAAGAACGTCTTCGACGTGCAGGCTCGCGACGGCAACGGCACGGCGCTGACGCCGACTCGGCCGAACCTGCATCAATGGGACATCGACGGCCACAACGGGACCGTCATCGTCACGTACCGCGTGTATGGCGATCGCACGGATGGGACCTATTTGAGCGTCGACGCCGCGCACGCGCACATCAATATGCCGGCGGCGCTGATGTGGGCGCGGGGACTGCAGCCGCGCGAGGCGCGGGTGACGTTCGAGCTGCCCGCCGGTCGCAATTGGAAGGTGGCCACCCAGCTCATGCCGACGAGCGATCCGCAGACGTTCACGGCGCCGAACTTTCAGTATTTGATGGACAGCCCGACCGAGCTGAGCGCTTACGTGCTCCGCACGTTCGCGGTGGAGAGCAGCACGGGACCGGCCACGTTCCGGATCGCGCTGCACCACGATGGCACCGACGCCGACGCCGACGCATTCGCACGGGACGTGCAGCGCATCGCTCGCGAAGAGCTCCAGATCTTCGGCGAATTCCCGCGATTCGAGCCCGGCTTCTACACGTTTCTGTCCGACTACCTGCCGTGGGCGAACGGCGATGGCATGGAGCACCGCAATAGCACGGTGCTGTCGTCGAACGGTGCGCTCCGGAATCCCGCGCAGCGCAGCGGCATTCTCGGCACGGTGGCGCACGAGTTGTTTCACTGCTGGAACATGGAGCGCATCCGCGCGCGCGCGTTGGAGCCGTTCGACTTCGAGGAGGCGGACGTCTCGGGCGAGCTGTGGCTGGGTGAAGGCTTCACGAGCTACTACGACAACCTCGTGATCCATCGCGCCGGCTTGCAGCCGCTGGAGGACACGCTCGCCGAGCTCGCACGCGTGATCAACACCGTGACCCAGAGCCCTGGACGTCGCATTCGATCGGCGGACGACATGAGCCGCCTTGCGCCGTTCGTGGACGCCGCCGCTTCGATCGATCGCACGGCGTGGCCCAATACGTTCATCTCCTATTACACCTGGGGATCGGGCATCGCCTTGGGACTGGACCTGTCCTTGCGCGATCAGAGCGGCGGCCGGGTGACACTCGATCAGTTCATGCGAACGCTGTGGACGAAGTACGGCGCGCCGGGACAGAAAGAGCCTGGCCTGGTTGCAACCCCTTACACGATGGACGATCTGCAGAAGCGACTTGGGGAGGTCGCATCGAACCAGGCGTTTGCCGCGGACTTCTTCACGCGTTACATCGTGGGGCACGAAGTGCCGGACTACGCGCGATTGCTGGGACGCGCCGGCTTCATCGTGCGGCCTCGCGCGGCAGGCAAGGCGAGCGTCGGAGGCGCGACGTTGTCCTTCACCGGCGGCGGCGGCGGGCGCGTTACCAGCCTCGTGGCCTTCGATTCCCCGCTCTACAAGGCCGGCGTCGAGCAGGACGATCAGATCGTCACGGTGGACGACGCGTCGCTGCCGAACCAGCAGGCGCTGGATGCAGTGCTGGCCAAGCACAAGCCAGGCGATCAGGTGAAGCTTCGATTCGTGCGGCGCGGTGGCGAGACGGTCGATGGCAGCCTGCTGCTGGAAGAAGATCCACGCATCGAGATCGTGGCCGTGGAGGAGAGCGGCGGCACGCTGTCTGCGGAGCAGAAGTCGTTCCGCGAGGCGTGGCTTGGAAGCAAGATCAAATGACGATCACGGTTAGCCACAGAGACACGAAGATTACGAAAGGGCTTGGTGTCCTGGTGGCTAGTGAATTCCTCGTGTTCTTCGTGCCTTCGTGGCTATCCTTCTTCGTGGTCTTCGTGGTTGAATCGGTGAGGCGAACATGACGCGACGCACATTTGTCTTCTCGGTGATCACGTTCGTGGGTGGCGCGAGATCGGCATGGGCTCAAGCGATGCGCAACGTTCCGCGCATCTCGATCGACGAGCTCAAGGCGCTCATGGACAAGAAGGGCGTGCTGGTCATCGACGTTCGCGACGCATCCGCGTTCGAAGCCGGTCATGTGCCCGGTGCCATCAACATCGACTACGTGGACATGCCGCAGCGCGCGCCTGACTACGTCAAGGAAGCGCGTCCGATCGTGACGTACTGCGCGTGCACCAACGAGACCACCGCCGCGCGGGCGGCCCTGGATCTCATCCAGGCCGGTGTGAAGGATGTGAAGGCGCTCACCGGCGGCTGGAACGACTGGATCCGCCGAGGCGAGCCGGTGGAGAAGCAGTAGCCTCAGGCCCCCAAGCCCCCCAAGCCCCCCAAGCCCCCCAAGCCCCCC
>DAINCF010000393.1:0-6803 GCA_036732565.1 Vicinamibacterales bacterium
GCGGTGGCGCTGAGCGGTGCGATGCGCCGTGCGCTGTTCGAAGTGCAGGCGACCGATCCGCTCACGCTCGTGGCGGTGACGATCGTGCTCGGCTCCGTGGCGCTGGTCGCCGGCTGGCTCCCAGCATCGAGAGCCAGCCGAGTGGAGCCGGTACGTGCGCTCCGCGACGAATGAGCTATCGTCCGCCGAGCGGTGGGCCGGGGTGGAGCGGATATCGCGAGCGCGGACGACCACCCCAGACAACGGATGCCGACTTTGGCGCGTTCTCCGCGGGATTCTCGAGATACCGGGCGATGTCGCGCTCCGCTTGCCGGAAGTGCGCATCGGTGAGGGGATCCTCGTCTTTGCGTGATTTCAGCGCGTCGCCGAGCTTGGCAACCTGGTCGAGGATGTAGGCCCGAGCCTCGGGCGTCGTGTTGGCGTTGCCGCCCAGGATCATCATCGAGTCCAGCGCCGCCCGCTGCGTGACGCGTCGCAGCGATCGATGACGCGCGTCCCCGTCACGCGTCGCCTGCCACGTCTTCGCGAGCATCGCCTGCACCACGTCGGGCAGTGAGAGCGCGCCCGGCTGTCGATCGGCGAAGGCGACGAGTCGCGCCGCGCGAGCCGGATCCAGCAAGGGCTCCAGCACCATGGCAGACAGAATGCGCGCGGCGCGCAAGTGATCGAAGGCGTAGTTTTCGGAGAGGTCTTCCAGGTTCTCGCCTGGATGCGGTGTGAGCTGCGTCAGCAGCGAGTCGGGCAGCGTCAAATTGGCCGGCTCGACAGCGTCCATCAGCAAGCTCAGCACCTCACGTTGCAGTGCGGCAGGGACGATCTCCGTCGGTGCCAGCGATTCGCCCTTGACGACGATGTTGTGGTACATGCCGCCGACGTACTGCATGCCCGACTCGATCGCCCAGCGGTGATGCAGGTAGGTCATCCACAAGCGCATGTCGCGCAGCGCGCCGATCGGCTCGCCTTGACGGATCACGCCAGGACCGTAGCTCCCGAGCATGATCTTTCGCGCCGCGACCGTCTCCTTCAGGTACTCGGTCGGCGTCGCGCGGTCGTCGTACCAGGTCCACCGCGGATCGGTCGATGGGACGAAGAGAATGCCCTTGGCGCGCATGTCGCGGATGATGCCTTCCAGCCCGTCGCGCTCCTTGGCCGCGGGGAATTCGGTGTAGTTGTAGCGCGCCATGAAGGCGTCGTAGTCGCCGGTGCTGGTCTGGAACGATTCGCTCAGATCCAGGCGATTGCCGACGACCTTCACGCGCGGCGTCGGATACTCCATCACCGACGCGCGGTTGTTCAGGCTCGAGGAGAAGTTGTGTCCGAAACCGAGCGCGTGGCCGAGCTCGTGGGCCGTGAGGAGCGACTGGCGCAGCAGGACCATGTCCCGCTCCGCATCGGGCATCGCGCCGGGCTGCGCCGTCATCTCGAGCAGGTAATCGGGCACGGGCAGCACCATCCCGCACTCGTCCGCGTCGGTCGTGGGTGTGTAGCTCTCCCAGTAGTTGCCGATCGTGCGGATGCGATGCGAATCCATCCGTGTCTTGGAGCCGAGAATCTCGCCGGTGCGCGGGTCACGGTAGGTTCCGCCGCTCGAGAAGCCGCGCTCGTCGCGATTGATCCAGAGGACCCAGGCATAGCGGATGTCCATCGGGTCCATGTCGGGTGTCGGGTCCTTGGACTGGACGGCGTTCTTGAAGCCCGCGGCCTCGAACGCCTTGTTCCACCACAGCGTGCCTTCGCGCATCGCCGTTCGAACCGGCTCCGGAATCGCCGGATCGAGATAGAACACGATGGGCGTTTTCGGCTCGCTCACGGCGGCGGTCGGATCCTTCTTCTCCAGCCGCCACCGCGTCGCCCACTCGACCGGCGTGCCCTCGTTGAACGGCTTGGCGTAGTCGCGGAAGCTGAGGCTGCTGACGCCGATGCGCGGGTCGGCCGGCCGGGGCGTGTAGCCCTCGGGCGCCTTCAAGAACGAGTGGTGGATGCGCAGCGTGAACGCGCGGCCGTCGGGGGTGACGTTGTTCACGAGCAGCCCGGGGTTGTCGGCGGCAAACGTCGAGACGACCTCGATCTCCGTGTTCTCCGGAAACGCCTTCATCCGCGCCGGATAGAATCCGCTGCGCGCGGCCTCGAAGCGGAACGTCCCTTGATTGGCGCGGCGCAGGCGACTCTCGACATCGGCGGCGTCGCGCATGAACAGCGGCGTGGCATCGACGAGCACGCGTCCCGCTTCGTCGGCTTCGACCGGCAGCGCCGCGAGGACCGATGACGCGAATGAATCCCGCACGCCTTCGACGAGCGCGGCGTGGCCGCCGATCGCGCGGTAGCCGAGGTTCTGCTCGACGACGAACACGCGTGGCCCGGAGCGTTCGAACCGGATGACGCTGTCGCGCTGGATGCCGCGATCGAACGGGAGCTCGACCGAGCCGGCGCCGGTGGCGGCGGACACGTAATAGAGCACGTCCTGGCCAAACACCGGGACTTCGACCAGCACGCGCCCGCGCGCCGCGTCCCAGTAGAACGGGACGAAGCCGTCGGCACGTTGCAGGCCGCTCGTCCGTTCAGCGACCTTCGCCGCGGGTGCTTGTGCCTGCGCCTGCACGATCAGCGGGCACAGCAGTGCCAGAGTCAAAATGCGAGCTACCACGCGCAACATGGAAAATCCTCCAATCCAGGAGCCGTTGAGCGGATTTTGGAGGGGTGAGCAAGACCTGTCAAGCGGCCCCGCTGGAGCGCGCCGCGAGATCGTACGTAGCGCTGGGCCTTCGGGCCTGTCACAACGCGAGCCTCGCAACGGTGCCTGGCAGGCCTGACGCCCTGTGCTAGTACTGTTTTCAGAACGCGCTACCTGCGCTGACGCTCGTAGTGGCGCCGAGCCTTGTTGCGATTGCCGCAGTCCGCCATGCTGCACCACCGCCGTCGGCCGCCGCGCGACTCGTCGACGAACAGCCAGCCGCAGCGGTTGTCGTGGCAGCGCCTGATGTGGGCCTGCCGAGGGGACGTCAGCAGCGTGGCGGCGTCGAGGGCGATGAGGCCGAGCGCGCGGTCGAGCGGAGCGACCGATGCATCCCATTCCCAGGTGAAGCCGTGGGCCGTTCGCGCGATGTGCTGTCGGCGACGGGCCTGGTGAATGGACGCGTTCAGCGCTTCGAGATCGGTCGCCACGGGCGTCCGTCCCTCGACGCGCGCCGTGAAGATCCGGTAGAGACGCTCGCGGACCGTGCGGACTCGCGTCAGATCGCTCTCGCGAACGCGGGCCGTGCGGGCGCCACGACCCAGCGCCAGGAACGGCTCGACACCAGCCGCCTCGCCCCAATCGATCACATCGGCCATCGACCGAAAGTAGTCGCGAGGCATTCCCTCAGCGAGCCGGTCGCCGACGGTATTGGTGAAATCGAGCGCGAGGCTGCCGGCGATGAATTGAAACGGCGGCTGACCCATCCCCGCGAGTTTTCCACAGGTCCGCAAATTCCTTGAAGGGGGCTGACCCCTCATGGGCAGGAGTGAGGCGCTGACCCCGCCTATTGTGGTTGTTGCTGCGTCAGACAGTGGATCGCGCCCAGGCCCCAGATCAGGGCGCGGCAGTCGAGGCCGACGACTTTGCGACCTGGCACAACGTGCTGCAGCGCCGACAATGCCTGACGATCCCGCGCCGGCTGACCGAACGTCGGCACCAGCAAGGCGCCGTTGACGAAGTAGAAGTTCATGTACGTCGCGGGCAGCCGCTGCTTCTCGTAAACGACCGGCCGGGGCATGGGGATCTCGACGACGTCGAACGGACGGCCCGATTGATCGCGGGCGCGCGACAGCCGCGCCCGAGCCTCGCACAGCACCTCATAGTTGGGATCGCGTCGATTGGACTCGATGCCGATCACGACCGTCCGCTCGTCGACGAACCGCGCCAGGTCGTCGATGTGACCGTCGGTGTCATCGCCCTCGATGCCATCGCCGAGCCAGACGACGTGCGTCTGGCCGTAGTACGCCTTCAAGCGGCTCTCGATCTTGGCGCGTGACAAGCCGGGGTTCCGATTCTTGTTCAGCAGGCACGCCGTCGTGGTCAGCACCGTGCCCGCGCCGTTGAAGTCGACCGCGCCGCCTTCCATGACGATGCCAGGGGCGAACACGCGCATGCCGAGCTCCTTCGCCAACGTCGTCGGCACCGCATCGTCGGCATCGTACGGAGGGTACTTACCGCCCCAGGCGTTGAACCCCCAGTCGACGATCGCGGTCTCGACCCGCCCACGTCGCCGACGCTGGACGAACGCCGGGCCGTGATCGCGCGTCCAGTTCTCGTTCGTCGGCACGTGATGGAACCGGATGCGGCCGAGCGGCACGCCGCGGACGTCGAGCACATCCCGCACGATGCGCTCGTAGTTGCCGTTGGGCACGTTGAGATGCACCGGCTCGAAGCGTGCGATCGTTTTGATCGCACGAATCACGTCCTCGATGGACTCGTGATACCGCTCGGGAAACGAGATCCCCTCGGGCCGCGGCCAACTGATCCAGGTGCAGGCGTGGCGCTGCCACTCGGGCGGAAACGAGAACCCGAGCTCCGCCGGCGTCGGCATTACGCGGAATACCGTTTCGTGAGGTCGCCGTACGCGTCGATGCGCCGATCGCGGAGGAACGGCCAGTGGGTTCGACTGAACTCCACGCGCTTGAGATCGCAATCGACGACCAGCACCTGCTCGCGATCCACCGCCGCGCGCGAGGCGACCTGCCCGTCAGGCGAGGCGACGAACGACTGTCCCCAGAACTCGATGCCGTTCTCGTCAACGGGCTTGCCGTCGGCGCCGCGGATGATCTCGCGGCCGACCCGATTGGGCGCGCACACGAAGCAGCCGTTGGCGACCGCATGACTGCGCTGGATCAGCTCCCAGGACTCGTGCTGCGCGCGCCCGAACTGCTTCTTCTCCGCCTGGTGCCAGCCGATGGCGGTGGGGTAGAAGAGCAACTCCGCCCCCTGCATGGCGGTCAGACGAGCGCCCTCGGGGAACCACTGATCCCAGCAGACCAGGACGCCGATGGTGGCGTGCTTCGTCTTCCATGCGCGAAAGCCGGTGTCGCCAGGCGTGAAGTAGAACTTCTCGTAGTAGAGCGGGTCGTCGGGGATGTGCATCTTGCGATACACGCCCAGCAGCGATCCATCCGCGTCGATGACGACAGCGGTGTTGTGATAGAGACCGGCGGCGCGCCGTTCGAAGAGCGACGCGACGACCACGGCACCGTGCTTCTTCGCCAGCGTGGCGAAGGCGTCGGTGGAGGGGCCGGGAATCGTCTCGGCCAGCGCGAAGAAGCGATGGTCCTCGAGCTGACAGAAGTACTGTGACCGGAACAACTCCTGCGTGCAGACGATCTGCGCGCCGTCCTTCATGGCGCGCTCGGTCAGCTGGAGTTGGCGCTGGAGGTTCTTGCGGGGATCGTCGCCGCACGCCATCTGCGTGAGGCCGACGCGGACGATGCGATCGTCAACGCGCGCCGGAGGCCGACGTGAGGACTTCTTCGCCATGGTCAATCCTCGACTGTACCATGCCGGCGTGTCGTTTTCGCGATCTGGCGTAGGCAGGCCTGAAGGCCTGCGCTACCGACGTTTACGACTTGCCGTTCTGCATCGCCGCCAGGAACTCGGCATTCGTCTTCGCCTTGCCCATTCTCGACAGCAGCAGCTCCATCGCCTCGGTGGATGACAACGGCGTCAGCACACGACGAAGGACGTAGACGCGCTGCAGATCCTCTTTGGCCATGAGCAGCTCTTCCTTGCGGGTGCCGCTCTTCTGAATGTCGATGGAGGGGAACACGCGGCGATCGGCGAGTTTGCGATCGAGATGTATTTCGGAGTTGCCCGTGCCCTTGAACTCCTCGAAGATGACCTCGTCCATGCGCGACCCGGTGTCGATCAGCGCGGTGGCGACGATGGTCAGCGAGCCGCCCTCTTCGATGTTGCGGGCCGCGCCGAAGAAGCGCTTGGGCCGCTGCAGCGCGTTGCTGTCCACACCGCCCGACAGGACCTTGCCAGACGTCGGCACGATGGTGTTGTAGGCCCGTGCCAAGCGCGTGACCGAGTCGAGCAGGATGACCACGTCCTTCCGGTGCTCGACCAGGCGCTTCGCCTTCTCGATGACCATCTCGGCGACCTGGACGTGGCGCTGGGCCGGCTCGTCGAACGTCGACGAGATGACCTCGCCCTTCACGGAGCGCTGCATGTCGGTGACTTCTTCGGGCCGCTCGTCGATGAGCAGCACGATCAGATAGACCTCCGGGTGATTCGTGGTCACCGCATTGGCGATCGCCTGCAGCAGCATCGTCTTGCCGGTGCGCGGCGGCGCAACGATGAGGCCGCGCTGCCCCTTGCCGAGCGGCGTCATCAGGTCCATCACCCGCGTCGAGAGGTTCTCGGGATCGGCTTCCAGCTTGATGCGCTCCTGCGGGTAGAGCGGCGTGAGGTTCTCGAAGAACACGCGCTCCTTGCCGCGGGCGGGCGGCTCGAAGTTGACGGCCTCGACCTTGATGAGGGCGAAGTAGCGCTCGCCTTCCTTCGGCGGTCGAATCTGGCCGGCGATGGTGTCACCGGTGTGCAGGTCGAACTTGCGAATCTGCGACGGCGAGACGTAGATGTCGTCCGGCCCGGCGAGGTAGTTGTAGTCGGGGGCGCGCAGGAAGCCGAAGCCGTCCGGCAGCACTTCGAGGACCCCCTCGGAGAAGATCAGCCCGGCTTTCTCGGCGCGGGCGCGCAGGATCTCGAAAATGAGCTCCTGCTTGCGCATGCCGGTGGCGCCGGCGATTTCCAGCTCCTTGGCGATCTTGGT
>DAINCF010000394.1:0-6789 GCA_036732565.1 Vicinamibacterales bacterium
AACGAGCTTGCCGGAGCTGGCGCGCCGCGCGTCGATGCAGGCCGAACGCGAGGCCATCCAGGAAGCCCTCGATCACTTCCGCTGGAACCGGCGCAAGGCGGCGCAGGCGCTCGGCGTCAGCTACAAGACGCTGTTGAACAAGATGAAGGAGTGCGGGATCGCGGAGCCGAAGGGCTGACCGACCGGTGACGCTATGCCGACGCCGGTCGCTCCCAATGGAGCGTGAACGTGGTGCCTTCCCCTTCGTGCGAGGAAACCTCCACGGACCCACCGCTGGCCTCCATGCTCTCCCGCACGATTGACAGGCCCAGCCCCAGCCCCTGCGCGCCGAGCTCATCGTCTCGATCGGCGTGCACGCGAACGAACTGCTGAAAGATGATGTCCAATCGATTGGCCGGAATCCCGATGCCGTTGTCGCGAACGACGACGGTGAACGGTTGGCCGGCAACCGTGTCCACCTCGACGACCCGCTTGGGCTTGCTCGGATCGGCGTACTTGATGGCGTTGGCCAGCAGGTTGATGAACACGAGCTCCAACCGCGCTGGATCGATGACGAGGGTCGGCAGCGTGTCCGAGACACGCACCCGCACATCCCGAGCGTCGGCCATGTCCTTCAATTGATCAGCGACGTCGCGGACCAGCGCCGCTATCTCCACGCGCTGCTCCGTTGGGGTGTCCTCGCGCGCGCGGCTCAGGCGGGCGATGCGTTCCAGTTTGCCCGCCACCTCGCCCAGACGCGCCACGTTGCGATTCAGCGTCTCCACGAGCTGCTGTTCCTGCGCGTTCCCCGGCTCCGGCCACATCTTGGCCAGCACTTGCAGCACGCCGAGCGGCTGACGGATCTCGTGGCTGACGAGCCGGGTGAAACCGCGGAGCTCGGTCGTCTGGCGCTCGATCGTCTCGGTGTACTTCGCGACGAAGGTGTCGACGGTCTGCTGCTGCAAGACCCGAACGGCCTGCATCACGCGGCGCATTGCCCACAACGCCGGCAGCGTATCGATGGAGCTCCCCGCGCGGCGCACGTCTTCGACGAAGAACGTCTCGAGCACGTCGCCCAGCACGTGATACTCGCGCAGCAGTTGATGCACCGTGGCGCGCTGCTCGTAGCGAAGCGCGCCGAGCTCGGCGGCCTTGGTCATGACCGTCGTGTTCGCCCCGATCTCCTCGGACTCCGGCGCAGCGATGTACTGCGCGATCGCCGAAATCAGCTGCGGAATGTGATCGAGCAGACTGGCGCTGGGGAACACCTCGTTGGCACCCACAGGCACAATCGCGTGAAGCCGATCGAGCCACGTCGCCGCGAGGTCGGCTTGCGCCGCGTCCAAGCGCTTCGCGAGCAGCTCCACGCTGCCGTCTGTGGGGAGAGTCGAGGACAAGCCGCGAGTGTAGCTCGCCAGTACTGGCTGGAGCAATCGCGATCTGGCCTTCCTCTTGCTACCGGAGTTCGCGCGAGACCCTTCAGCATGAGGAGGCACCCATGAGGCTCGTCGCGATTCTCCTGATCGTCCTTGGCATTGTCGGGCTGGCCTACGGTGGCATCTCCTGGACCCGCAGAGAGACCGTGGTCGACGCCGGCCCGATCGAAATCACCCGTAATGACCGCGAGACGCTACCGCTACCACCCATCGTGGGTGGTGTGCTCGTCGTGGCGGGCATCGCGCTGCTGGTCATGCGCCCACGGTGAGCTGTGTCGCTGTCTACAATCGCACGGGCAAATTGAGGGAGAAGGTGGAGCCGTGGCCGCGGCCCAGGCTGGCGGCCTCGACGGTGCCGCCGTGCAACTCGACGATCTGCTTCACGAGCGAGAGCCCGAGGCCGACACCGGCGCGCCGGGCGTGCGTTGGGCCCTGACGAAACGGCTCGAAGACGTACGGCAGAAACACGGGATCGATGCCTTCGCCCGAGTCGATCACGCACACCCGCGCGCGCCCATCGGCGCGCGCGCCTTCCACGCGAATATGCCCGCCCCTCGGCGTGAACTTGATCGCATTCGACACCAGGTTCCACACCGCCTGTTCGAGCCGCTCGCGATCGGCGTTGATCATCACGGGCTCACGCTCGAACACTACCTCCACCTCCAGCGCCTGCGCTTCCGCGACGTCGGTTAGCGCGTCGACGGCACGGCGAACGATTGGCTCGAGGTCGGAGCGGACGAGATGCAAAGGCGCCGGCCGTTGTCGCAGGCGGGCCTCATCGAGCAGGTTCGAGACGAGCAACGTCTCGGCCTGTGCGTTGCGCTCGATGGCATCCAGCGCCCTGGTCGACTCCGCTGCGCCCAACGCGCCTGTTTTCAGCAGGTGCGTCCACCCGACGATCGCGTTCAGCGGGGTCCGAAGCTCATGCGAGACCGTGGCGAGGAACTCGTCCGTCAAGTCTTCCGCCCGCTCCGCGGCAAAGCGCGCGCGCGCCTCCGCGGCCTTTCGCCGCGCCAGTTCGCGCCCGACCACCACGCCTACCACTAAGCCGACAGCGACGGCGATCGAGGCCGCGGTAATGAGCACGAGAACCGCCATAAATCTGTCTTGACTCGGTATGTCGCAAACTCCGTTCCCGCGAGAGAGCCTCGCCGAGTCGGGATCCCGGGCGTTCCGCGCGTGGAACGCGCATTGCTTCACTCACGTTCTGGAGACTGCACGCGGTTGGGGTTGGCACCCGGCGCCTTTCAATGGGTAGCCAACCGCATCAACTTCTGGTTGATGACGACCGCAGCCGCACTTTTCACCCGCCAGTAGCGTCGCCGCCGGATTCGATTCGGTGGCGACGTCCCGCCCCCGCTCACCCGGGCTGGCTATAATGTCGCGTTCGCGCTCTCGATGGACAAACTGGAATCACACATCCGCCCGGAGAGCGACGAGTTCCGGGCCAATCGCGACCGGATGGTCGCGCTCCTCATTGAGTACCGCGAGCGGCTGGCGCTCGTGCACCAAGGCGGCGGGCCACGCTATCTGCAGCGGCATCGCGAGCAGGGTAAGTTGCCCGTGCGCGAACGGATCGACAAGCTTCTGGACCCGGGTGCCGCCTTCCTCGAGCTCTCGCCGCTCGCCGCGTGGGACATGTACGAGAACGAGGCGCCCGCGGCTGGCGTCATCACGGGCATCGGTCGCGTCTCTGGACGCGACGTGTTGATCGTCGCCAACGACGCCACGGTCAAGGGCGGCACCTACTATCCGACGACCGTCAAGAAGCACCTTCGCGCGCAGGAAATCGCGCTCCAGAACGCGCTGCCCTGTGTGTACCTGGTCGACTCCGGTGGCGCGTTTCTGCCGCTCCAGGCCGACGTCTTCCCTGACCGCGAGCATTTCGGGCGCATCTTCTTCAACCAGGCCCGCATGTCCGCCGAGGGCATCCCACAGATCGCCGTGGTGATGGGCTCGTGCACGGCTGGCGGCGCTTACGTGCCGGCGATGTCCGACGAAACCATCATCGTCAAAGGCACCGGCACGATCTTTCTTGGAGGGCCCCCGCTGGTGAAGGCCGCCACCGGCGAAGAGGTCACGGCGGAGGAGCTCGGTGGCGCCGACGTTCACACCCGCCTCTCGGGCGTCGCCGACTACTTCGCCGAGGACGACGACCACGCGCTGCATCAGGCGAGGACGATCGTCTCCACCCTGCACCGGGTCAAACGTCTGCCGGCGGACATGACACCCCCGGAGGATCCCGCATACGACCCGGACGAGATCTACGGCATCGTCAGCGCCGACGTGCGCAAGCCCTACGACATCCGCGAGGTCCTCGCCCGCATCGTCGACGGCTCGCGCTTCGACGAGTTCAAGGAGCGCTACGCCACCACCCTCGTCTGCGGCTTTGCTCGCCTCCACGGCTTCCTGGTCGGCATCATCGCCAACAACGGCGTGCTCTTTTCCGAGTCGGCGCTCAAGGCGACGCACTTCATCGAGCTCTGCAACCTGCGCGGCGTTCCGCTGATCTTCCTGCAGAACATCACCGGCTTCATGGTCGGCAAGCAGTACGAACGGGGCGGCATCGCCAAGGATGGCGCCAAGATGGTGCATGCGGTCGCCAATTCGGTGGTGCCGAAGTTCACCGTGATCATCGGCGGGTCGTTCGGCGCTGGGAACTACGGCATGTGCGGCCGCGCCTACGAGCCGCGGCTGCTGTGGATGTGGCCCAACGCGCGCATCTCGGTGATGGGCGGCGAGCAGGCCGCGGGCGTGCTGACGACGGTGAAACGGGACCAGCTGGCGCGCGACGGCAAACCGTTCCCAGCGGAAGAAGAAGCCGCAATCCGCGATCCGATCCTCGAGAAGTACGACCATGAGGGATCGCCGTACTACTCCACGGCCCGGCTGTGGGACGATGGGATCCTGGATCCGGCGCAGACGAGGGCCGCCTTGGCGCTCGGCTTGTCGGCGGCGGCCAACGCGCCGGTTCCCCCGGCGAAGTTCGGCATCTTCAGGATGTGATGGCTTACGAGTTCCTGACGACGCGTCGTGACGGCGCGGTCGAGTACCTGACGCTGAATCGGCCTGAGGTGCGAAACGCGTTCAACGAGCGCGTCATCGCCGAGTTGTCGGAGTGGGCGGCCGGCGCGCGTGAGGATCTCGGCATCCGGGTGGCGGTCATCGCCGGCGCGGGTAAGGCGTTTTGCGCCGGTGCCGACGCCGCCTGGATGGCCAAGATGATCGACTACTCGCACGCCGACAACGTGCGGGATGCGACCACCATGGCGTCGATGTTTCTCGCGCTCAACACGCTGCCCTTCGTGGTGATCGGCCGCGTGCACGGGGCGGCGCTGGGCGGCGGCGCGGGCCTCGCGGCGATCTGCGACATCGTCGTGGCCGAGGACGCGGCGTTGTTCGGGTTCACGGAAACGAAGCTGGGCATTCTCCCGGCGGTGATCTCGCCGTACGTCCTGCCGAAGATCGGCGTCTCGGCGGCGCGCGAGCTGTTTCTTACCGGCATGCGCTTCAGCGCGACGCGAGCCAAGGACATCGGATTGGTCCACGCCGTGGTGGCCGGCGAGGAGCTCGACACCCGCGTGCAGACCTACGTCGTCGAATGCCTCACGGCGGCGCCCAGCGGCATCGCCGCGTCGAAAGCGCTCATTTCGCAGGTATGGGGTCGATCGCCGGAAGCGGCGATAGCGATCACGGCCGAGGCGATCGCGACGCAGCGCGTCTCGCCCGACGGGCAAGACGGGTTGCGCGCCTTTCTCGGCAAGACGAAGCCTGGTTGGGTTCCGTCGTGATCGAGCGACTGCTCATCGCCAATCGAGGCGAGATTGCCCTGCGAATCATCCGAGCCGCTCGTGAGTTGCAGATCGAAACCGTGGCGGTGTACTCGGACGCCGACCGCCGCGCGCCGCACATGCTGGCCGCGGATCGCGCCGTGCGTCTCGGCCCCTCGCCCGCGGCCGAGAGCTACCTGAACGCGGCGCTGATCCTCGACGCGGCGCGAGCGACCGGCGCCGACGCCGTGCATCCAGGCTATGGCTTCCTGTCCGAGCGTGCGACCTTCGCCCGGGCGTGTGAAGAGGCAGGGCTGATCTTCGTTGGTCCGCCCGCCAGCGCGATCGAGCGAATGGGGTCCAAGATCGCGGCTCGCCGTCTGATGCAGGACGCGGGCGTTCCCGTCGTGCCAGGAGAGACGCCCGCCGATCAGTCGGAAGCCTCCATCCAGAAGGCTGCCCGGCGCGTGGGTTTCCCCGTGCTGCTCAAACCGTCCGGTGGCGGCGGCGGCATCGGCATGAAGATCGTCCGCGGCGAGGACGACCTTGCGGACGCGGTGACGCGGGGCAAGAGCGAGGCGCTGGCAGCTTTCGGCGATGGCACCGTCTACGTCGAGCGTCTCGTCGAACGGCCGCGTCACGTCGAGATTCAAGTCTTCGCCGATCACCGCGGCAACACCGTGCATCTCTTCGAGCGTGAATGCTCCGTCCAGCGCCGCCATCAAAAGGTTATCGAGGAGAGCCCGTGCCCGGCGTTGACGCCCGTCGCGCGAGCCCGAATGGGCGCGGCCGCGGTGGCCGCCGCGCGCGCGGCCGGTTATCGCAACGCCGGCACTGTCGAGTTTCTGCTGGAAGGCGACGGCGATGACGCCCGTTTCTATTTTCTGGAGATGAACACGCGCTTGCAGGTCGAGCATCCGGTCACGGAGTGTGTGACCGGCCTGGACCTGGTGCGCGCGCAGCTGCTGGTGGCGTCCGGCGAGGCGCTGCCATGGGACGTCTCGACGCTCTCGCAGCGCGGCCATGCCATCGAGTGTCGCGTCTACGCCGAGGACCCCGCGCAGGGCTTCCTGCCGCAGGCCGGGCGCATCCTGCTCTATCGAGAGCCGAAAGGCCCAGGCATCCGAGTCGATTCCGGGATCGTCGAAGGCTCCGAGGTGTCGGTGTACTACGACCCCATGCTCGCAAAGGTCATCGTCTGGGGCGAGACACGCGCGGTGGCGATCGCGCGCGCCGAGCAAGCACTGCGCGACTTTCACATCCTGGGCATCCGCACCAACATCGCGTTCCTGCTCACGATTCTGCGGGATCCGCGCTTCACACGCGCGGAGGTCGACACCGGCTTCATCGACCGCGCGGGCGAGGACATCAGGCGCGCGCTGGACACGAACGGACCTGGACCCGCGGCGCTGGCGGCGGCCGCCGCGCATCGGGATGTGGTCGTCGCCGGGCCGTCGGGCGCGGCCGCGGTGGATCCGTTCACGACGCTCACGGGCTGGCGAGGCTGACATGGCCAGCACGACCCTGCAGGCTCGCTTCAACGACACGAGCGTTACGCTCGTGGTGCAGCCGACGGTCGGGTGACGATCGACGATGCCGCCTAC
>DAINCF010000395.1:0-6774 GCA_036732565.1 Vicinamibacterales bacterium
TTCGCGGCGCCGTGACCTCGACCTCCGGCGCATCGTCGGCGCTCGTCGCCGCTGCGATCGCGCTGGGGCTGCAACCGGCCGAGCGGCCGCCATCGCCCGGCCGCGTCGAAACGCTGCGTTCCGTCAACGCGCTGTCGCCAGCCGTCGCGGGTCTGTTTCGCGAGCCGCTCGACTTCCAACAAATCGCTTCGGGCCAGTACTTCGTGTTCGACCGCCGCGGCCACTCGGTGCACGGGGTCGACAGCGCCGGCCAATCGAGCTGGAAGGTCGTGGAGATCGGCGGCGAAGACGGCCGCGTCCTCTCGCCGACCGCCTTCGCGTCCGCGCCCGACGGCACGTTCGTGGTCGCCGACGCGCCCAATGGACGCGAACGCATTCAGATGTTCGACGTGACCGGCGACTGGCGCACCGCCTTTCTGCTGCCGGGGCGCGCCGTGCCGCGGGTGACGTTGAGCGGTATCTCGCTCACGGGCGTCGGTACGCTGGCGTTCACGGGACGGACGGTGCTGATCAGCCAGCCAGAGACGGGCGCCCTGTTCGTCGAGTACACGCTGTCCGGTACCCCGTTCCGCAGCATCGGCCGCCTGCGATCCACGGGCCACGAACACGATCGCGAGCTGCACCTGGCGATGAACGCGGGCATCCCGCTGGTCAACCCTCGCGGTGGCTTCTACTTCGTGTTCCTGGCCGGCACTCCGGTGCTCCAGCGCTACGACGCCAACGGCGTCCTGCTGTTCGAGCGCGTGATGCAGGGGCGCGAGCTCGACCCGGTGCTCGCGGCGATGCCGCAGACCTGGCCGCGGCGCCGGATCGACGACACCGATGTGCCGCTCGTCGTGCCGAACGTCAGAACCGCGGCCGTGGATGGCGCCGGGCGCCCGTGGGTCTCGTTCACGATTCCGTTCACGTATGTCTTTGACGAGGACGGCGAAAAGATCCGCACGGTCCAGTTCCGCGCGGCCGGCATCATCTCGCCGACCAGCCTCTTCTTCACCCCGAAGGGACGCGTGCTCGTGACGCCCGGGTGCTACGAATTTCCGGGTTTGCGGTGAATTGCCCTAGGTCGGCTATAATTTGCGGTTCATTGCCGATGCGTAGGCATTACTTAGAGAAAAAGCTCTTCCGGCGGTGGGCGTTCGGGGCGTGGATCGTCGTGATGGTGGCGGCAGGTGGGTGTGGCGGGTCCGATTCGCCGACCTCGCCGACGCCGAACCCGCCGACAAATCCGCCGACGAATCCGCCCACGAACCCGTCGCCGCCACCGCCCGCGGCGCCGACGATTACGTGCCCGGCACCCATCACGCAGGGCTCGCCGAACGGTGGCCCCGTGGTCGTGTCCTTCACCACGCCGACGACCAGCGAGCCCGCCGTGGTGGCGTGCACGCCGGCGTCAGGCGCTCCCTTCCCCGTGGGCAGCACCACCGTGCAATGCACCGCCACCACGGGCAGCAACCAGACCGCCTCGTGCTCGTTCGCCATCACGATCACCCCGCCGCTCCCGCGACTGCAGAAGACGAACTTCCTCGCGTTTGGCGACAGCATGACGCAGGGCGAGATCAGCAACCCGATCTCGACGACCAGCAGCGTGGACGGCTTCCCGGCGTTCACGCTGCAAATCGTCCCGTCGGCCTCGTACCCGACGCAACTGCAGCGGCAGCTGGCGTCGCGCTACACGCAGCAGGTTGTCCAGATGAGCAACGCGGGCATCGCCGGCGAGACGGCCAGTCAGGGCGCGCAGCGGTTTCCGGGCATCATGTCGTCGATGCGGCCCGAAGTGGTGCTGCTGCTCGACGGCGCCAACGACTTGAGCGCGCTGGGAGAAGCGGGATTCTCGAGCGCCATCGCGGCCGTGGAGTCGATGGCCAAGGAAGCGAGGTTCCGCAACGCCCGTGTGTTCCTCGCCAACTTGCCGCCGCCGCGTCCGGGCGGCCGGAACACCATCTCGGATGCGACCATTCGATCGTTCAACGCGCGCGTCGCCTCGATCGCGCGCGGCGAGGGCGCGGTCCTCGTCGATCTGTACTCGGCGATGGCCACCAGCGTGACCACCTACATCGGCGCCGACGGCCTTCATCCCAACGAGGCTGGCTATCAGAAGATGGCCGAGACGTTCTTCGCCGCCATCCGCTCGGACCTCGAAGTGCGCCTGCAGTAGGCAGACGTAGGGGCGGTTCGCGAACCGCCCCTACACGCGAGGTGGTCCCTTCGCGAACCGGCCCTGAACGCGAGTTGGCCCGTCGACCCACTTGACCTCTCCTGCTACGCTGTCGAGGACATGCTCGATGGTGTGGCGCAGGCGTGCGAAGTCACGCGGACCTTCGGCGCGCGAATCGCCGTCGACGGACTGTCGCTCACCGTTCACGCCGGTGAGATCGTCGCGCTGCTCGGCCCCAATGGCGCGGGGAAGACCACGACCCTCAGGATGCTCGCCGGGTTGCTCACACCGTCGGCGGGACGTGTCGAGATGCGGGGCGCCGTCGGCCTGCTCACGGAATCGCCCGGGCTCTGGGACGCGCTGTCGGTGCGTCTGAACCTGCTCACCTACGCGCGGCTCCACGGTGTCGCGGATCCCGACGGCTGCGTTCGGAATGCACTGACCTCCATGGACCTCGCCGACCGCGCCGAGGATCGGGCGGTGCAGCTCTCCAAGGGACTGCGTCAGCGCGTCGCGATTGCGCGGGCCCTGCTGCACGATCCCGCGGTCGTCCTGCTCGACGAGCCGACCGCCGGTCTCGATCCCGCCAGCGCCCGCCACATCCGCGATCGCATCGTGGAGCTTGCACGCCAGGGCCGCGGCGTCCTCCTCTCGACCCACAACCTCGCCGAGGCCGAAGCGCTCGCGCATCGCATTGCCATTCTCAAGGTCCGCCTGTTGGCCCTGGACACACCAATCGGACTCCGACAGCATCTTGTCGGCACACACGTCGAGATCGAGGTCGAAGGTGATGCGGCGCGTTGGGCATCGATCGCGACCACGCGCCCGGGAGCCATCGCCACATCGCATGGCGCGCGTCTCCGCGTCACCCTCGACCAGGTGCGGGAAGTGCCGGCGTTGGTCGCGGCGCTCGTCGATGCGGGCGCGCGGATCGTCCGCGTTACGCCCGAGAGCCGAACGCTGGAAGACGTCTATCTCGACATGGTCGGTCACTCGTGAGCCGTACGCGGATTCTCGCGCTCGTGCGCAAGGACCTCGCCGAGCTGACCCGTCGTCCCGGAACGCTGCTGCCGCCGGTCCTGCTCATGCTGATGTCGGTGCTGCCGGCCTTCCTGATCGTGATCGCGGCCCCGGCGTGGTCCGGTGAGCGACTGGACGTTGGCGAGTTCGCAACCGCCGCGAGTCGTGCCGCGACCCGACTACCCGCGCTCGCCGCGCTGTCAGGCCTCGCGCAAGTGCAAGCGCTGCTCTTTCAGCAGTTCATCATGTTCATGCTCACCATGCCAGTGGTCGGCTCGATGGCCCTCGGAGCACAGGCGGTCATCGGAGAGAAGCAGGCGCGGGCGTTGGAGCCGCTGCTGGCCACGCCGCTGCGGACGTGGGAATTGCTGGCGGCGAAGGCGCTGACGCCGCTCCTGATTTCGGCCGTGCTCTATCTGGTCGGATTGGGACTCTACACCGGCGGCATCGTCGCATTCGCGGAGCCGGGCGTCCTGCGCGCGGTGTTGAACCCGACGGTGCTGCTGCTCGTTCTGGTCGTCGCGCCGCTGGTGGCGCTGTTGGCGATGCTGCTCGCCGTCATCGTGTCGTCGCGCGTCAACGATCCGCGCTCGGCGCAGCAGCTCGGGGCGCTCATCGTGCTTCCGGTGACCTTGCTGTTCGTCATGCAGCTCGTCCGCGGATTTCTCGTGGGCACCGATGTGCTGCTCTGGGCGGCGATCGCCCTGGTCATCCTCAACGCGGCGGTCCTCGCTATCGGCGTGCGCATCTTCGATCGCGAAGCGATCCTCACCGACTGGAAATAGTGATTGCCATTGGTGATTTGGCGATCGCGTGATCTATCCATCTGGTGATTTGCGCTCCAGATCACGAAATCACCAAATGCGTACAATGAGTCGTGGCGATCAACAGTATTGCGGTGCTGGGCGCGGGGACGATGGGATCGCAGATCGCGCTGCACTGCGCGAACGCGGGCCTCCCGGTCCACCTGCTCGATCTCACCGCCGATCAAGCCAAGGCGGGCCTCGATCGCGCCCGAGCGCTGTCACCCGATCCCCAATTCACGGACGATGTCCATCGCTTGGTCACCACGGGTGGCTTCGAGACCGACCTGAAGCGCATTGCGGACGTCGACTGGATCGTCGAAGCGATCGTCGAGCAGATCGATCCGAAGCGCGCGCTGCTGGCGCGCGTCGACGAGCTCCGGCGGGCGGACGCGATCGTCAGCTCGAACACGTCCGGGATTCCGCTGGCAGCGCTGGCCGAAGGGCGCAGCGAGGCGTTTCGGCGCCGTTGGCTCGGCACGCACTTCTTCAATCCACCACGCTACCTCCGACTGCTCGAGATCATTCCGACCGCGGACACCGATCGCGCCGTTGTCGACGCCATGGCCCACTTCGCCGATCGTCTGCTCGGCAAGGGCGTCGTGGTGGCAAAGGACACGCCAGGATTCATCGGCAATCACATCGGCATCTACGGCGTCGCACGAATCCTGCAGGCGCTGGAGAGCGGGCACTACACCATCGAAGAGATCGACGCGATGACCGGCACGGTGATGGGCCGGCCGGCCAGCGCGACGTTCCGCACGCTCGACATCGCGGGCATCGATGTCGTCGCGGCCGTGATGCGGGATCTGCGCGAGCGTCTCGGCAGCACGACCCTCGTGCCGTCCAACGGCAGCGCCTTCGCCACGCCGCCGATCGTCGAGGCTCTCGTCTCGCGCGGATCGCTGGGCGAGAAGAGCGGCCAAGGCTTCTACAAGCGGGAACGACGTCCCGACGGACAATCCGAGATTCTCGCGCTGGATCCCAAGACGCTGGAGTACAGACCGCGGCAAACGGCGCGGCTCTCGTCGATCGATGCCGGCAAAGCCATCGACGACGTCGGCGAGCGCGTCCGCACGCTGTTCATGGGCCGCGATCGCGTCGGCCAGTTTCTGCGCGAGACGCTCGCTCCGACGCTGGTTTACGCCGCGCAGGTGACGCCGACCATCGCCCACTCGATCGACGACGTGGACCGCGTGATGCGGTGGGGCTTCGGCTGGGAGCTTGGGCCGTTCGAGCTGTTCGATGCCATTGGCGTGGAGACGGTCGTACACGCCGCCGACTCGGTCGGCTGGCGTGCTGGAGATGGCTTGCCGCCGCTCATCGCCGATGCGATGGTCCGCGGCCGATTCCGCGAAGGATCCCTACCCCCTGCCGCCGCCGATCTCCTCATTCTCCGCTCCTCGCGAGACCGACAACGCGTCGTGCGCAAGAACGCCGGCGCCAGCCTCGTCGATCTCGGCGACGGCGTGTTGTGCGTCGAGTTTCACTCGAAGATGAACGCCATTGGCGGAGACACGGTGCAAATGCTCAACGCCGGCGTCGCGGAGGCCGCGAAACACCATCACGCGCTCGTCGTCGGCAACGACGCCCCGAACTTCTCCGCCGGCGCCAACCTCATGCTGGTGTTGCTGGAAGCGCAAGAGGGCAATTGGGACGAGATCGATCTGATGGTGCGGTCGTTCCAGCAGGCCGTGATGGGCCTCCGCTACAGCCCGGTGCCGGTGATCGTGGCGCCCGCGGGCTTGGCCCTGGGGGGAGGCGCGGAGATCACCCTCCACGGCGACCGCGTGCAAGGCGCCGCGGAAACGTATCTCGGCCTGGTCGAAGTGGGCGTCGGATTGATCCCCGCGGGTGGCGGCACCAAGGAGATGCTGGCGCGGGCGATGGCGGCGCTGCCCACGCCGAAGAGCGATCCCCTTCCGTACGTGCAGCGCGCGTTCGAGACCGTCGCCCTCGCCAGGGTCTCACGCAGCGGCCCGGACGCGGTCAAGCTCGGCTATCTTCGAACGACGGACGCGTTCACGATGAATCGCGAGCGCGTCATCGCTGACGCCAAGGCGCGCGCGCTGGAGCGCGTCCGCGAAGGCTATCACCGGCCGGCGCCACAGACCGCGATTCCCGTGGCCGGCGAGTCGATCAAAGCGGCGCTCGAGCTGGGTGTCCACCTGGCCCTGCGGGCTGGACGTGCCTCGGATCATGACGCCCTGATCGGCCGAGCCCTCGCCCACATCTTCGCGGGTGGCAACCTGCCGCATCGGACCACCGTGAGCGAAGGTTATCTACTGGATTTGGAGCGCGAGGCGTTTCTGAGCTTGGTCGGTCAGCGGAAGACGTTGGAACGGATTCAGCATACGCTGAAGACAGGAAAGGTCCTGCGGAATTGATGGTCGATCGTGGGTCAGGTATACCGGTCGTGCTGGTGCCCGGCATTCAAGGCCGGTGGGAGTGGATGGCGCCCACCGTGGAAGCGTTGGCGGCGCGATGTCGAGTCCTGGCGTTCTCGTTGTGCGACGAACCGACGAGCGAGTTCTCTTTCGATCCAGACCTCGGCTTCGAGAACTATCTCGCGCAGCTCGAACAGGCGCTCGATCGTGCGGGCGTCCGTGAGGCCGTGATTGTCGGTGTCTCGTATGGCGGGTCGATCGCGGCGGAGTTCGCCGCGCGGTTCCCGGAGCGCGTGCGTCGGCTGGTGCTGGTCTCGGCGCTGCCGCCCGACTGGACACCGGATCGACGCGCGCGGTTCTACCTGCGGGCGCCGCTGCTGCTGAGCCCGTTGTTCTTCGCGGGCTCGCC
>DAINCF010000396.1:0-6733 GCA_036732565.1 Vicinamibacterales bacterium
ATGTCCACCACCATGCTGCCGGCCGGCTGGGTGATCGGCAGCCCGGCGCCGATGGCGGCCGCCATCGCCTCCTCCACCAGATGGACCTCGCTGGCCTTGGCGCGATACGCGCTGTCCTTGACCGCGCGCTTCTCGACCTGCGTGATCTCCGACGGCACGCCGATGACGATGCGCGGCCGGACCCACACGTTGCCGTTGTGGGCCTTCTTGATGAAGTAGGTCAGCATCTTCTCGGTGACATCGAAGTCCGCGATGACGCCGTCCTTCATCGGCTTGATGGCCACGATGTTGCCGGGCGTGCGGCCCAGCATCTCCTTGGCCTCCCGCCCAACCGCTTCCACGCGACCGTTCACCTTGTTGACCGCGACAATCGACGGTTCGTTGACGACGATCCCGCGCCCTTTCGCGTAGACGCAGGTATTCGCCGTGCCCAAGTCGATGGCAAGGTCAGTGGAGAGAAACGACAGTAAAGACCCGAGTCCCAAACGGACGGCTCCTTCGTAATCCCGAATTCGTAAGTCTTACTTCTGAATTGTGATGGCTTTGGTCTTTTCGGTTCGAGCGCCCGCGAGCTTCACGGGCATCTCCATCAGGGGCGCCTCGAGCGTCGCCACGTGGATGCCGTTCTTACCGGCGGCCTTCACGTGATACATCGCCAGGTCAGCCGCACGCAGCAGCTCTTCCGCACCGGAGGCCACGTCGGGCAGCGTCGCCACGCCGACCGAGGCCGTCAGGTGAATCTTCGGCCCGTCTGCGGCCAGAAACGGGTGGGACGCGATTCGCGCCCGCACGCGTTCCGCCACCGCCGTGGCGCCGACCGCGGCCGTTTCCGGCAAAACCAGCGCGAATTCGTCGCCGCCGAAGCGGGCGACGACGTCGGTTTCACGCGCGGACCCTCGAATGACTGCGGCCGCCTCGATGAGGGCCCGGCTCCCGGCCTGATGCCCGCGCGTGTCGTTGACCCGCTTGAAACCATCGAGATCCAGGAACAACATCGACAGCGGACGGCCGCTGCGCGACGCCCGCTTCACCTCGCGGCGCAAGACCTGGTTCAAATACCGCGAATTGTAGAGCTGGGTCAGGTCGTCCGTGACCGACAGCCCTTCCAGCCGCCGAAACATCAGCGCGTTGTCGAGGGCCTCGGCCGGCCCCTCCAGGGCGGCGCTCAAAAGGTACCCCAGTCGTGATCCCAACGACGGTTCCGTGGCCGCCGCGCGCTTGTCCAGCACGACGATGGTCCCCACCGTGCGCGCATGTGCCCGCAATGGCAACCCTAGCACCGCACCACACCGGCCGGCTACTCGTTCGTCCTGACGCAGATCCGCGGAGGCGAACTCCCGCCCGTGCCCAAGCACCCATCGTCCGACGGCAACCGCCGCTTCGTGCAGCGGCGTCGTCAGGCCGCGCGCCGCCAATGGGGTCAACGTCCCCTCCACATCGGGTGCGAGGACGACGCACGAGGTCGCCTTGAGCCAGGTGACGGCCTTGTCGACGAGAACCTCGCCGACCTTGCCGGGATCGAGCGTGCCATGAGCAGCGCGAACGAGCGCGAGCAAAGTTTCCGGGCGTTCTAAACGTCCTGCGAGGGTCCGCTGAGACTGGCGAAGGCGGGAAGCGAGATCGGCGCCAATGGCGAAGAAATATAGCACACGGGAACAGGGTGCTCAGGGTGCGCGGGGTGCCCAAGGTGCTCAGGGTGCTCAGATTGCGCGCGCACCGCACCCTGGGCATCTTGCGCACCTTTGCGCACCTTGCGCACCCTGCGCACCTTGGGCACCTTGGTTTATGATTGTTAGTTCAGCTTGGAGAATCGACCCTCATGACCATGCTCGACCGGATGCGGCGGCACAAGGGATGGCTCAAGTGGAGCCTCGCCCTAGTCGTCCTCACCTTCGTGGTGTTCTATATCCCCGATTTCCTGACGCCCGGCACGGGCGCCGCGCGCGGCGAAGTGCTGGCGGAGATTGAAGGCGAGTCCGTTACGGTCGGGGCGTTTCAACGGCGGTATAGCGCGCAGCTCCAGGCGTATCGGAACGCGTATGGCGGCCAGGTGAGCGAGCAATTGCTCAAGCAGCTCGGCATCCAACAGCAGATCCTGACGCAGTTGGTCGATGAAGAAGCGATGGTCGTGGAAGCCCGCAAGCAAGGGCTGACGGTCACCGACGTCGAGATCCGCGAGCGGATTCTGGCGATTCCGGCGTTTCAGGAAAACGGGCGGTTCATCGGTGAAGCGCGGTATCGGCAACTGCTGCAGTTTCAGAATCCGCCGCTGACCACGACCGAATTCGAAGCCAACATGCGCAAGGCGATCCTGGCGGAGAAGCTGCGCTGGGCGGTCACGGGATGGATGTCGGCCACCGATACCGAGGTCGCCGACGAGTATCGCCGCCGCAACGAGAAGGTCAAGCTCGACATCGTGCCGATCACGGCTGACGCGTTCAAGGGCCAGGTGACCGTGACCGACGCGGACGTGGCCGCCTACTTCGAAAAGAACAAGGAGACCTACCGCGTTGGCGAGAAGCGCAAGATCAAGTACGCGCTCGTGGACGTGGAACAGGTGCGCAGTCGGACGACGATTCCTCCCGCCGACGTCGATGCGCTCTACCGCCAGAACATGGCGCAGTATCAAACGCCGGAGCAGGTCCGCGCGAGCCACATCCTGCTGAAGACCGAAGGAAAAGACGAGGCCACGGTGAAGGTCGCGGCCGAGCAGCTGCTGGCCAAGGTCAAGGCGCCCGGCGCCGACTTCTCGGCGCTGGCCAAGCAGTTTTCCGAAGACGAGGGCTCGAAGGCCACCGGCGGCGACCTCGATTACTTCGGCCGGGGCCGCATGGTCCCACCGTTCGAGCAGGCGGCGTTCGCCCTGAAGACCGGTGAGATCAGCGACATCGTCAAGAGCGACTTCGGGTTCCACATCATCAAGGTCACCGATCACAAGGAGGCCACGACGCGCGCGATCGACGAGGTGCGTCCCGAGCTCGAGGATCAACTCAAGTCGCAACGCGCGCAGCAACAAGCCGAGCAAGACGCCAAAGCCCTCGAGAGCGTGATGAAGGCGCCCGCGGATCTCGATCGCATCGCGAAGGAGCGCAACCTGACCGTCCAGGAAACCGGGCTCTTCCTGCGTGAAGATCCGATCGATGGGCTGGGGCCCTCACCGGAAGTCGCCGCCCAGGTCTTTCAGCTGGCCGATGGCGCGGTGAGCCCGGCGGTGCGGGTGTCGCGCGGGTGGGTGCTCCTCACCGTGACGGGCAAACAGGAGCCGTATCTGCCGCAGCTGACGGACGTGCAGGCCAAGGTGCGCGCCGACGCCGTCAACGAGAAGGCGACCGAGCTGGCGAAGACGCGGGCCGCGGCGATCGCGGCGCAGTTGAAGACGGCGTCCGATTTCGCCGCCGCGGTCAAACGCGTCGGCCTCGAGATCAAGACGAGCGAACTGGTCGCGCGCGGCGCCGCGCTGCCGGACCTCGGCATCAGCCCGGACGCCGACAAGATCGCGTTCGCGATGAAGGCCGGTCAGGTCAGCGATCCCGTCACCACGCCGACGGCCACGGCGATCATCCGCGTCGCGGAGCGACAGGACGTCACCGAGGAGCAGATCGGCGCCGGCCGCGATCAGCTGCGCGAGGAGCTGACCAACCAGCGTCGCGATCGCTTCTTCCGCAGCTTCATGGACAAGGCGAAGCAGAGCCTGAAGATCAACATCCGCCAGGATGTGATGGCCCGCGTCACCGCGTAGGGCTGGTGGTCGTGTAGGGCTGGTGGTCGTGACAGGGCGGCTCGTGTAGGGGCGGCTCGCGAGCCGCCCTATCTCCGCCCCTATCTCAAGAAAACATACGGCATGTGAGCCAGGATCTCGCCCGGCCTGAAGAGACGCGACGGCGCCAGCAGCGCGGCCAGCGCGCGGCGCTCGCGCGTGCCGAGCAGACGCATCAGCGTGTCGGCCACCGCCGCATCGCCACCGCCGCCCGTACCGACCGGCCCTTGGAACTGCTCCGCGACTACCTCGTAAAAGCTGCGTCGCGGTGGGAACACCACCAGCTCCACATCCTCGTCCGGATCGATCCGCGCGCGCTGTTTCGCGACGGCGACGGCCGTCCACAGTCCGCCGAGCTGATCGACCAGGCCGTTCTGTCTCGCCTGCTGCCCGGTCCAGACGCGCCCTTGCGCGATCTGATCGATCTTCTCGGGCGTCGACTGGCGCGCCTCGGCGACCTTCTCGACGAACTGATCGTAGAACGCCTGCATCGACTCTTCGACCTTCGCCCGCTCCTCCGGCGTGAACCGGCGATCGGGTGAGTAGATCTCGGCGTGCTTGCCGTTGCTGGTCGCTTCGACGTTGGCGCCCAGCTTGTCGAGCGTGCCGCCCGTGGCGAACTTCCCGGTGTAGATGCCGATCGATCCGGTCAGCGTGCCCGGCTGCGCGATGAGCACGTCGCCGGCCATCGCGATGTAGTAGCCGCCCGAGGCCGCAAGGTCCGACATCGAGACGATCAGCGGACGGTGCAGGTCGTCGTCTTTCGTGATCTTCAGCTCGCGCCAGATCATGTCGGACGCGGTCGATGAACCGCCCGGACTGTCGACGCGGAGGATGAACGCGCGAATCGAGCGATCCGCGCGCGCCTCGCGGATGTGCTCGATCAGCGTTTCGGCGCCCAGCACCGAGCCGTTGACCGGATCGAACGTGCTGCGCCCGCTGGCGATGGTGCCGACGGCGTTGATGATGGCGATGCGCGAGCGACGCGTCACGCCCAGCGCGTCCCAACCGATCTGGGCGTACTCGTCGCTCTCGATCAAGCGCATTTCCTGCGGCTTGCCGAACGCGCCGATCAGATCGTCGAGCTCGTCTTCGTAGGCCAGGTCGTCGACCAGGCCCTGGCGCAGCGCGTCCTCGGGCAGGAATGGCCCCTGATCGATCAGCGCGCGGACCTCGGCCTCAGGCTTCCCTCGGCCGTCGGCGATGGTGCGCACGAGCTGTTCGAACTGATCGCGGTTGAGTGACGCGCTCATCTCCTTGTGCGCCGGCGTGAAGGTCTTCTCCGTGAAGAGGTTCACGGCCGTCTTGTAGTCGCCGATGTGCAGGAGATCCGGATAGGTGCCGATCCAATCGAGGGTGCCGCGGAGGAACAGCTCGTAGCTCGCGACGCCGGTCAGGTCGAGCGTGGCGGTCGGGAGCAGATAGATTTTGTCGGCGGCGGACGCCAGGTAGTACTCACGCTCCGACGCGTACTCGAGAAAGGCCACGACCGGCTTCCCCGATTTGCGGAACTCCGCGAGCCCATCCCGCAGCTCCTGGACCTTCGCCCAGAACGGTGTGGTGAAGCCGCGCGGGCGCAGCAACACGGCCGACACGCGCGGGTCGGCGGCCGCCTTGCGCAGCGTTTCGACGTAGCCGCGCACGGTGTAGGCGTCGCTGCTCCGTACGTAGGTGAAGACGTCTTCGGGCGTGACCTCGAACAGCTCACCGCCGGGGCGCAAGACCAACGTGGCGTTCGAGGGCACCTTCGGTCCCGCGTCCACGAGCACGTAGAGGAACGCCATGCTGGCGACCGAGACCAGCACGGCGAAGAGTAAGAGCCCAAAGACGAGTCCGATGCCTCGCCGCAACGCCACGCTCAGAGTATAGCGCTCAGCAACTCCTGGGTTGCCCGCCACGTCAGTGGATCCGTCTCCACTGTCGGCACGCTTCTCAACAGTTGGCTCGCGCCGAGCTTGTCGCCCTGCGCGGCACGAATAGCAGCCGCGTGGTACAGGATGCGGCTGTCTTTGGTCCCGGTACGGAGCGCCTCGTCACTGGCTCTGCGCGCCTCATCAAGACGGCCGGCGCGGAAGTAGGCCCATGCCGCGGCATCCATGGTGAAGATGTCGCGACGCACGCGCGTCGCCCCTTCCGCCAGGCGAACGGCCTCGGCCGGGCTCCGATCGCGCTCCGCCAGGAATCGCGCCAGCGCTTGCGGCTGCGGCTCCTCGGTCGCCCACCCCTCACGCTCGAGCCGCTCCGCGTCCACGTACATCTGTTCCGCTGATGCGCGATCGCCAAGCCGCGCATGGAGGTCGCCAATCGTCGCGGCGACCTCAGGCGTCGGCGCCGTTCGGAGCAGCTGCTGATAGATCGCCAGGGCACCGTGAAAATCGCCCTCGCCGATCGTCACGCGCGCGATGCCGGTCATGGCGTAGGGATGATTCGGGAATGTGAAGGCGGCCCGTTCGAACTCTCGCCGCGCCTCGCCCATCCGTCCGAGCTGCAACAGAAGGTTTCCGACCTGCGCGTAGTGCCATGCCTGGCCTTCGGCGTCGTGCGCGCTGGTGCCATCGGCGGCGCGCCGCATCTCGGTCAGCGCGCCCTCCAGGTCACCACGCAGTTCGAGCGCGTAGGCGATACGGGCATACGCGGCTGGCCCAGGTCGAAGACGGCCCATCGTATCGAACGCCTCGAAAGCCCGGTCGTAGTCCCCCATCTCCACGCACCCGTCGCCGATCACCCCGTAGTTCCACGCGTCGCGCGGGTCAGCCGCGCGCGCACGCTCGGCCTCGCGAATCGCGTCCCTGAAGCGATGCTGCGACAGGAGCACGGCGCCGAGCATGCGCTGGACGCCGTAATGTCCTGGTGAGCGTTCGAGCGCGTCACGCAGACGACGCTCGGCGGTGATGACCAGCGCGGCATCGCTGTTCACACGCTGCAGGCGAATCAGCGTCTCGGCGAGCTCGACGGCGGCATCGCCATCGTCGGGAC
>DAINCF010000397.1:0-6724 GCA_036732565.1 Vicinamibacterales bacterium
GTGGACGCCGAATCCGACGGGCCGAAGGTGGCCGGTTTCATCATGCGCGATCCGTCGCCGGTGGCGAGCAACTGGCGGGCGCAAACCACCCTGCGCGACTACCTCATCAAGCACCACATCGTCGCGATCGGCGACATCGACACGCGGGCGCTCACCCGGCGCTTGCGATCGGCGGGCGTCATGCGCGGGGTCATCGCCACGGGGCCGAATCTGGATCCCGAGGCGCTGGTCGAGAAGGCGCGCGGCATCCCGGAGATGGAGGGCGCGGATCTGGTGCGCCAGGTGACGTGCGCGGCGGCGTACGACTTCGAGTCGACGCTGGCCGACGCCGTGACGAGCGCGTCGTTTGGGGTTCCGCCGGAGCGTCGCGCCGCGAGGCCGTTGCGGGTCGCCGCCTACGACTACGGCATCAAGTTGAACATCCTGCGCCGGCTGGTCGCGTACGGCTGCGTCGTGCGCGTGTTCCCCGCGAGCGCCCCGGCATCCGACGTGCTGGCGTGGGAGCCGGATGGCATTTTCCTCAGCAACGGCCCGGGAGACCCGGCGGCCGTGACCTATGCCGTCGACAACGTCCGGGCTCTGGTCGGGGCGCAGACGCCGATGTTCGGGATCTGCCTCGGACACCAGTTGATGGGGCTCGCGCTGGGCGCGAAGACCTACAAGCTCAAGTTCGGCCATCGCGGCGCGAACCATCCGGTGAAGCAACTCGATAACGGCAAGATCGAGATCACCTCGCAGAACCACGGCTTCGCCGTCGATCCGGCGTCGCTGCCCGCGAACGCGCGCGTGACGCACCTCAATCTGTACGACGGCACCGTCGAGGGCCTGCGCCACGTCGACCTGCCGATCTACTCGGTGCAATATCATCCGGAGGCGTCACCCGGTCCGCACGACGCGGACTATCTGTTCCGCCAGTTCTTGGATGAAATGGAAGGGCGGGTCTGAAGACCCGCGCCGCCGCGAGCCGTAAGCCGTAAGCCTTAAGCCGTAAGCCTTAAGCCCCAAGTCCTCCATGCCCAAGCGTTCAGACATCCATCGTGTGCTCGTGATCGGGTCCGGCCCGATCGTGATCGGTCAGGCGTGCGAGTTCGATTACTCGGGCACGCAGGCGGTGAAAGCGCTCAAGGCCGAGGGTCTTCAGGTCGTGCTGGTCAACAGCAATCCCGCGACGATCATGACGGACCCCGAGCTGGCCGACCGTACCTACGTCGAGCCGCTGACCGTCGAAGCGCTGGAGCAGATCATCGCGCGCGAGAAGCCCGATGCGCTGCTGCCGACGGTGGGTGGGCAGACGGCGTTGAACCTGGCCGTCGCGCTCGAAGAAGCGGGGGTGCTCCGGAAGCATCACGTGGAGCTGATCGGCGCCTCGATTCCCGCCATCAAGGTCGCCGAGGATCGCCTGCTCTTCAAGAACGCCATGCACGAGATCGGCGTCGAGGTCCCGAAGAGCGGCGTCGCGAAGTCGCTCGAGGACGCGCTGGCGATCGTGCAGGAGACGAATTTTCCGGCCATCATCCGGCCGTCGTTCACCATGGGCGGCGTGGGCGGCGGCATCGCCTACAACCTCGAGGAGTTCCGGGAGATTGCGTCGCGCGGGTTGGATTTGAGCCCGGTGCACGAGGTGCTGATCGAAGAGTCGGTGATCGGCTGGAAAGAGTTCGAGCTCGAGGTGATGCGCGACGCGGCCGACAACTTCGTCGTCATCTGTTCGATCGAGAACATCGATCCGATGGGCGTGCACACGGGCGACAGCATCACGGTGGCGCCGGCGCTGACGCTGACCGACAAGGAATATCAAAGGATGCGCGACGCGGCGCGCCGCATCATCCGCCGCGTCGGCGTCGAGACGGGCGGTTCGAACATCCAGTTCGCGGTGAACCCCGCGGACGGCCGGATGACGGCGATCGAGATGAACCCACGGGTCTCGCGGTCGTCGGCGCTGGCGTCCAAGGCGACGGGGTTCCCGATCGCGAAGATTGCCGCGAAGCTGGCGCTCGGCTATCACCTGGACGAGATTCCGAACGACATCACGCGCGTGACGCCGGCGTCGTTCGAGCCGACCATCGACTACGTGGTCGTCAAGATTCCGCGGTGGAACTTCGAGAAGTTTCCGCAGGCCGATCGCACGCTGACCACGCAGATGAAGTCGGTGGGCGAGGCGATGGCGATTGGCCGGACGTTCAAGGAGGCGTTCCTGAAGGGCGTGCGCTCGCTCGAGATGGGACGCGAAGGGCTGCTGTTCACGCGGCCGGAACCGGCGGAGGCGTCGGCCGCCGAGGTGAACGAAGAGGAAGAGCAGGAAGACGCGGGCTTGCGCCGCAAGCTCGTGATCCCGAACGACCGCCGCATGTGGGCGCTGTTCCGCGCGCTCGACAAAGGCTGGACCGTCGATCGGCTGCACGAGCTGACGAAGATCGATCCGTGGTTCCTGGAGCAGTTCGCGGAGCTGGTGGAGCTGCGCAAGACCGCCGAGATGGTGGGCCTGCGCGACATGTCGGCGGACTTGCTGCGCGAGCTCAAGCGGGCCGGCTTCGGCGATCACGAGCTCGGCCATATTCTCGGTGTGGACGCCGCGACGGTCCGCGGCCGCCGGCTCGAACAGCGGCTGACGCCGGCGTTCAAGCGCATCGATACCTGCGCCGCCGAGTTCGAGTCGTTCACGCCGTACATGTACAGCAGCTACGAGGAGAGCTGCGAAGCCGATCCGACCGCGAGACGAAAGGTCATCATCCTCGGCAGCGGGCCCAATCGCATCGGCCAGGGGATCGAGTTCGACTATTGCTGCTGTCACGCCGTGTTCGGCTTCCGCGACGAAGGGTTCGAGACCATCATGGTCAACTGCAACCCGGAGACGGTGTCGACCGACTACGACACGGCAGACCGCTTGTATTTCGAGCCGCTGACGTTCGAGGACGTCATGACGGTCATCGATCGCGAGCGGGAGGGCAGCCCCGACGTCTCGTGCGTCGTCCAGTTCGGCGGGCAGACGCCGCTCAAGCTGGCCCTGGCGCTGCAGGCGGCCAGCGTGCGAATCCTCGGCACCTCGCCGGACT
Source organism: Vicinamibacterales bacterium (assembly GCA_036732565.1). Lineage (GTDB taxonomy): Bacteria > Acidobacteriota > Vicinamibacteria > Vicinamibacterales > UBA2999 > JAIVJN01. The sequence goes on from DAINCF010000397.1 coordinate 3,054, forward strand.
CCATCGATCTCGCGGAGGATCGGCAACGGTTCGCGCAGTTGCTGTGGGACCTCGGGATCCCGCAGCCGGCGAGCGGGACGGCGACGTCGCGCGACGAAGCGAGGGCCGCGGCGGCCGAAATCGGCTTTCCCGTGGTGGTGCGGCCGTCGTACGTGCTCGGCGGCCGGGCGATGGCGATCGTCTACGACGCCGCCACGCTCGATCGCTACATGCTGAACGCGGTCGACGTCTCGCACGATCGGCCGATCCTGATCGACCGCTACCTGGAGAACGCGAAGGAGCTCGACGTCGATTGCGTGGCGGATGCAACCGAGGCGGTCATCATCGGCGGCGTGATGGAGCACATCGAGGAGGCCGGCATCCACTCTGGCGACAGCTCGTGCGTCGTCCCTCCCGCGCGCGTGAGTGACAAGCAGTTGGCGACCATCAAGGACTACACGCGCCGGATCGCGGTTGCGTTGAAGGTCGTCGGCCTGATGAACGCGCAGTACGCCATCAAGGACGAGACCGTGTACGTGCTCGAAGTCAACCCCCGCGCCTCGCGCACGGTGCCGTATCTGTCGAAGGCCACGGGCGTCGCGTTGGCGCAGATCGCGGCGCGCGTGATGGCCGGCAAGACGCTGGCGGAGCTAGGGCTGGTCGACGATCTGGTGCCGGCCGGCGTGTTCGTCAAGAGTCCCGTGTTCCCGTTCGTCCGCTTTCCCGGCGTCGACACGATCCTCGGGCCCGAGATGAAGTCGACCGGCGAGGTCATGGGCGGCGCGAGCAGCTTCGGCCTGGCGTTCGTCAAGGCGATGCAAGGGGTCGGTCAGCGCCTGCCGGACGAGGGGACGGTCTGCATCAGTGTCAACAACGACGACAAGCCGCACGTGCTGCCCATCGCTCGCGATCTCGCCGACATGGGCTTCACGATCGTCGGCACGCGCGGAACCGCCGCCTACCTCCGCGCGCATGGCGTCCCCTGTGGCGTGATCTTCAAGGTGAACGAAGGGCGCCCCAGCCTGGCCGACGAGATCGTCAACAAGAAGATCGCGATGGTCGTCAACACCCCGCTCGGACGGGAGTCGTTCTTCGACGATAAAGCCGTCCGCCGGGCGGCGATCATGACGGGTGTGCCGTGTATCACCACGATCACGGGCGCCGCGGCCGCAGTCGCCGCCATCCGCGCCCTGCGGACCGAGGGCCTGGACGTGCGGGCGTTGCAGGACTACTACGCGTCGGTTGGGGCAGGCGTAGACATCAAGACGTAACGAGCCACGAAAGCCACGAAGAACACAAAGACGGGCGAGGCCACGAAGACACGAAGGCACGAAGCAATCAATTTACAGGCAATGGCCACGAAGACAGGACCACCGAGACTTCTACACCACGAAGCGCTTGATCCCTTCCTTCAGGACGTGGGAATTGAAGTTGACTAGCAAGCCGACGCGAAGCCCAGATGCTCGCAGATAAGAGATCACCTGCGCCTGGTAGAGCGGAGATAAGCGCTCGACAGCTTTGAGTTCCACGAGAACATGGCCTTCGACCACCAGGTCGATACGATGCGAGCGCAGTGTGCCTTCGTGGCTAGTTGTCGTGTTCTTCGTGTCTTCGTGGCATGTCGTGCCGCCTCGCCGTCCACGCTCTCCCAGTGAACGTCCTCGCCTCAATCTCTCGCCCGTCAGTGACGACATCGATTTGTCCGTCCTGATCGGTCCGGAAGATCTCGGCACCTGTCTGCTCGTACCGCTCCAGGACGTAGGGCACCGGATGGCCGTAGGGATTGCCGCGGCCGACGCCGATCGTGGCCACGACAGGAGCGAGCGCGGCGAGGAAGGGGCTGCTGCTGGAGGTCCCGCTGCCGTGATGTGGGACCTTGAGGATGACGTGTGGGCGTGGCGTGAGCGTGAGCAGGAGCGTCTGCTCGATCTCCCTGCTGATATCTCCGGTCAGCAGCATCGAGACCTCGCCGAAGCGCAGCTCGAGCACCAGCGAGTCGTCGTTGCGCACCTTCTGGCGCTCCCAATCTGGCGGCGGTGGATGAAGGACCTGTAGCTCCACCAGGCCGATCGCGAGGCGGTCGCCTCGCTGCAGCGTTCGCCAGCTGGCGCGCACGCGGAAGGCTTCGTCACGGACGAGCCGTGTGGGCTCGTGCTCCGCGACCGGCACGCCGTGCCAGATTTCCGTGGGCCCGAAGTCGCGGACGAGGGCTCGTGCGCCGCCGATGTGATCGGGATCGCCGTGCGTGATGGCGAGATAGTCCAGGGTGCGAGCGCCTCGCGCGCGAAGCGCCGGTCCGATGACGCGGTCGCCGATGTCGAACTCGCCTCGGAGGGTGACGCCGCCCGTATCCACGACCAGCCGCCTGCCGTTTGGAAACGTGACGAGGAGCGCGTCGCCTTGTCCGACATCGAGCGTGGTGAGATGCAATCGCCCGTCGCCGTGGGCGCGTGCCAGGCTCGGTGGATGAACCGCAATCCAAATGAACAACGCCGTTGCGACGGGCAGGCAGGTTCGCGCCACGCGCCGGCGAAGCGGCGTATCGACCATCGGGTGCGACGCGATCCACCAGGCGCTCAGCGCCGTGTAGTAGGCGAGGACGATCCAGGCGGACGGCGAAGGCACACGCCAGGTGAGCCATGGCATGTAGTCGACCCATGTCGCGCTGCCGAGGAGGCCAGCGACCCCCCACTGGGTGACCGTGGCGGTGAGATCTGCTAGCCCTGTCAGGCCAACCGCGTCAAAGGCCACCAGGGCCATCGCCGAGAGCTGCACGACGGTCATGCACGGAATAGCAATGAAGTTCAGGCCGACGCCCGCGATCGTCACCCGCTCGAAGACGAGGGCGGAGACCGGCATCAGCATCACCTCGGCGGCGACCGTTGCCACGACGAGCGCACGCACCACGCGTCCGACGTGCCACGACGAGGCGGTCGAGCCATCGGCGCTGAGGAGGATGCCAAGCGTCGCACCACACGTGAGCCACAGCCCGACGTCGGCAATGGCCAACGGATCGGCGAGCAGAATGCCGATGACGACGAGCGCCAGGGCGTTCGCCGGCGCTGTCCGCTGATCGATGAGGCGAATCGCGAGATACAACAGCGCCATGCTGGTCGCTCGCATCACCGATGGTCCACCCTCGACGATGACCGCGTACGCGCCGAGGGTGGCGATGGCGAGCAGCTGCGCGCCGCGCCCACGCCAGCCGGCCAGGGCCAGCAGCCCGAGCACGGTGCCGGCGAGGATCGCGATGTTGCCTCCCGAGATCGCCAGCACGTGATATGTGCCGGCTTCTTGCAGGCGTCGCTCGATCTCGATATCGAGCGCGGCCCGATCGCCGATGACGATGGCCGTTGCGACGGCGGCAGCTGCGCTCTCATCAGGGCCGAGATGCGACGTGAGCACCGCCCGTACGCGAGCCCGGACACGAGCGCCCCATTCCTCCCACGGAGTGCCGATCGCCACGACCTCGACGAGCGCGCTGCTCTTGATCGTCCCCACGAGCGCGACGCCTCGCCGCGCGAGCGCGCGCTCCATGTCGGGCACGCCTTCGTTGAGGTATCGCGCGGGCCGTCGCAGAAGGATGGGCGCCCGCACTCGCCGGCCTTCCGTCCATGAGCCGCGCGCGTCCGCGGCCATCTCGCCGCCGATCACCGCGGACACACCTCCATAGGTCCGTTCGGGATGCGGAC
>DAINCF010000398.1:0-6690 GCA_036732565.1 Vicinamibacterales bacterium
GGGCTCATGTACGCGGCCGTGCCCGCGATGACGCCCGATCGGGTACGGGCCCGCACCTGCTGCGGGATGGCGGATGCATGGGTATCGGCGATCTTCGCGAGGCCGAAGTCGAGGACCTTCACGATTCCGCCGCGCGTGAGCTTGATGTTCGCCGGCGTCAGATCGCGGTGAATCACGCCGCTTTCGTGCGCGGCCTCCAGCGCGTCCGCGACCTGGCTCGCGATGGAGAGCGCGTCTCGCCGTGGCAACGTGGCAAGACATTCGGCCAATGTCGGCCCTTCAATCAGCTCGAGGACGATACCGAGGATGCCTTCTGCTTCCTCGACACCATAGATCGCCGCGATGTGCGGATGGTTCAGCGTTGCAAGGATTTGCGCCTCGCGCTCGAGGCGTGCGCGGGCCGAGGCATCAGCGGCGACCGATTCGGGCAGACATTTGATCGCGACGTCTCGACCGAGTCTGGTATCGCGCGCGCGGTAGACCTCACCCATACCGCCGACTCCGATGAGTGATTGCACCTCGTAGGGGCCGAGACGTCGCCCGATCAGCGACGCGGTCTGCGTCCGGGCCAGCGACTCACCGGCGAGCTCGAGGGCGGGCGTTTCGAGAAACGCCGACGCGTCCTCCGCACGGGCGAGCAGCGACAGCACTTCGCGCCGGAGCTCATCGTCGCCAGGGCAGGCGTCGAGCAAGAAGGCGTGGCGCTCGTCCGGTCGGCGATCGAGCGCGGCGTGGTAGAGAACGCCGACCCTCTCCCACTGCTCGGAGGTCATGAGCGGGCGTCAGGCGTCGTGCGATCGAGCTCGCGCAGGAGCCACGACTTCGACAGCTTCCAATCGCGCATGACCGTGGCCGCTGAGACATCGAGGACGCCCGCGATCTCCTCCACGCTCAAGCCGGCGAAGAATCGCATCTCCACAATCTGGCTCTGCCGCGGACTGATCGTCGCGAGCTGTGCGAGGGCATCGTCCAACGCGATCAGCTCGTGGCCGCGTCCGATATCGATGACCAGCGCTTCGTCGAAGACCACGCGCTCCGCCCCACCGCCTCGCTTGCGATAGCCGCGCGATCGTGCGAAGTCGACGAGCACCCGCCGCATGAGGCGAGCGGTCACCGCGAAGAAGTGCGCGCGATTCTGCCAGCGCACGCGATCGACGTCGACGAGCCGCAGGTACAACTCGTTGACCAGAGCGGTCGGTTGCAACATGTGGCCCGCCCGCTCACCCGCCATATACCGAGCCGCCATACGGCGCAACTCGACGTGCACGAGTGGGACGAGCTGTTCGAGCGCCGTCTCGTCGCCCTCGCCCCAGGCCAGAAGGAGTTCCGTCACCTGTCGGGCCATGTTTCGGAGGGCTCAGTCTAACCCGGTTCAGACCAGCCAATCCGAGCGATGCAAGTTCTCGCCGACCGTTCACGCCTATGGATGTGAACGAGCCATGCAGAACAGCAAACGGGTGGTCGCAGCCGGAGTTGTGGTGCTGGTGAGCCTCGGCGTCGTTGGGCGCGCCGCCGCACAACCGAGCGTGCCGGCCGTGCGTTCTGAATCGCCGGTTCTACGGAACACCTTGCTGGCGGGATGTCAGGCGTCGAGCTCGTTTCGAAGCCTCGGCGATCGGGTATCCAGTACCGGCGGCGTCGTGCACATCGAGTCCGGGCGATGTCCGGGGCAGAAAGGGTGCCTTCTGCACTGGATGGTCACCGCGGGAGCTCGGCGCTACTTGCGTGTGCACATCGATATCACCCGTCCTCGAAATGAGCGCATCGCCACCATCGGGCATGAACTGCAGCACGTGATCGAGGTGCTCGAGGATCCGGCCATTCGCACCGCTGCCGGCGTCTATTGGCGATTCAGTGGGGCGCTCGTGGCCGGCCGCAGGAGCTTTGATACGGCGGCCGCCATTGCGGTTGGGCAACGCATTCACGACGAGATGAAACGCCTGCCGGCCCGCGACGATGACGTCGTCCGTTGGTGCGCGGAACGCTTCACGGTGGATGAAGGTAACGAATGAACGCAGCAGTGGAGGCATCAATGGCGACACAATTCCGGTGGCTCGCGGCGCTCGTTGTCGCGGTAGTGCTCGTTGTGCCCGATCGAGCGGTCGCGCAAGGCGCCGAGACCGTGATCGAATGGAACCGCTTGATCCTGAGCACACTGACCACGCCAGGAGCGAACCCGCCGACTGTCTTCTTGACTCGCAGTCTGGCCATCGTGCACGTCGCGATGTTCGACGCGTTGAACTCGTTTGATTTTCGTTACATGCCGTACGCGGCGCGCGTCGACGTGCCGTCCGGCGCCTCTCCCGATGCCGCGGCCGCACAAGCGGCTCACGATGTGCTGGTTGCGCTGTTCCCGACGCAACGTCCGATCTTCGACGCGGCACTCACGACCGCGCTCAGCGTTCTGCCGGCCGACGCCGCACAAGGCGGCGCACGGGTCGGCGCCGCGGCCGCGCGGGCCATTCTCGATTTGCGCGAAGGCGACGGGTGGTATCGTGTGCCGCCGCCGTACATCCTGCCCAGTCTCGCGGGCTACTGGCAGCCGGCGCCTCCGCAGAACGCCCCGGTCGCGCTCACGCACTATCCCGATGTCCTCGGGTTCATCAGCGACAGCACGCGAGGGTTCCTCATGGAAGCGCCGCCGGCGCTGACCGGCCCTGCCTACGCCGCGGCATTCAACGAGGTCAAGTCGCTCGGAAGTGCGACGAGCGTCGTACGAACGGAAGAACAGACGCTCGCTGCCCGTCTATGGGCCGGTGTCGCCACGACCACGCCGTTCCAGAACGTCTGGAACCAGCTCGTGCGCGATCTGACTCGGTCGCGTGGACTGAACGCCGTCGACTCGGCGCGCGTGTTCGCGCTGCTGAACATGACCTTGCACGATGCTCTTCGAGTGTCCTTCACTGGCAAGTTCCTCTACGGCCTGTGGCGACCCGTGTCGGCGATCCGGGAAGCCGATCGCGACAACAATGCGGCGACCGAGGCGGATCCGACGTGGGTTTCGTTGATTCCGAATCCACCGTACCCCTCGTATCCAGGGAACATGGCCTGCATCGGCTCGTCGTTGTCACGAGTGCTGGCCAGGGCGTTCGCGCAAGATGACGCCGCGTTCAGCGTTACGTGGTCCGCAACCGATGGCCCCGGCTGGACGCGGCAGTACGCGTCTTTCAGCGAGCTCGGCGATGAGCAGGCGCGGAGCCGCATTTATGCCGGCATCCACTTTCAATTCGACACGACGGCCAGCTTCGGCGTCTGTCCGCGAGTCGCGGACTACGCGATCGACAATCATCTACGACCACGATTCCCTTAGCCGACCTTGTGTCCGTGCCGCGCGAGCGCGAAGGGAGGCCTGAGAAGCGGCGTTTCATCGGCGAGATCAAAAGCCGGGCGCGATCCGCAGCACATCGGCGGGCCAGTCAGTCAACGTGCACGCAGTTCGGGAACGCCGCGGCGTTTCTCGACGCGTACTTCGAGCGGTGCGCCAAGCCGGCCGGACTGCGCAGCCTGCACACGGTGCGCAGTCAGATCTCGGTCCTCAAACAGCAGTTCGGACGCGTGCCCGTGTCCGCGCTGGAAGACGCGGACGAGATCAACCGGTTCAAGAGCGACTCCGACTACGCCGAGGACGTGGAGCTGGCCTCGCTGCACGGCGTCCTCGAGCGTCTGCGCGCCGCCATCAACTGGGGCATGGCACAGACGCCGCCACTCTTCACCAAGTCGCCGTTCCACCGGTTCGGCGTGCGGCTGAACAAGAAGGCAGAAGGGATCCGAGATCGCCGCGTCTCACGTGACGAGGAGAAACGCTTGCTCGACGCCGCGTTAGGCGAGATGAACACGGCTCGCCACATGTACGTCGGCGAGCTGCTGCACGACTGCATCATCGGAGCGCTGGAGCTGTGCTGTCGGCGCGGCGAGATGCTGCTGATCCAGAACAAGCGCGTCAACTGGCGAGTATCAGCCGACCATTCAGACGGCCTGGGAAACGCTCAAGCTCCTGGCGCACGGCCTGGAGCTCATGGCAGGCAAGGAAGGCGTCCAGTGGAATCAGGAGCAGCTGCGGCGGATCGATCTCCGCTGGCACGAGCTGCGGCACGAAGGAGCCTGCCGGCTACTCGCCGACGGCGTCGACATCCGCATGATTCAGCTGATGCTCGGACACGCGAGCATCCAGCAGACGCAGCGCTACCTGAACGTGACCGATGAGGAACTCAGACGTGGATTGGAGGTGAGCTGGCAGAACCAAAGCCGACTGTTGCGTGCTGTTGGTCCGCCTGAAGGCGGACCCCACGTACAGAGCAGAACCGCCTAGCGGCAGGCGCTACGCGGGACAGTGATCTTGCCCGTTCGTTGTTTCGCCAGATTGTCCCGAATTTGTCCCAGCGGCGCTGAAAAGTGGCTCCTCGGGCTGGACTCGGAACCGCTCGCGCCGCGCGCAGCGCGGTGCGGCGCTTCCCGACTGACAGGCCGAGGTTGCCAAGACCGAACGACAGTGAGGGAGTGGCTCCTCGGGCTGGACTCGAACCAGCAACCCTCCGGTTAACAGCCGGATGCTCTGCCATTGAGCTACCGAGGAATGCGCGGCGCTGAGTCCCACGGTGCGAAATCCGCGGGACGGCAAGAGCATTATCGTAGCGCAGAGGCCCCGCAGCGGCAAGGCCGGGCCTCCCCGCGCCTGGCTTACCGCACGGTCTGGCCCGGCGCCTTCTCCCACACGATGTGCACCTTGCCCCACTTCGTATCCGCGTCCAAGATCAGCCGATTGCCCTCGAGGCGGAAGAACCTGATCTGATCGGTGCCGACCAAGTTGGGAAACCAGCTGCCTTCGATGTGATGGACGATGGCGTTGTTGTCCGCGTCGATGGAGAAGCTCCCGAAATAGCCGAAGTAGTCGCCCCACGCCGTGGACTTTTCGGCCGGCGTGGCGCTGCGCCAGTCTTCACTCGCGAATCGGCCCGAACCGGGGCGCATGAGCTGTGCGGACATGCGGCCGTCCGGCGTATACATGATCTGGCCGACCGCGTGCGGTCCCAGCGGATAGCTCACTCGGCCCGCCTCGTCGCGTTCCTCCCACGACACCAGGCGCCAACTTCCAAGAAGCTTGCTTTCGATCTGCGCGACGTCTTCACGCTGTGCCAGCGCCGAGGCGCACGACAGCAGCGCCGCACCGAACACCAGGGCTCCCGAATACCAGTGCAGAGATCGTTTCCTCGCCATGATGATGCCCCCTGCCCATCGCGGTCGCACGATCCGTTCCACGAGCCTCACACTCCAGCCGTTCCACGAGCCACACGCTCCAGGTTCTTCCTCCACAGATTCACGCTAGCGACGCCAGATCGCAGGAACTGCTAGCGGTGTTGCAAAAACTTGCATAACACCACGTATAGATGGTATTGTCTGCGCGTTGATTATCGACGATGAGAGCGGCGCTGGGCGCCTCGCGGGAGACGCCACATGTCGCCCTCGGCGATGCGCTCGATGATCTCCGTGAGCTGCCGGTGCGCCGCGGCCAGATCCTTGAGGTCCGCGACGAAGACCACGCGGCGCGTGTCAGGGGAGGGCGTGGGCGCGAACAGATCGACCACCGAGACGTCGAGCGCGTTGGCCAGGCTGAGCAGCACGGTTGTGGTCGGATTCGCCTGGGCGTGCGCGATGTCCTGGTAGTGATTCGTGCTGATCTGCGCCCGCTCGGCCAGCGCGCGCTGGGTGAAGCCGCGCTGCAGGCGGAGGCTCTCGAGACGCTTGGCGAACGGCTCGAGCGTCGGAAAGGCCGCCGGCTCCATCTTCCGGCGTGACCGCACCCGAGGCACACCAGCGTTGGGCGCGGGAGGAGTGTCGCGCGATTTGGACGTCATGTCGCGTGGTGTAACACCACTTATAGATGGTATCAGGAAACCACGCAGGAGACGTTATGGCTACACGACCTCACAAGCAGCGTCGCAACTCCACGGCGATCGCGCCCGACATCGCACTCAATCCTGAGCAGCTGTTTGTGCGAGCAGTGACGTTGGCGCTGTATCTACGCGACCTCGCCATTCCGACCGTGCAGCTCGCCGGCGACGTGCTCCGCCACGCGTCCGACATCGCGGACGGCATTCGTCGCGACTCACGGCGGCTCTCCCACCGGCTCGATCTGTCACGGTCCACGCCCAAAGCGAAGAAGCGCGGCAGTCGCGCACGCTGAGCCCTCCGCGTACGCGCGACGACGATCGCACGTCCGTACAGTGAACAGCCCGGCCCAGGCGGAGCCTGGGAACCGGGCGTTCGGTGCGTGTGGGTACACGCATCCCGACAAGAGTCAGGATTGGGTCTTCAATTTACTTGTCTTCTGAATTGTCGACATGCGCATCGACGAGGGTTTACGCCATCGACGATGCGCGATCTGAGCCCGGTGGTTCTGCCATGCGAACCTCCACGTCTCAACTGGCGTGGCCTATGGTTGGAATACACCTCTCATCCTCCGGTGTCAAGGCCGATCGTGGCTTGTTGTCAAAGCGAAATAGAAATGTCCCCGGTCTTCACTCGATAGAAATGTCCCCTCGATACTGGTCGGCCTCGACGTGTGGGTCTGCGGCCCAGGTGCGACGCACGGCGCGGAGCTCGCGCATGCGTGCATATGCTTGGCTGCGCCGCCACGGATGATCGGCGTCGGGCTGCCACGGGAGGCGGGCCGGCGGCCCGGCGGGCGTGGCC
>DAINCF010000399.1:0-6671 GCA_036732565.1 Vicinamibacterales bacterium
CCGCGCCGAAGCGTCTTCGCGGAGGCGGGCACCGGTGAAGAAGTCGGCGCGGGGACCTGCGCGGGTCATCTCGGCAGCCTGCGCATGTGGGCTGTCCGCCTCGCTGGTAACCGCGGCGCCCGTTCTTCAATCAGCCACCATCCACCTCACCATGACCTCACCGACGTCCTGCGAGGTCGCGATGGCACTGAACGTCGAGGGGGCTTCTGAAATCGAGCATCGCGTGGAGGCCCTGGCGATCGATCTCGTCGACGTGCAGGGCGCAGCACCAGTGGGCGAGCCGCGCACGATCGGTCGCACGCGATCGCTCGTGCTTCGGCCGACGGCGGCTTCATACGAGCTCCGCTATCGCGCGACCCAATCGGACGAGCGCGCCTATCGCTGTCCGATGTGGCTGCCGACCACGCCAACCGACGGGATCTCCCGTACGGTCCGATTCCTGGTCGACGTGCCAGCGTCCGCGACGCCTGGCGGATCGATGCCGGCAATGGCGTGGACGGGCACACGGGGCACCACCACCCTGGGACACGTGCCGGCATTCGTGCGCGTGCCATTTGCGCTCGGTGGCGACCCACCCGGTTGGGACGTCGCGCGCGTGATGGACGCCGCCGCGGTCGTGGTGTTCGCGGGCGCGAGCGGGTTGTGGATCTGGCGCAGGAGACGCTGACCGATGGGCTTCGGCTGGAGCTTCTACGCGTTTTTCGCCGCTGCGCTGATATGGCTCGCTGTCTACTTCGTGTGGGCGGTCAGGGCGGACGTGCGCGAGCGAGAGCGGGAACGGATCCCCAGATGACCGCGGATTCGCCCCTGTTGCTGATCGTCACGTTCACATACCTGGCGATCGTGCTGGGCATGTCGATCTGGGGGTACTTCCACACCGACACCGAGGAAGAGTTCCTCGCCGCCGGGCGCTCGATCGGGCCGTGGGTGGGCGGCGCCGTCCTCGCCGCGACTCAGATCAGCGCCGGCACCTTCGTCGGCACGCTCGGCCGCCATTACCTGACCGGCGTGAGCTGGACGTGGATTTGGTTCGGCGCGTGGTCCGGTTGGGTCATCTCGGCCGTGCTGGTCGCGCCGAAGTTGCGGCGCTTCGGCGCGCTCACCGTCGCGGACTACGTCGGCAAGCGATTCGCGAGCGAAGGGGCGCGCACGCTGGCCGCGGCACTCATCATCGTGACCTACACCATCTACCTGACGGCGCAGTTCCAGGCGATCGGTGAGATCGCGTCCGCGGTCTTCGGCATCGCCCCGATGACGGCGATGGTCGCCTTGCTGGCGAGCACCGGCTTCTACACGGCGCTTGGCGGCGTGCGCTCCAGCTCGTACGTCGAGTTCGTGCAGACGCTGATCATGGTCCTCGCGCTCGTCTTCGCGGTGCCGGTGGTGCTGTCGCACGTGGGCGGCGTGACCGCGCTTGGTGAGTACGTGGGCTCGATCGAGCCGCGCATGACCGGCTGGTGGTTCACGGGGCGGGAGTTGCTGGCGTTCGGCGTGGCGTTCGGCTTGTCCCTGGCGGCGGCGCCGTACGAGATGACGCGCTACTACTCGATGCGCGACGTCCGCACGGTCCGGTACGCGATCGGGATCTCGATGGCCGCGCAGGCGCTGATCGGCTTCAGCGTGATGCTGCTCGGCATCGGCATGCGCGGCATCTTCCCGTTCCTGCCGTCGGCGGATCAAGCCTCCAGCATCATGGCGTCCACGGTGATGTCGCCCTTGCTCGGCTCGCTCTTCCTGGTCGCGATGCTGTCGGCGATCATGTCGACGGTGAACTCCATTCTTCTGGTGACCGGCGGCGCGTTCGCGCACGATCTCTACAAGCGGCTGGTCAATCCGCTGGCATCTCAGCGGCGGCTGATCTGGATCAACCGGATCTCCATCGTCGTGCTCGGCGTGATTCCGTTCTGGTTCGCGTCACAGAAGCTGGCCGACGTGCAGGCCATCGTGATCGAGCAGGCGAAGTTCATCGCCAGCTTCTTCTTCGTGCCCGTGGTGCTGGGCCTGAACTGGCCGCGCGGCACCAAAGAGGGAGCGATTGGCAGCATGGTGGCCGGCTTCCTCGGCTGTCTGCTGTGGACGTTCACGTTCCAACGCAGCTTCGCCTCGCATGGGATCGATTCTGCCGAAGTCGGGGTGGCGCTGAGCGCCATCACGTTCATCGTGGTCAGCCGGATGACGAAGCCAACGCCGACGGAGAACCTGCGAATCTTCTTCGATGACCACGCCCTAGCCACCGACCAATCGAGGACCTGAGATGTCTGCACCGTTCACCGTGTTCCATGATACCGCCCTGGAGTCCATCGCCAGAGACGCCATCCGGCTCGATGAGCCGCGCGCGTTGTTGGATCGATTCGTCACGCTGGTGCGTGAGTCTGGCACGCCGGACGAGGAGACGGCCGCACTCTACATCGTCGACCGACTGAAGGCACTCGGGATACCGGTCACGCTTCACACGCCCGAGCTCTACATCAGCCTGCCTGAGAAGGCAACGCTCGACGTGACCACGTCCGCAGGTGCGCGAGCGTTGCGCGCACGGCCGCCGGCCATGGCGCGCTCGACAGGGGACACGCCCGTCGAGGCCGAGGTGTGCTACGTGCCGTCCCGGTATGCCGCAGGCACGCAATCGCTGTTCGACACACCGGACGCGGCGCGGGGCGGCGCTTCGGGCGACGATCCCGTCGCAGGACGCATCGTGCTCACCGAAGGCTTCTCGATGCCTGGGCCCGTGCAAGCCTTCGAGCGGCGCGGCGCGGTCGCGCAGATCTACATCCACCCCGGCGAGCACATTCACGAGGGCATCTGCACGTCGATCTGGGGCGCGCCGACCCTGGAGTCGATCGGACGGAAGCCGAGGACGCCGGTCGTCTGCATCAACCGGCCAGATGGCGAAGCGCTCGTCGCCGAAGTGCAACGAGGTGTGGTGCGCGCGTCGGTGCGGACGTGGCTCCGCGAGGGTTGGATGCGCTGCCTCCTGCCCGTGGTCGACATCGCAGGCCAACAGGATCCCGACGACTTCCTGCTCGTCCACGGGCACTACGACTCGTGGTACGAGGGCATCGGCGACAACGCGACGGGCGATGCGGCGCTGCTGGAGCTGGCGCGCGTACTCTGGTCGATACGCGATCGGCTGCGGCGCGGCGTGCGCATCGCGTGGTGGCCCGGGCATTCCACGGGGCGCTACGCGGGCTCGACCTGGTATGCCGACACCTTCGCCGGAGACCTCGACGAGCACTGCATCGCCCAGCTCGACATCGATTCGCCCGGCTGCGCCGACGCCACTGCTTACGAGGAAGTCATGTGGATGGCAGAGGCCGATGCGCTATGCCGATCGTCCATTCACGACGCCCTTGGCCTTCCCTCGGCGCGTGTCCGGCCGCTGCGCGCCGGCGACTACTCGTTCAACCAGATCGGGCCGACCGGACTGTACATGCTGCTCTCGAACATTCCAGCCGAGGAGCGCGCGCGCCGCGGCTATTACGCCGTGGGCGGCTGCGGCGGCAATACGGCGTGGCATACGCCGGACGATTTGATGCCGGTCGCGGACCTGAAGATCCTTCAGCGCGATCTCGCCGTCTATGTAACGACGATCCTGCGCATCGTCAATGCGCCGCTGCACCCATTCGACTACACTGCCGCGCTCGACGAGATGCGGGCGGCGGTCGCGCAGTATCAGGCCGCCGCGGGCGGCGAGATCGATTTCGAGCCGGTGCTTGCCGCGATGACAACGCTCGCGAACGACGTTCGCATCTGGCGGTCTTCGGCCGAGGCCCGCATCGCCGCTTCGCCCGAAGACACCGGTTTGCGCCGGCAACTCAATGCCACGCTGCGTCGTGTGGCACGGCTCCTCGTCCCGCTCAACTACGCCCGCGGCGAGCGCTTCGATCACGATCCCGCGCTGAAATTCGGCATCGTGCCGAGACTCGAGCCCGCGGCCAGCTTCGCCTCGACCGCGGCGGAGCTGAGGCCGTTTCTCAAGGTCGGCCTCGTGCGCGAGGCCAACAAAGTGTTGGGCATCCTCCGCGCCGCGCGACGCGAGGTGGCGATCGTCCGTGGCGCGGGCCTGTAGGTAAGGTTGCGGAATGCCGCCAGCGTACGTAGCGCAGGCCTTCAGGCCTGCCACCGCCATCGCATTCGTTTTCGTGGCGCTCGCGGCCGCGCAGCCGGCCGCTTGGCGATGGTTAGAGTCCGGCGAACGTGCGCTCAGCACGGATGGCGTCGTCACCGAGCTCTCGCTGCCGCACGCAGGCGGCGGTCCGACGACGATCGCGTTGGCGCGTGATGGAACGCTGTGGTTTACGGAGAGCGCCGGCAATCGGATCGGGCGGATGAATCCTGACGGCACCGGCCTGCGTGATTTTCCGCTCCCGAACGCGACCAGTGGACCGCGCATCATCGCCCTGGGCGCCGACGGTCACATGTGGTTCTCGGAGCACACCGGCAACCGCATCGGCCGCATCACGGCTGAAGGCGTGATCACCGAGTTCCCGATTCCGACGCCCAACAGTATGCCCCGCGCCATCGCGCTCAGCGCCGACGGCAACATCTGGTTTGGCGAGTTCGCCGGCGGCAAGATTGGGCGCATCACACCGAGCGGCGTCATCACCGAGTTCGCGATCCCCACGCCCAACAGTGGGCCGCGGGCGCTTGCGGCCGGGCCGGACGGCAACGTGTGGTTCTCCGAATTCAACGCCAGCAAGATCGGTCGCATCACCCCAGACGGCGCGATCACCGAGTTCGATTTACCGCGGCCGAACAGCGGCCCGGGGGACATCACCGCCGGCGCGGATGGACACATGTGGTTCGTCGAGCTTGCCGGTCAGATCGACGGACGAAAGACCGACGGCAATCGCGTCGGCCGGATCACGATGGACGGCAAGGTGACCGAGTTTCCGATCCCGAGTCCAACCGGATCGCCGATCAACATCGCCGTCGGGCCCGACCGCCACATCTGGTTCACGAAAGGCAGCCTGCTCGGGCGTGTGACGAGCGATGGCGTCATCACCGAGTTCCCGATTCCGACACCACTCGGCGGCGCCACCGGGCTCACGGCAGGCAGCGATCGTCAGCCGCCGGCGCGGCTGGGCAACCGGCTCTGGTTTACGCAGTCGGCCGGTAACAAGATCGCGTTTCTCACTTTTCGCTGAGCTGCAGGGCCTCTTTACTTCGCACGATTGTCACGCGTGACACCGTTTCTTACTGGCTGCGTAAGGCTTCGACGGGCCTGGTAAAACCGCTCAGCTATCCCACATCCAGCACAAGAATTTTTCCCCGTGTGCGTCGACGACGCGTGGGGCATGCCCTTTGCCAAGCGACCAGCGCGCCGATCAATCTCAGCTTGCCGTAAGGAGGGCCACGTGACCGGATTGCGTTTCTCACGAATTGCGCCGACTGCCACCATGCTCTTGGCGCTCGTCCTCTCGACTCACGCTCTATCGGTGTCGGCTCAGGGTCGCGACGGCACACCGCCGACCGCTCCAACCAACCTGACGGTGACGGCGACGACGGCGTACAGCGTCTCGCTGAGGTGGAGCCCCTCGTCGGACAACTCGGGGCAGTTCTCGTATGTCATCTGTTGCGCGTATACGAACAGTGCGACCGTCCCGCAAACCGAAACGACGTTCACCTTCACCGCTGGCATGGAAGCCGGCCGGTCGTACTCGCTTCGGATGTATGCCGTCGACGCCGCCGGCAACGCGTCGAAGTACAGCAACAGCGTGACGTTCACGCTTCCGCCGGATCCGGTCCCGCCCACGACCCCAAGCGTCTCGGTCGGCGAGATCGGACCGACTCATGTCGAACTTTCCTGGCGTTCCACCGACAACGGTCCGAACGTGTGGTACTGGATTTTCAAGAACGGCGTCGCCATCCAGCAGGGCACATCCAGCACATCGGGGATCATTCACCTGCTCGAGCCACAGACGACCTACACCTTCACGGTGCAGGCGCGGGACTTCGCGATGAATTGGTCGCCCATCAGCCCCGCCGTTGTCGTGACCACCGCGGCGAGCAACCCCAACGATCACACGCCGCCGACCACGCCTGGCAACCTGCGCGAAAGCCACTTTGGTGATGGAGAGATTCATTTGACGTGGGATCAGTCCACCGACGACCTCGATCCGCAGTCAGTGATCCGCTACAACGTCTACGTGAACGGCGTGCTCAGCGACGCCGCCGTCGGCAGAACCCGCAGCATCGTCTACGGAGATCCTGGCGCGAACACGATCACGGTCGAGGCCGTCGATACGGCCGGCAACGCGTCGGCCGCAGCGACCATCATCGTGCAGCTCTAGCGAGGCTCGAGGCCGTACGTAGCGCAGGCTTTAGGCCTGCCGAACACCGTTGGTGCACGGCTGGCGCCGTCAGGCAGGCCCGAAGGCCTGCGCTACGTATCTAATTTCGCAACGCGAACAGGACTTATCCTGTGGGCAAGAAGACGTGGCAGGAAAGCGAATGCAGCGAGCCGCGGCCGTCGGCGTCGCCGAGCACGGGAACTCGGCGGTGCTCGTCACGGTCACGCCCGGCGGCGAGCTCCTCGATCGCCGGCGCATCGGCCTCACCGACAGCAGTCTACCGACGCACCCGCATCACCACGAAGGGTCGTGGGCGGTGGGCCGCTACCTGAACACACCGGGAGCGCGGGCGCTTTCGCTCGCGGAAGCCGTGGCGCTCGT
>DAINCF010000400.1:0-6626 GCA_036732565.1 Vicinamibacterales bacterium
CTTTAGCCGGCCCTGGTCCGCCTGAAGGCGGACCCCACGCAAGATTGGCAAACCCCAATGGTACGTGGGGGCCGGCTTCAGCCGGCCCTCGACATCAGCGTCAGGCGGACCTGCGCTAGTTACTCGGCCCGGAGCGTCAGGAGCGGGCGCCGTTGCAGCACCTCCCACGACGCGATGACGCCGACCAGGGCCACGAGCAGCGCGCTGATGGCGATGCCGGCGAGGCTGAGAAGCGGACTGGGCCGCCAGGGGATGTCCAGCGCAAAGCGGCTGATGGCCCACGTCAGCGCCAGCGCCCCGACGGAGCCGATGGTGCCGGCGAGCGCGCCCAGCACCCCGTATTCGAGCAGCAGAATCGTGCTGATCAGCCGCCGCGTGGCCCCGAGCGTCTTGAAGATCGCCCCCTCGTAGATGCGACGGAACTTGGTCATCGCCACTGCCCCAATCAGAATCATCAAGCCGCTGATGACCACGAGCGTGCCGACGACGGTCACCGCCAGCGTGACGTTGTCGACGACGGTCTTGATCGCCGACAGCACTTCCCTGCCATCGATCACCGACACGTTCGGAAAGTCGGTGACGAGCGCCGCCTGCAGCCGTCCGCGCGCCGTCGGGTCGGTCGGGCCGCGCAGGAACGAGAGGTACGAGTGCGGCGCCGCGTCGAGGAGGCCGGGGCGGAATACGAACATGAAGCCGCCACCGCGGGCGTCGGACCAGTTGACGCGCCGCACGCTGGTGACCCGCGCCGAGATGGTCCGACCCAGCACGTCGAAGCGCATCAGGTCGCCGACGACGATGCCGAAGCGCTCGCTGATGCTCTCCTCGATCGAGACTTCGCCGTCACTGGATGGTGCGTCACCCCAGAACTGTCCGGCCGTCACGGCCTCGTTGCGCTCGAGCTGCGGTCGATAGGTGATCGTGTACTCGCGCGCCAGCCAGCCGCGCCCGCGCACATCCTCGTAGTTGTCCAGCGTGAGGTCACGTCCCTGTACGCCGGTCACGCGCGCGCGCAGCACCGGCACGAGCCGCGGCGAAGGCACACCCGCCGGCTGACGTGACACCAACAACGCGCGCAGCGGCTCGACCTGATCGCGTTGGATATCCAGCAGGAACATGTCGGGCGCGTCCTCGGCCAGCTCGATGCTGAACTCGCGAATCAGGCTGTCCTGCAGCGACCGGACGCCGACGATGAAGAAGCTGCCGAGGCCCACGGCCAACAGCACGATGCGCGCCTGGCTGCCCGGGCGACTGAGCTGGAGAACCGCATGGCGCAGGGCGAACCACCGTGATTGCGCGAGGGGCGAGATCGCCTTGATCAGCAGCAGGCCCGCGAAGTGCAGCACCACCGCGGTCGCGACGAACCCCGCGGCGACGACGAGACCCACACGCAGGGAGCCCGCTTGCCACACCGCCAGTGCGATGAGGCCGGTGCCGACCGCGATGGTGACCGCGATCTGTATCAGGTCCGGTCGCCGGTTTCCCGACTCGTCGCGCAGCAAAATCGATGGTTTGACGTGACGCACGTCGAGCAGCGGCACCAGCGAGAACAAGATCGACGCCAGCAGGCCGATGCCGGCGCCCTGCGCCACCGCCGGCCAGGTGAGCCCATAGGTCACCGCCACGCCCGGTGTAGCCGCGGCGGCGACGGACGCGGGAATCGCCGCGATCGCGGCGGCGGCCAGCACGATCCCCAGCACGCTCCCGGCCAGGCCGAGCGCGATCACCTGCGTCATGTAGATCGCCAGCAGCTGCGATGCCCGTGCGCCCACGCACTTGAGAATCGCGATGCTGCGGATCTTCTGCTGCACGAACACGCGCGTGACGCTCGACACGCCGATGCCGCCGAGGATGACGATGACCAGGCCGACGAGGCTCAAGTAGTTTTCCGCGCGAAGGAAGTCTTCACCGATATCGTCATCGACCGCTTTGTACGACCGGACGCGCAGGAACGAATTGCGCAAATCGTCTCTGAGCGCGGTGACGAGACCGTCCAGCGTTTCGTCGGGCACCTTGACCAGGCGCTGATAGGTGGCGCGGCTGCCGAACGACAACAGCCCCGTCTTGCGAAAATCCGTGAGATCGACGAACACCCGCGGCCCCAGGCTGAACGCACCCAATCGCCTTCCCGGCTCGGACTCGACGACGCCGCGAATGGTGAACTCGTGCGTGCCGATCATCAGGTTGTCCCCGACCTCCAGCCCGAGTTGCGCGAGCAGCTCCGGTCGCACCAGCGCCCCGAACGACCGCAGCAGGTCGTGCGAAAACGGCACGCCGCCGCTCAAGCGCAGCGCGCCATGCAGGGGAAACCCCGGATCGATGGCCCGTAGCTCCACCATGCGCGACCGTTGTGTCGTCGTCGCCGGCCTCACCATCGTCGGCAGCTCGATGGCGTGGACGCTCGTCGCCCCGGCTTGAGTGAGCTGTTGCTCGATCTTGGCCGTGAGATCGGCCGGCGGCGGCTGATTGCTCGACAGAATCAGATCGGCCGCGATCAGCGCCCGCGCTTCTCCCGAGAAGACGTTCCGCGCGCTTTGGATGACCGAGCGCAGCGCGACGATCGCGCCGACGCCGATCGAGATGCACAGAAAGAAGAACAGCAGGCGCCGCCACGACGCGCGCATTTCGCGCACGGCCATGCGCGCCACGAACATCAAGGCCGCCCTCCGACAACAGGGGCGGCCTGGTCCGCAGGGGCGGCTCCACCTTCGCGCTCCGCGCTCCGATGGACCGGTCGCGAGCCGCTCATACCCGCGGCAATCGACACCGTTTCGGCGCGCGCCTCGACTCGCCGGCCGTCCCGCAGGTACAGCTGCACATCCGCCAGCGCGGCAATCGAGGGGTCGTGCGTGACGAGCACCAGCGTCGCGCCGCGTGCCTGTTTGACCTGTAAGAGCAGGTCGAGAATGTGCCGGCCGTTGGTCGAGTCGAGATTCCCGGTCGGCTCGTCCGCGAGAATCAGCGGCGGATCGTTCGCGAGCGCCCGAGCGATCGCCACGCGCTGCTGCTCGCCGCCCGAGAGCTGCGACGGATAGTGGTGGCCGCGGTCGTGCAGCCCGACTTCGTCCAGCAGCGACTGGCCGCGCGTGCGCGCGTCGCGACGACCGGCAATCTCCATCGGCACCAGGATGTTCTCCAGCGCCGTCAACGAGGGCACGAGATGGAAGAACTGGAAGACGACGCCGATCTTCTCGCCGCGCAGTCGTGCCAGCGAGTCCTCATCGAGATTGGTGATGTCGACGGTGTCGATGGTCACCCGCCCGCCACTCGGCGCGTCGAGGCCGGCGATCAGGCCAAGGAGCGTGGATTTCCCACTGCCTGACGGACCGACTACGGCCAGAAACTGACCGGACGGGACCTGCAAATCGAGCGGATGCAGGATGGTGAGCGGCTGCCCGCCGCTCGAGACGGTTTTGGTGACGCCCTCGAGTCCGATCATTTGGTTGTCGTGGGCGATGAGAGCGCGGGCGCTAGCGCTCTCCACACCGTGTTGGCCATCAGCTCGGCGCCGCGCGTGTTGGGATGAATGCCGTCCGACTGATTCAGCGATGCCACACCAGCGACGTCCAGGAGCAGGAACGGAATCAGCGGAATGTCATGCTCGCGCGCCAGCTCCTGGTAGCTCACCCGAAACGCCGACGCGTACTCCGGGCCGTTGTTCGGGGGCGCTTCCATGCCCGCGAGAATCACCGTGACGTTGCGGGCGGCGCAGCGCTCGATGATCGTCGACAGATTGCGCCGCATCGCGTCGACCGGCAAGCCACGCAAGCCGTCATTGGCGCCCAGCGCGAGGACCAGAATCTTGGCGTTGCCCTCGAGCGACCAGTCGAGTCGGCGAAGCCCGCCGGCCGATGTGTCGCCCGACACGCCGGCATTCACGACCTCGTACTCGTATCCTTCGCGATCGAGACGCGCCTGGATCAGGGACGGGTAACTCTCGCGCTCGGGTAAGCCAAGACCGGCCGTGAGGCTGTCGCCAAGAAACACGATGCGAGGGGTCCCGGCCGGGCGACCCGATCGGCCAACCGCTTCATTCGCGCTGCCACTCGCCGGGGAGGGTGCCGTGCTCGGCGACGCCCCTGCCGCTGAGCCCGCGCGCGGCGGAGCGTCACCGCCAGCCCCACAGGCGACGACAAGGGAACCCACGATGAGGGCGAGAAAAGAGAGGAAGGCCTTGCGAAGCACGTATGGACCCGCTTACTCGATTATACGTAGGGGCGTTCGCGGGCGTTTCGTAGGGGGTGGTTCGCGAACCGCCCTACTCCACACTGAGGACCAGCGCGGTCACGTTGTCCGTCGTCCCATGAGCCAAGGCCATCTCGACGATGCCGAGCGCCGACCGGTCGGGACTCGTGCCCGTGCTCACCATATCAGCGAGCGTCATCTCGCTCGCGTAGCCGTGCACGCCGTCGGTGCACAGCAGAAAGCGGTCCCCGGCCTGCAGCGCTTCTTCACGCAACGTCGGCATGAGCTCTTCGTTGACGCCGACGACGCTGGTCAGCACGTGGCGCATGGGATGGGAAGCCACCGGCGAATCGTTTTCGCTTCCGGCCGCCAGCAGAGCGGACAGCCAGGTGTCATCACGCGTGAGGAGCTCGAGCTTACGGTTCCGCCACCGGTAGATGCGACTGTCTCCGACGCTGGCGAGCACCGCGCGATCGTCGACCGCCAGAATCGCCACCACCGTGGTCCCCATGCCGCTGAACGCCGCGTGGGCCACGCTTTCCCTGTGTACACGCCGGTTCGCGAGCCGGACGGCGGTCGCCAGGCGGTTGGCCTCCATCGACCAGGCCGGCTCCAGGCCGAACGGCCAGGTCAAATCCCGCGCGTCGCGACTCTGTTCCACGAACGCCGTGACGCTTTCGACCGCGAGATGCGACGCGACCTCGCCGGCGTTGTGGCCTCCCATCCCATCCGCAACGATGAACAGGCCCAGGTCGAGATCCCAGTGCAGCCAGTCCTGGTTGAGCGGGCGCGGACCGCTATCTGTGCGGCCTCCGGCGGTCAATCGCATTCGGAATCCTGGATTATAGCTAGGCTTCGCCGTCACGACGAGGTAGGGGCGGCTCGCGAGCCGCCCCTACACCGCCTCGCGTAGGAGAGCCTTATTCTGGCCCCGCTTCCGCCGGGGTGACTGGATACTTGGTATACTACGCGCCGTGGTCAGCGCCGCCCTCCAGCCCGTCATGGGTCGCGCCAGCGCCCTGCTCGAGCGCGGCCAGGCAGCCTCCGTTATCGAACTGCTGACGCCTATTCTGCGCTCGCCGTCGCTGAAGCGCGAGGACGAGCTGCTGGTCCGCGCCGCCTTGACCGAGGCCCACCTGCTCCGGGGGGAGCTGCCCCAGGCCAGCTCCATTCTTGGTCGTTCGCCCGATACCATCCGCGAGCCCGTCGCGCCCGTCGTGCTCTCCACTCTCTGGCGTCTCCATGGTCGCATCGCGTTCGGCCGCGGCGAGCAGTCACGCGCCATCGCGTTGCATGGACGGGCGTTGAAACAAGCCGAGACCGCCCACGATTCCCGATCGATCGGCCTCGCCCATTTCGAGCTCGGGCTCTGCTACAAGCAGGTCGGCGATCAGGCCATTATCCGCGAGCACATCTCGGAAGCGGCCGCCGCTCTTCATGCCGCCGGCGATCGTCGTCACCTCGCGCTCGTGCATTCGATGTCGGGCACCAGTCTGGCGCAGGCCGGGCGCTTCGACGAAGCGATGACGGCGATGCGGCACGCCGAACGGCTGGCCACCGCCATCGGCGCCGATGACGTGCTGGCCACCGTCTGCGGCAACCAGGCCATCGTCGCGCTGTTCCGCCATCACTACGAGCAGGCGCAAGCGCTCGCCGAGCGCGCCGTCAGCTTGCACGAGTCCGTCGGACAGACGCCGGGCCTGGCGATCGCCTTGGCTACGCTCGGTCAGATCGCCGTCCGCATGGGCGACCTCCAACGCGCCGATGTCGTGCTCCATCGCGCGCTGGATGCGCGGAGCTCCGTGCAGTTCCACGAGACGACGGGCGCGGTCTACGACACGCTGGCGCAGATGTCCTTGATGCGCGGCGACCACCAGCACGCGGCCGATTATCTCCGTCAGGCGGGCGAAGCGTACGGTGCCTACGGCAAGGAAACCAGTCGATGGTACGAGTGGTCGGTGCGGATGATCACGGCCCGTCTGGCGACGCGCCGCGGTGACTTCGAAGAGGCGCTGCGCATGGCGCATGACATCGCGCGGACGCCGGGCGCGCCGCCGGGCGAAGTGCTCGAATCGCATCTGCTGGCGACTGAAGCCCTGCTGGCCGCGAACCGCGTCGAAGAAGCGCACGCCCGACTGGCAGAGGTCGAAGACTCCTTGACGCCGCGCGCGACGCCGGGCGCCTGGGGCGAGTTTCTCCGCCTGCGCGGCTTGCTGCACGCCCGCGAGGGCCGCACCACCGAGGCGTACCACGACATTGCGCAGAGCACGAGCGTGTTCGATCTCGTCGGCGAGCGGTATCAGGCCGGCGTGAGTCAACTGGAGCTGGGACATCTCGCCGCACGCGCGGGCGCGCGCTCGACCGCCGAGCGGCACTATCAGCATGCGGCGACGGTGTTCGAAGCGCTCGGCGCCAGTCGGGATCTCGAGGCCGCACACGCGGCA
>DAINCF010000401.1:0-6608 GCA_036732565.1 Vicinamibacterales bacterium
TCGCCGCGGTCGCCGCCGAGGGGCTCATGGTGCCGCCGGCGCCGCCGGCGCGGCTCGAGCTGCGCGCGCTGCTGTCCGCCGCCGCGGTGCTGTTCGCATCGTTCATCGGCTTCGACTCAATCGCGCAAGCCGGAGGCGAGGCGCGCCGTCCCGAGCGCAACCTGCCGCTCGCCCTGGCGCTCGCGATCGGTTCGGTGGGTGTCTTCTATCTGCTCTTCACTGCGGCGGTGTATCACGCCGTGCCCTGGCAATACATCGCCGCGGAGGCGCGATCGCGGGACGTCACAGCGCCTGGGCTGCTGGGCCGCCTGCTGCCGCCGTTCTGGACCATCGTCATCGTGTCTGCGGCGGCCGTGGCGCTCATCAAAGATCTGCCGGCGATGCTGATGGGCGTCTCGCGGCTGATGTTCGCCTGGGCCGAGGATGGCATCTTCCCACGTCGGGTGGCGGCCGTGCATCCAGCCTTTCGCACGCCGCATGTAGCGATTCTCGCAAGCGGCGGCATGGCGACGCTCAGCATTCTCGGCAGTCACCTCGCGGGCGACTTCTTCCTTGGAGTCGACATTCTCGTGACGTCGATGCTTGTGACGTTCGTGCTGATGACGCTGTCGGTGCTGGCCTTGCCCCACACGAATCCCGCGCTGGCGCGGAAGGTGACCGTCGTGCGCCATGCGCTGATTCGCACGCTGACGGCCGCTCTCGGCTTCGTCGTGCTGCTCGTGTTCCTGGCGATGCACACGTGGAAGGACCTGACGGCAGACGTGGCCGCGTGGTATTTCAGATCGACATACTTGTGGGCGGTCGTGATGGGCATCGGCACGGTGATCTATGTGCGCGAGGTGCGCGCGCTCGGTCGGGCCGGCGTCGATCTGGAGGCGCGGTTCAGCACGCTGCCGCCGGAGTAGGGATGTGGAACGCTCGACATCTGGAACGTCGAAACGTTGAGGACATGACGCAGACCATCGAACGGGTTGCCCTCGGGAAAGATCTGACGATTGCTCGTGTGGTGACCGGGCTCTGGCAGGTCGCGGATATGGAGCGCGACGGACGGCCTCTCGATCTCGATCGCGCGGCCGCGGCGATGGAGCCGTACGTCAGCGCCGGGCTCAGCACCTTCGACATGGCGGATCACTACGGCTCTGCCGAGCTCGTGGCCGGTCGCTGCCGCGCGCAGGCATCAGCGGATCGCGTCCGGCTGCTGACCAAATGGGTGCCGACGCCGGGGCCGGTGTCGAAAGCCGACACACGCGCCGCGGTCGAACGGGCGCTCGCGCGCCTGGGTGGGGAGGCCATCGATCTGCTCCAGTACCACACGTGGAACTATGCCGATCCGAGCTGGCTCGACACGCTGTTCCACCTGCAGGAGCTGAAGAGGGAAGGGCTGATCCGGCATCTCGGGCTCACCAACGTCGACACGGTACATCTGCGGGTGGTCGTGGCCACAGGCATCGACATCGTCTCGAACCAGGTGTCGATGTCGCTGATCGATCGGCGCGCGGCGCACGGTCTGGGCGCGTTGTGCGTCGAGCATGGCATTCATCTGCTGGCCTACGGCACGGTGGCCGGCGGCTGGCTGACCGATCGGTGGCTGCGGCAGCCCGAGCCCGAGTGGGAGTCGCGCATGACATGGTCGTCGATGAAGTACGGCCGGTTCATTCGTGCGGCCGGCGGATGGGAGGCGCTGCAGCGCCTCCTCGAAGCTGCCTCGGAGGTAGCGGCACGCCATGGCGTCTCAGTCGCGAACGTGGCGAGCCGTTTCGTGTTGGAACAGCCAGGTGTGTCCGCGATCATCATCGGCGCGCGGTTGGGCGAGCGCGACCACATCGCGGAGACGCGGCGGCTGTTCGCGTTCGCACTCACCGAGGAGGATCGGACCGCTCTGCACGCGGCCATCGATACGCTCCAGCCGATTCCCGGCGACTGCGGCGACGAGTACCGCAAGCCACCGTACCTGACGGCGTCCGGCGATCTGAGTCATCACCTCGATGCGATGCCGGCGCCATATCGTGTCGAGCCGCGCGACGGCGGACGAAGGATCTGCCTCAGCGGCACGCCCTGGGAATCGATGGCCGGATTCGCGCGGGCGGTGCGGCAGGGACGCCGCGTCTACGTGTCGGGCACGACAGCCACGCACGGCAGCCGCCTCATTGGCGGACGTGACCCCGCCGCGCAGACGCATTTTGTTATCGACAAGATTGCTGGTGCCTTGCAGTCGCTCGGCGCCTCGTTGGACGAGGTGGTGCGGACGCGGGTGTTCGTCAGGAACATCGCCGATTGGGAGCCGGTCGCGCGGGCGCATGGTGAGCGGTTCCGGACGATCATGCCCGCGAATACCCTCGTGAGTGCGGCTCTGGTCGGTGACGAGTATTTGGTGGAGATCGAGGCGGAGGCGGAGATATCCGACAACAGCGACGCGTGACAGTCGTAACCGCGGCCATGATCTGAGTCGCGTGGTTGGTGCCGGATCAATCACTGGCACCGGCGGCAATCTAGTGCAAATGCCCTGAGCCGGAGGGGCTTACGACGGAAAGAATGACATACCTGGCGTGTAACTTCGGGCGGACCTCTGCGGGCGCGCCGGACCACGAGGTGTCGTGTTTCTGGCCGTAGCTAGACCGGCCGCGACCGTTCGCGCCGCGGCGGCGACTCTTTCAAGCCACATCCAGAGTACCGCTTCGTCGCATTCAAAATTGTGACCGGGTCGCCCGTGGCATGGCCTGTGTTTGTGCCATCCGTATGAAGCCGACGCCATCCAGATTCTTGGTCGCTGGTGAGGAGAAACGGGCGCGTATCGACGATGTCCTGCTGTGGCGATGGGAGCGGGGCCCGCAAGTACTTCTCGTCTACATACGTCCCCGAGGTGATCGATCGTTGGACGCGCTCATCGAAACCGCGCAGCGTGTGAGTCGACTCGAAACCGTGGGCTTCGACTCGGCGCAGGCCTTCGCACGATGGGCGACGACGAAGGTCGCGGAGCTGAACGCCGACGGGTGGTCTCGGGTCAACGGTTAACCGCACCTGCGGTTACAGGCTCGAACGATGCCAGTCGTGTCCGGCTCATCAATCGCGCGGCCTTTGCCGTCGCGCCGACGGGGAATAGGGCAACTTCGGCCGGAACGTCGTGCGGGGATTCCCCCTGTGGCAAGTGGACCTCGCCCTGCGCCGGCGGTTCACGCTGGCTGGAAGAACAAGACTCCTGCTCCGCGCCGAGGCGTTCAATGTCTTCAACCACCCCAACTTCGGCACGATCGATCCCACGCTGACGAGCGCGACGTTCGGCCAGGCCACGAACGTGATGGGACGACGGCTGGGGCGGCCTCAGCCCGCTCCACCAAATCGGCGGGCCACGCTCACTCCAGTTCACCGCCAAGGTAGGTCGAGTTGAGCGCAACCAGGTCCCAGATGAGTTGCGCACGGCGATCCGAAAGGCCCCGGCCCGCGATGAACGACCGAACCGCGTCGGCACCGTTCACCTCGACAACCTCGTGGTCGTAGTCGATGCCCCTCGTACGGCCGATGGCTTCAGCGAACAGCCACGAACGCATGGCGTGATTGAACAGATACGGTTCGGAGAGCCGCTGCGCGTAGTCGATCGCCGCGGTGATGAGCGGACCGTCGGGCACACTGATGCCTGCGATCAGTCGTCTTCCTGCCCCGTCCGGTCGATCTCCGCCGCTCCGTGATGGGTCCTAAGCGACCCTGCGCCGGTCTCCCTGGCAGAACGCTAGCAAGTCGCGGTTGACGAGGTCGGCATGCGTCGCCGTCAGGCCGTGCGGCAGACCGGGATAGTAGAGTTCCACGGCACCCTCGATCAGCTTGGCTGTCTTTCGCGATGAGATATCGATCGGCACGATCTGATCGTCCTCGCCGTGCATGAGCAGCGTCGGGACATCGCACTTCTTCAGGTCATCGTGGAACTCGGTTTCCGAGAAGGCCTTCACGCACTCGTATGAGTTCTTCAGGCCGGCCTGCATGCTCCAGAGCCAGAACTGATCCAGCAGCCCCTGCGAGACTGTGGCCCCCGGCCGATTGACGCCGTAAAACGGAATCGCGAACTCCTTGTAGAACTGCGCACGATCGTTCGCGAGCCCGCTTCGCAGTCCATTGAACAGCTCGATCGGCACCCCCTCGGGATTGGCCGCAGACTTCACGAGGACAGGCGGCACCGCGGCGATCAGCACGGTTTTCGACACGCGCTTCGTGCCGTGCCGGCCGATGTAGCGGATGACTTCACCGCCACCGGTCGAGTGGCCGACCATCGTGATGTCCTCGAGATCCAGCGCCTCGATCACGGCGGCGAGGTCGTCCGCGTAGCCATCCATGTCGTTCCCGGTCGACGCCTGGCCTGATCGGCCATGCCCACGGCGATCGTGGGCGACGACCCGGAAGCCGTGCTGGGCGAGAAACAGCATCTGGCCGTCCCACGCGTCGGAGCTCAACGGCCATCCGTGCGAGAAAGTAACGACCGGGCCCTTGCCCCAGTCCTTGTAGTAGATCGTCGTGCCGTCCTTCACCGTGATCGTGTTCATGCACATGCCTCCTGACCGCGCGATCCCGCGCGTATCCGTAAAGACCGAACATCACTCCGCGACGTGACACGTGTCGCGTGATGTTCCGTTCGAGTGTCACAAATCAGCGGCTGGTGCGGTCCGTGATGACAAGCGATGCCGCCCGGCTTCGCGCGACTCATTGGAGGCGGCGATGTTGACGGTACGCTCCATCCTGTGTCCGATTGATTTCTCCGAACAGTCCCGTCAGGCCCTTCGGTGGGCAGCAGCGATTGCACAGCACCGTGGTGTCGAACTGACCGTGCTGTCCGTTGTCGAGCCACTGCTCGCTCAAGCCGCGGGAATTCGCCTCGGCGTCGATGTCGCGCCGGTGTCGATTGAGCCGGAACTGCCAGCGTTCGTCGAGACGACATTCGGGGAAGGCGTCCGACAGCCGTCACGTCTCCGGATGGAGGTGAGGGTTGGCGATCCATCGGACGCGATCCTGGAAACCGCGCGACGACAAGAGGCAGGTCTCATCGTCATGGGAACGCACGGCCGCAGTGGCCTCCGCAAGCTCGTTCTTGGATCGACAACGGAGCGCGTATTGCGGCGGACGGAATGGCCGGTCCTTGCCGTGCCGGGAGAAGCAGTCAGGCTACAGGCCGGGGCTCCTCTCGACGCTCAGCTGAAAACAATTCTCTTAGCCACCGACTTTCGTAACAGCACGGCTGCCGCGACACGGTGGGCGGCTGACCTCGCGGTCGACATCGGCGCGCCTCTCGTTCTTGCCCACGTCGTCGAACCGGTGATCGTACCGGGGCAGGGGGGGCCGGCATTGGCCGCCGACTTCGAAGGCGACCGTGTAGCGTCCGGACAGCGAATGCTGGCCAGCCTGGCCTCCAGCTCTCGCGGTGGGCGCACCGAGTGCGTCGTATCGGTCGGCCATCCGGGCGACACCATTGCGTCGCTGGCCCGAGAGTACCGCGCGGGTCTCGTCGTCATGGGCTTGGCGTACGCCGAAGACCCGGAAGCACGTACGCCAGGCTCGATTGCATACCGAGTCTTGCACGTCGCTCGCATCGCGGTCGTTGTCGTGCCCGAGGCGCGGCCCAAGGCGCTCGCAACCGTCTCACATCGCTGGCGCCGGTCCCTCTCAAAACGCGTCCGGGATTTCTGCTGTGGCACCGAGCAACTCTCGATCTCGACAACGTCGGCGACATCGCGGACGAGGGCGCTGGCCACCGCGGGTGACGGCGCAGTGCGAGGTTGTCACGAGTCGGTGCGTTCGCCGGTCTATCCGATAAAGCCTCTGCGACAACCCATCGGTCACCACAGAAAGGCACATCGATCATGAAACTCGTCATCATCGGCGGCACAGGTCTCATCGGCTCGAAGCTCGTAACCAAGCTGCGCGAACATGGCCACGAGGCGGTCGCGGCGTCGCCCGACAACAGTTCCGATTCGACGACCTGATCCGGCAGGGGCTCGGTGCGCGCCATGATCCGCGCGAGTGGTCGTCGACCCGCATGCACGCTACTTCGGCGCCGAGCTCCGCGAGCGCTCGCTGATTCCCGCCGACGGCGCGCGACTTGGCGAGATCCGCTTTCAGGAGTGGTTGAACCAGCCCGTCCTCCAGTGCTAGGAGCGCAACGCGTTCGCGTCCCGAACCGACGAAGCGCCGCTCTGCGGATGTAGTCAGAGGAGCATCATGAACCTGTCTGAATCAGTACCGTCCGTGGCCGGGCCGCCCTCACTCGAGTCGAGCAGCACAGGCTTCAACGGACGGGGCACACACCTACCCACGCGGTTCGACGTCTACGGCCGGCCGGATCTGTACGACATGGAGTACGCGGGTGCCAGCAATCACGACGCCCGCTTCCTCGCTTGCCTCCTCTCGCGCGTTCAACCGCGCCGCGTGCTCGAGCTGGCCTGCGGGTCGGGCCGCGTAACCCTCACGCTGGCGGCGGCTCTGCCCGCCGTCGACATCGTCGGCGTGGATTCGTCCATCGATATGCTCCGCACGGCAGATCTGATGCGCGCTGCTGCCGAGCCTTCGATCCGCGACCGCGTGTCCCTCGTGGAGGGTGACATGCGTGACTGGCCGGGTACGGGCGACGC
>DAINCF010000402.1:0-6603 GCA_036732565.1 Vicinamibacterales bacterium
CTTGCCTCCTCCGCCGCCACCTGCGGCCGGTGGTTGCGGGACGGGAGGCTCGGCGCCGCTCGTCATGCGCTTGATCTGCGCGACGGCGTTGTCGATCTTGATCTGCAGCAGCGCCTTGCCGATCTCGGGCGTCGACTTCGACTGATTGTTGCCGCTGACGCCGTTGTTCTCGTAGTCGTTCCCCGTCAGCCGGTCGCGTCGAATGTGCTTGGCGTTGACGAACAGCAGCTCGGAGGTGTCGAGGATGTTGGCGTGGTTGCCGACTTGATCCTCGCCGACGCCCAGCAGCTTGGCCGCGTACGTGTTCTGCTCGCGGTGCGCCTTGGTGTAGTAATCGTCGACCCAGTACGCCTTGGCGGTGGTGCCTTGCCAGAGCTCGTTGAGCTTCAAGGCGGCCGTCCGCATGCCGGTGCGATTGCCGCCGGACTCGCCGATGAAGAGGATGGCGGTGAAGCCGCCGGCCTTGAGGCTGCGCCCGGCGCTGACGAGCAGATCGACGAAGCGATCCTCGGGGAGGGTGATCGTGCCGGGCTTGCTCATGTGCCCGCTGACGGTCTCCCAACTGCCTTCGGGCACATACGTGATGGTCGGCGCCACCAGCGTCTTGCCGATCGCGCGCGCGATCTTGTCGGCGGCGTGGTTCATGACGAACTTGTGCTCGCCGTCGACCATGTGCGGGCCTTTCTGTTCGGTGCCCGCCGTGCCGACGATGACGGTGGTGCTGCCGGCTTTGACGAGGTCGCGCGCCTCGGCCCAGGTCAGCTCTTCGAGAAAAACGGTGTCGGGCGGCTTGCCCGATGGACCGGTGGGGGGAGCGTCTGACGGACGCTGCGCCGACAGCGTCGCCAGGGTCAGGAACAGCAGTGAAATGGAGATACGAAGTCTGTGCATGGGCGGCCCGGGCGCTATTCTAGCGAGGCTCCGCCTCAGACTCCCGAGAAAAGACTGGAAGGCTCGCCTCGCTAGAGACAGCGTCGTTTTGCCCCGCTCCGCGGGGCGGCCTCAGCGGCGGAGCAGCACCAGGCCGGTAAGGCAGAGCAGCAAGCCCAGGGCGTTCGCGGGGGATAGCCGCTCGCCAAACAGCATGAGCCCAAGTGGAACCAGCAGCGCGGCCACGGCCCCGTTGCTGATCACGGAGGTCGTGCTGACGGGCCATGCGGCGCCGTACGCCAGGACGTACCCGAGCTCGATCAGGAAGGCGGCGAGGCCCAGGAACAGCACCGCAGGGTGTCCGACGCGCATCGCGGGGCCTGTCGAGGTCGCGGGCAGCAGCAGGTAGGCCGCGACGCTGGCGGCCAGCGCGGTGGCGTAGGCCACAACCAACACCAGCGCCGGGTTCAGATCCTTCGGGATCGACTTCGCGGACACGTGGTAGAACACGCCGCCGCAGATGGTCAGCAACAGCGGCACGGCGATCGACATCCGGTTCACGACGACCTCCGTATGCGTCGCCGCGTCGGCGCTCGACCGGGTACGGCCGCGCGCGGCGTGTGCCATTCGGCGACGACCAGCGTGAAGCGCACGGGCTTCTTCCCGACACACGTGTACGCGTGCGGGCGATCGGTGTGCGCGAGCGCCGAGGCGCCCTGCTCAATCACGTATTTCGCGTCGCCATACGCCAGGGCGAGCGTGCCGCTCGTGACATACATCAGCTCCTGCGTCCCCTCCGGATGCGCGGTGCCCTGGTAGGTTTCGCCAGGCTGCATCTCCCACGTCCACAGCTCCAGCATGTCTGGGCCGCTGGAGCCGACGTGGAACGTCGCCCAGCCGCCCTTGGGCCCGCGCCACAACACGCGCGGCGATCCGGCGGGCACGACCTCGATGGGAGGATGGCCAGCCACCTCCACGAGATCGGCGACCGAGACGCCGAGGCCCGCCGCCACCTTGCAGAGCGTGGCAATGGAAGGATTGGCGTCGCCCTTCTCGATCTGCACGAGCATGCCCTTGCTGACCGACGCCCGCGCCGAGAGCTGATCCAGCGAGAGCCGGTGTCGATGGCGAAGCTCGCGAATCTTGCCGGAGACTTGCGCGATCAGCTCGTGCTCGCGGTCGGCGGTCGGCGCCGGCGGCTGCGGCGACGCGGTCATTTTATTGACCGTTCTGGTCATGATAAGGTAATACATTATATCGACCGTAACGGTCAATATGATGACTGCATGGGCTTGTCCCCGCGCCGCGGGCGAGAGATCTCGAAGGCCAGTGATGTCTGAACCTGAAGCGTTCGTTCCCGCGGTCGATCCCCCGATCTGGCGTCTCCGACCCGACTTTGTCGCGTTGAGCATCGTCGTGCGGGGCGGACGTAACGTGGTGAGTCGGGACGACGCGGACGTGGCGGAGCTCCTGAAGGACCGGCCGCCGTGGGGAGACGCGCATCTCGAGGCGTGGCGTCAGGCCTATGCGGCGTTTGGCGCCAGGCCGAAGCGCACGCCGTCCTCCGCCGAAGCGCTTCGCCGGCGCGTGGAGCGTGACGGCGCGCTTCCGCGCATCAACGCGCTCGTGGATTTGTACAACGCGCTGAGCGTGCGCCATGCACTGCCGATCGGCGGCGAGGATCTCACTGCCTATCGCGGTACGCCGCGGCTGGTGCGTGCCGCCGGCGACGAGCGCTTCGAGACGATGAGAGACGGGCAACCGTCCGTCGAGATCGTCGATGCCGGCGAAGTCGTCTGGCGCGACGATGCGGGGGTGACGTGCCGGCGGTGGAATTGGCGGCAGAGCCCGCGCACGCGGCTCGATGTTCACACCACGGAGATGTGGTTCGTGCTCGAGCGGCTGGAGCCCATGCCGCTCGGGGCGCTGGACGAGGCAGGGGACGCGCTGATAGCCGGCGTACTGGAGCTGGCGCCGGCGGCCACGGTGACGAAGACCACGATCGCGCCGCTGCCTTAGAGCGCGCTTCGAAATTGGGTACGTAGCGCAGGCCTTGCGCCTTCGCGCGGACGCTCCGGCGACACTCGCCGTAGCCTTGGCGGAGGCGGTCAGGCCTGCCTGACGGTGTCAGCCGCGCACCAACGGTGTTTCGCAGGCCTTAAAGGCCTTGCTGCGTACGCGACCGGCAATTTTGCAACTCACTCTCAGGCTCCTCGAGCTCGAGGTCAGCGGTTTTCCGAGTGCCGAATCCCGAGTCGCGGGTCCCGAGTCGTGAGTCCGAGACCCGAGAGTCCTGAGTCCTGAGTCCTGAGGCCTGAGGCCCGAGGCCCGAGGCCCGAGGCGCGAGTCCTCTCAGAGGGCGCCCGACGCTTGAATTAGCACGACCGTTCGTTTTAGAATTGCCCCGTGCGGCGCGGCGATATGACCCGGCATACGATTCTCGAACGCGCGACGACCCTGGCGAGTCGGGTCGGCCTGGAGGGGATGTCGATTGGCGCGCTGGCCGACGAACTGGGCCTCTCCAAGAGCGGCCTGTTTGCGCACTTCAAGTCCAAGGAGGCGCTCGAGGTCCAGGTGCTCGACTTTGCTGCGGAGCAGTTCGTCGAAGAGGTCGTCCGTCCGTCCCTGGCGGCGCCACGAGGCGAGCCGCGAGTGAGGGAGCTGTTCAGCCGGTGGTTGCGATGGGCCAAGGCCCACCCCGGGCGAAGCGGCTGCCTGTTCGTCTCGGCGGCCGCCGAGTTGGACGATCGGCCGGGCGCGGCTCGTGACCGCGTCGTGCTGGCCCAGCGTGACTGGTTGGCGTGTCTGGCGCGCGCGGCGCAGTTGGCCACGCGTGAAGGCCACTTCCACAGGGCGACGGACCCACAGCAGTTTGCCTATGAGGTCTACAGCTTGATGCTCGGTTACCACCACGCCGCGCGCTTGTTGCAGGACCCAGCGGCGGAGAGTCGGGCGAGAAACGCGTTCGAGCGGCTCCTGGCCCTCGCTCGGGCGATGCCGTCACCGTAGATGGCCGCCTCACTAAAAAGCACGAACGTTCGTAGCTCAAGCGAGTACCGACGCCGCCATCAGAGTCTGAGTCGGAGTCGCAAAACGCAAACGCCAAACGCCCGACCTCAATACCCATCATGGCGCCTTCACTTGTTCTCGAGACCGCTCTCCGGACCGTCCTTCGTCCGTTGAGCCTCGTCGCGCCTTCGTTCGTCGGCCGCCTCGCCGTGCGTGCGTTCTGCAGGACTCCACCCCGTCGCGCTTCGGAGCGCATCGCCGCCCTGCTAGCTACCGGTGAACGTACCACCGTGGAAGTCCGGAGCCGCGACATCGCGGTGTGGAACTGGAGCAACGATCTCCCGGGGGCAGACCCCTTCGAAAGGAATGCGCCCCTGTGGAAATCTCGCCGGCGCCGGCCGCGGGTGATGCTCGTGCACGGGTGGGGCGGCATCGGTGGGCAGCTCGCGACGTTCGTGCCAGCGCTGCTCGAGCGCGGGTATTCGGTCGTCACCTTCGACGCGCCAGGACACGGCGCGTCGGCCGGGCACGAGAGCTCCCTCATCCACTTCGCGGACGCGATGCTCGCCGTTCACCAATCCTTCGAGCCGGTGGATGCGATCGTCGCCCACTCACTCGGTGCCGCCGCCGCCACCTTCGCGATGTCCCGCGGCCTCGATGCCCACGCGGCCGTGTTCCTCGGTCCCCCCGCCCATCCGCTCGAGTGGACCGAGATGTTCGCGCGGCGCTTCGGGTTGACCGACGCCGCCATCGATCGCATGCGCCACCGCGCCGAGCAGGAGCTCGCATTTCGCTGGGACGATATCGATACGGTCTCGATCGCCCGCCGCCTCCGCGTGCCTCTCCTCGTCATGCATGACGTTGACGATGACGAGGTGCCGGCGGCGCAAGGTCGAGAGCTGGCGGAGTCGTGGCCCGGCGCGCGGTTCGTCTCCACGCGCGGCCTCGGTCACCGCCGCATCCTCAGCGACGCCGACGTCATCCGGCAGAGCACCGAGTTCCTTGCCGACGCGCTCGTCGAGTCGAGCGCCGCGCTGTAAGAGTGCGTTGCGCAATACCCGAGGCGTACGTAGCGCCGGCCCGCACTGTTGAGGCAGGCCTGAAGGCCTGCGCTACGTGCAATCTCGCAACACGTTCTAAGCCCAGGGGCTAGTTGCGGGTGACGTGCGCGGACACGGCCAGCCAGCGACCATTCCGCCTCGCCCATACATCGGTGTAGCGGCCAGATCCTTGACGCCCCTCCGCCGTGGTGTACGTCGTCCGCGCGTGGATGATCGCGAAGTCGCCCATCAGCCGCACATCGACGTCGTGGGCCTCGAGATTTCGGATCGTCACCGGCTTCGCCGTCTGCTGCAGGAAGCGGTCGCGATCGACCAGCGATCCGTCGGGCTGCGAGCACAGGAAATCGTCGGCCAGAATCTCCTGGAAGCGTCGTACGTTCGAGGTCTGAACCGAGTGCACGTAGTCTCGGTTGAGATCGAGCAGAGTCGTCACATCCGATTGCACCTGCATGGCGCCCCCCGGCCGCAAGCCGTTCACCGTCGTGTCATCGAGTCGAATGACGATCGTCGTGTAGCTCTCGATCGCCGCCAGAATCGCCGCGCGCGGCCCTTGCTTCCACTCGTCGCTGCCGTAGAACGCGTCTTCGCTCCGTTGCCGCCCTTCGATGCTGGCGAACGCGCGCATCAGGTAGTACGAGCTCTCGTCGTGCAGCGAGGGTCCGTAGGCCACGACGTCCACCTTCCATCGCCGCAACAACGGCAGGGCGTCGCGCACGAACAGTTCGTGGAAGTGCGCACGCACGCCGGGCTTCAAGTTGTACGAGCGCACCTCGACGACCTGCCCGTCGCGCGCACCCGGCTCACGCTGCGCCGCGAGGGGCGCCGACATCAGCAGCGCGAGCGCGCCGATTGCGCAACACCGAACGACTCGAGAACGCATTCCGCTCCTCCGTCTTGACGACACGGCGGTCGGTCCGTTGTGCCTCGTCAGTCGCTGACCGCCACAGCAACATCACCGCGTAGGCGCGCCACGGACGCCATGCTTCGGAGCGACGCTCGAGCGCGCGTGCCGTGAGATTGCCGGCCATGCGTCGCAGCACGAGATCGCCGCTCGGAAACGCGTCGGGTTCGCCGAACGCGCGCATCGCCACGTACTCGGCCGTCCACGAGCCGATTCCGGGAATCGTCGTGAGAGCCGAGACCACGGCTCGCGTGTCGCTGCAGGCGCCGAGCGAGAGGCTGCCGTCGGCGACGCGTCGTGCCAACGTACGGATGGTGTCGGCACGCGCGATCGGCATGCCCGCGCGTTCGATCGGCGCGGCGGCCAGCTGTTGCGGCGTGGGGAACAACCGATCGAGGCCGTGACCCTCGCCGAGGCCGTTCGGCCCGCGGTCGAGCGCGGCCGCCGGCGATCCAAACATCGACACGATCCGGCCCACGATCGTCGTGGCCCCGCGCACCGAGATCTGCTGGCCGACGATGGCCCGAACGGCGAGCTCGAATCCGTCCCACGCACCCGGCGTCCGTAGGCCCGGATGGCGCGCCACGAGCTCGCGCAATAGCGCATCGGCGCCAAGCTGTTCGTGGATCACCGCCGGGTCGGCGCCGAGATCGAACAGCCGCCGCACGCGCTCGACCACGAGCAGCAGCGCGCGGGGATCGGGGAAGCGCACCTCCAACGTCAGCGCGTCGCCCGCGTCCGCTCGCGTGACGGCGATCACCC
>DAINCF010000403.1:0-6602 GCA_036732565.1 Vicinamibacterales bacterium
GCTGACGGCATACGACGTCACGCCGTAGAGTCCGAGAGCGGCGAGCACCAGGGCGAGCGAGCCAAAGACGCCCGCGAGCATCGCCACCAGTCGCTCGCGCGCCAGCGATGCGTCGACGTGATCGGTCAGCGGGCGGAACGTCAGGGTAAAGCCGCGATTGACCTCGGTGATGGCTGTCGCGACGCTGCGCGCCAGGAGCGCTGGCGAGCCAGACGAGGTGCGAACCGAGATGAACACGCCAGGGCGGACCGAGTCGTTCGGCAACCCGAACTGGGCCAATGGCACATACATCGTTGGCGGCGGTTGCTGTCTGGGCGAGCTGTACACGGCATCCGCGACGAGTCCCACGATCTCGCGTGGCGGCATGCGGGTGTTGCCGTAGTGGATCGACAGCGTCTGCCCGAGCGGATTGGCGCCATTGAAGAAGCGCCGCGCGAACGCCTCGTTCACCAGGATGATGGGCGCGGTCTCCTGCCGATCGCGATCGTTGACGTCACGCCCGGCCAGAATCGGTATGCCGTAGGTGGTGAACCAGCCCGGCGACACCGCGTTGAAGTTGGACCTCTGCTGCTCGTCCGGGAGGCTGACACTGTTCGAGACCTCGACTCGGTTCTCCCAGACGCCTCCGAGGAGGGGCACCTCGAACGAGGCCGCTGCGGACGCCACGCCCGGCACCGCGAGCACGCGCTCGCGCAGGCGTCCGTACGTCGCCAGGCGATCGCGAGCGTCGATTCCGGCCCATTGCGCGTTGACGTCGACGAACAAGACTCGACCGCGCTCGAAGCCC
Organism: Vicinamibacterales bacterium; assembly: GCA_036732565.1. Lineage (GTDB taxonomy): Bacteria > Acidobacteriota > Vicinamibacteria > Vicinamibacterales > UBA2999 > JAIVJN01. The sequence goes on from DAINCF010000403.1 coordinate 788, forward strand.
AGGTCACGGTTGGCCAGCGACACGAACGTCCGAACGAACAGGCCGGCGGCGACCACCAGGACCACCGACAGCGCGACCTGCGCGATGACCAGGCTGTTGGCCACGCTGAGCCGGCCTCGCCCACGCGTGCCGCGTCCTCCGTCCTTGATTGCATCGATGGGCGAGGTGCCCGCGGCCCGCAGCGCGGGCGCCGTCCCAAAGAGCAGCGCCGTCAGCACGGTGACCACGATCGTGAAGAGCAGAACACGGCCGTCGATCGAAAGGTCCAAGAACACAGAACTTCGATTGCTCTGCGTCGAGAGCTGATGCACGAGCCATCGGCTGGCCCATTGCGCCAGCACGATGCCGACCAGTGCGCCGGCGCCAGACAAGAGAAGGCTTTCGGCCAGGAGTTGCCTGACGAGCCGCGACCGCGACGCGCCCATCGCCAATCGCACGCTCCACTCATGGCGGCGTGTGGTTGCCCGCGAGAGCAAGAGAATGGCGACGTTCGCACAGGCGATGAGCAGCACGAGTGCGACGACTGCGAGCACGATGAAGAGCGGGCGTTCGTAGCGACTTCGCAGCGGCGACATCCCGGTGCTTGCGGGCACCAGCAGCAGCGGGGCCTTCAAGTAGGCCTCGCGGTCGGACGCGCGTAAGTTGCCCGGTAGCGTCTCTTCGCGAATCCGCGGCTGTGCGCTTCGCAGCGCCGTCGTGGCCTCGCCGAGCGACTGGCCCGGAGCGAGGCGCGCCATGATGGTGAGCCACCGGTAGGCAGGCTCGCCCAGTCCGGACTCGTGGCCCATCAGCAACGGCTCGGTGCCAATGGGCACGGCGACGTCGTACGAGCGGCCGACATCGGGGCCGAAGAACGACGGCGGCGTGATCCCGATGATCGTGAAGGGCGCACCGCCGAGCGTGAGCGTCTGTCCGATCGCGTCCCACGCGCCGCCAAAGCGTCGTTGCCAGAAGGCGTGGCTGATGACGGCCACGGGCCCGTCCGACCCGCCGCCACGCACATCGTCCTGCTCCGTGAACAGGCGCCCGAGCATCGCCGACACCCCGAGCGTCTCGAACGCGCTTCCGCTCGCCCAGAAGCCGTCGACCACCTGTGCTTCGCCCCCGCTGGCCAGGTCGAAACGCGCGTGGCCCCACGCAAACACGTTGTCGACGATGGCACGGCGGCTTCGAATCGCTTCCCACACGGGATTGCTGAATGCGGTTCTCGACGCATCGCCGTGCGCCACGACCACCAGCGCGTCGGGGTTCTTCACCGGCAGTGGCCGAAGCATCAGACTCTCCACGAGCGAGAAGATCGCCGTGTTGGCGCCGATGCCCAGCGCGAGGGCCGCGACCGCCGCGAGCGTGAACCGCAGATCTTTCCTCAGCAACCGGACGGCGAACCGCACATCTTGCGTCACGCTCTCGATGATGGGCAGGCCGCGCTGCTCGCGGTAGATGGCCTTCATGCGATCGACGCCGCCGAAGGCGCGCCTGGCCGCCATCCGAGCGTCCGCCGCGGACATGCCAGCGGCCATGTAGTCGTTCGCAAGCAGATCGAGATGCGCTTGCACCTCTTCGGTCAGCCGCTGGTCTCGCGCCCGACCGAGAACCAGGTCGAGCGCACGGGAGATGAACACGCGGAGCCCACTCATGGCTCATGCTCGAGCAAACGGTTGACGATGGACACGGTTTGCGCCCAGAGGCGAGTTTCGTTCTCGAGGTGCTTGCGGCCGGCCGCTGTGATCGAATAGAAGCGCGCGCGCCGGTTGTTCTCGCTCGTGCCCCATGCGCTCTTGATCCATCCCTTCTGCTCGAGGCGGAGCAGGGCCGGATAGATCGTGCCCTGGTTCAGGGCGAGCGCGCCTTGCGCGACCTGCTCGATGCGGCGCGCGATGCCGTAGCCGTGGAGCGGTCCCATCCCGGCCAGGGTCTTGAGGACCATCAAGTCCAGCGTGCCGTAGGGCACCTCAGCGTCGGATGGGCTCATGTTCGTGGACCGGGCCATTACCTCCTGTAGGAAATCAACAGGAGCATGCCAGAACTCATGTGGAAAGGCAACAGGGAAGCCGCCCGCGTCACTCCTGGCGGAGCGCGATCACCGGATCGAGGCGTGCGGCGCGGCGCGCGGGGACGAGGCACGCGACGATCGAGACGGCGATCAGGACCGCACAAGCGACCGCGAGCGTCGTGGCATCACGCGAGTTGGTGCGCGTGAGCGAGCCTTGAAGCACCTGTCCGGCTGCCAGCGCCCCGGCCAGACCGAGTGCCAGTCCGATCGCGAGCTGCACGACCGAGCGGCGCAGGAAGAGCCACACCACTTCGGTGGCCTGCGCGCCAAGCGCCATGCGCACGCCGATCTCCTGCGTCCGAGTCGCGACGCTGTGTGCGGTGAGCGCGTAGAGGCCCACCGACGCGAGCACCAGCGCGATGACCGCCAGCATCCCGAACCACTGGCTGAACAGCCGATCGCCCACACGCGTGCGCGCCAAGGTGCCCTCCATGGTCTCGATCCAGAAGACTGGCAGATTGACATCGAGCGCGCGGACCTCGTCCCGCACGGCGGAGAGGATGGCGGCTAGTTGGGGGTCCTTGCCGATCGCGACGTGGCGTCCGGCCGTGCGCTCGGATAACACCGGTCGCCGTACGAAGAGTGCGACGTTGCGTGGCATCGGCTCGAGCACCATTGGCGCGTAGACTACAGGGTCTGCCGGACGCCCCGGCCCGAACTGCGTGAGCGTCGGCACCACGCCGACGATCGTGAGCCAGGCAGACGTGTGCGTCGATTGTGGTCCAGTAGCGGAGAGCTGAATCCGCCGTCCCAGCGGCTCTTCGTTCGCAAGCAGCATCGACACGAATCGTTGGTCGACGATGACGCCTTCTTGCCCAGGCTGCTCGTCGCGATCCGACAGCACGCGGCCGCGGATCGTGGGGAGGCCGATGGTTTCGAAATAGCGGGGCCCGGCGAGCGTGTACATCGCTGAGGGTGGGGCGGCGCCCGCGACTGGCGCCTGACCTTCAACCGTTACTTGCCGCGACGGCATGCCGAGCGGCCCTAGAGATATTGCGTACGGCACGTAGCTGCCGATCGCTGCCTTGAAGGTGTTGGAGCGGCTGGCGAGCCGCTCATCCAGCTGGCGCTGAAAGCTGTGCACCTGCTCGGACGTCGCGTACTTCTCGACCGGCACGCTCAGCCGCATCGTCACGAGATCCGGCGCGTCGATGATGGCGTCGGACCGATAGGCGGTGAGGAAGTTGCGCCAGAGAAGCCCGGCGGCGCTCGAGAGCATGAGCGTCAGCGCCAGCTCTGCGACGACGAACGCGCTGGTCCAGCGTCGAGCGTGTCGCCCGCCGACGTCACCACGGCCTCCGTCCTTGAGGGTCTCGTACACATCCGTCTTGGAGACTTGCAGCGCCGGGACGATGCCGAACGCGAGGCCGGTGGCCACGCACAACACGGCGACGAAGACGAACACCGTCCAGTTCATCGACAAGTCGACCGCATAGGGAGTGTTCGATTGTCCCGGCCCAGCCACTTCGAGGACGTCGAAGGCGACGCCGAGGAACGAGACGCCGTATCTGGACAACAAGAGCCCGAGTCCACCGGCGACGCACGCGACGAGCACGCACTCGATGAGCAATTGTCGGACGATGCGCCAGCGCGTGCCGCCGAGTGATGCGCGAATCGCAATTTCACGTGACCGATTGACGGATCGAGCGAGCAGCAGGTTCGCGACGTTGGTGCAGGCGATGAGCAGCACGAATCCAACGGCCGTAATCATCGGCGCGAGGACCGGCCAGGTGTTGAGCTTGCGATCAACGAGTCGGACGACCGATGCTGCCGTGTCCTTGTTCGTGTCGGGATGCTCGCGCGCGAGCTGGCCGACGACCGCCTCCATCCCCGCGCGCGCCTGCGGGAGTGTGGCCGCGTCGGTCAGCCGGGCAAAGACGGCAAGGCGTCGTGCATCGCGTCTCGAGGCTTCGATGCCGGGCACCAACGCCAGCGGTTGCCACGCATCGTGGAACACGGGGAAACCGAAACGCGGTGGCATGACGCCGATGATCGTCGCGGGCGCTTCGTTGACGCGGACGGCTCGACCAATCACTGACGGCTCGCCACCGTACAACGCCTGCCAGATGCCATAACTGATGATGACGACTGCCGGCGCGCCAGGACGATCGTCGTCAGGCAGAAAGTCGCGGCCGATCATGGGCGCGACGCGTAGCAGGCGGAACGCATCTGCCGAAACGAACGCCCCACGCAGCCGCTCAGGAGGACGGCTGTCATCGCTCAGGTTCATGATCCCAATTGACGACGCTGCGAGGCTGGCAAACATCGTCGTCGAGCGCTTCCAGTCCTGGAAGTCGGCGAAGGACACGCCGCCGTCGCGACCATCGGCAGTTCGCGTGGCGAGCGAAATCAGCCGATCGGGCTGGTCGAAGGGCAGGTCGCGCAGCTCTGCCGTGTTGAGGATGGTGAAGACGGTGTTCGTCACCCCGATACCGAGCGCAAGGGCGACGGTGGCGGCGAGGGTAAAGCGCCGATCCTTGGCCAAGATGCGCGCGGCGAAGCGGATGTCTTGGGAGATGTCTTGAAGCCAGGGCCAGATCCAGACGTCACGCGCGTGGTTGCGCGCCTGCGCGTCGTTGCCGAGCGCGCGCTGGGTCTCCGCCGCCGCCTGCTCGGCGCTGATGCCGTCTTCCTCGAGTGACTCGCGCGTCATCTCGCGATGAAACGCCAGTTCCTCGTCGAGCTCGGCCTCGAGCCGACGCCGTCGAAGGAAGTACCAGGCCCGCCGCAAGAGCTCTCGCATCCTCCGCCTCCCACTCCCATCGTCTATCGATGGGAATCTTGCGGCTGCGGGGCGGCAAAGTCAAGCGGGCGGCGTCACTCGTCCCGAAGAGCGACGACCGGATCCAGGTGAGCCGCGCGTCGGGCGGGGAAGAAGCACGCGGCCGCGGCCACGACCACCAGCAGGACGCTGACGACCGAGAGCGTGATCGGATCGCGCGGCCCGACCTGCGTCAGGAGCGCGCCGAGGTACCGACCGCCAATCAGTGCGCCGGCCACGCCGATCGCGAGGCCAAAGGCAATCTGCCACAGCGTACGGCGGACGAACAGCCACACGACCTGAGAAGCATTCGCGCCAAGCGCCATCCGTACGCCGACCTCATGTGCGCGTTGCGACACGCCGTGCGCCGTGACGGCGTACAGCCCGACCGAGGCGAGCACCAGGGCGATGCACGCCAACAGGGCGAACATCAACCCGAAGATCTTGACCATCCATCGCGACGTGGTCACGACCTGATCCAAGGTCTGCACCCAATAACCTGGCAGGTCGGGATCGACCTGGCGCATCTCCTCCCGGAGGCGCGCGACGACGGCGGCGGGTGGCATGGTGCTCTGCACGAACACCGAGGCGAATCGATTGGGCGCCGGCTCGGCCCTCACGTGAGCGTAGACGACGGGTTGCGGCTCCTTCTCGGTGGCCATCTGCGGCACGGTCGGCGACACACCCACGATGGTGAACCAGGGCGTCGGAGCGCTCGGTGTGGTTGCGTTCGTCAATTGGATGCGCTGTCCGAGCGCATCGCGGTTCGGGAAGAACATCGCCGCAAGGCGCTCGTTCACGACTACGCCTTCCTGGCCAGGTTGGCCGTCTCGAGCGTCGAGGTCCCTGCCTCGGATCATGCGCAGCCGCAATGTCTTGAAGTACTTCTCGTCCGCATAGACGTACGAGACGGTCGGCAGCTTCTCGCCGGGCGCGTGCGAGCGTTCAGCGATCGACAGCTGCCTCGGCAGCGCCAGCGTCGGGACGAAGGGCACGTCGCT
>DAINCF010000404.1:0-6594 GCA_036732565.1 Vicinamibacterales bacterium
GTAGGCTCGCCACTGACGGGTGCCGCCGCCTGCCGCGGCCGCGAGCGTTTGACAGTGCTTGTCCGCGCCGGCCAGGCCGCCAAGGTTGGCGCCGTCCCCGGGCCCCGCGCTCGTGATGAAAAACGTCATCGGCGCATTCTGGGCGCGCATCACGCCCGAGCCCGCCGTCGCGATCGCCGTCGCAAAGCAAAGAGCCATTACTCTCTTCATGTGTTCGCTCCTGATGAACATGTCCGGCCTCAGGCCGCACGCCTCAGACCGCAAGCCGGCGGCTAGTCTACCTCGATGACCGCCTCTACTGGACCTGTTCCCGTTCCTCGGGTAAGCTCCAGGCGCCCATTTCTTGCGGCCCATGGGCTGAGGATCACCATGACACAGTACGCACGAATCTGGACGAAGACGGCGGTGGCCAGCGCGGCCGCTGTGCTGACGATCGGCGGTCTCGTCGCGCAGACAACGGTCGAGCCGATCAACGATGCGCCCAATCCGTACGAGACCGTCGAAGGGTGGGCGAAGATGCCCGCCGGTCGGACATGGGGATCGACCAGCGCCGTCGATATCGACAAGGACGGCAAGAGCGTGTGGGTGGCCGAGCGCTGCGGCGCGAACTCGTGCTGGGACGCCACCAAGAACGACATGAATCCGGCGGACGTGGTGTTGAAGTTCGACCCGTCCGGCAAGCTGGTCAAGAGCTTTGCCTCCGGGTTGATGGTCTTCCCGCACGGCATCCACGTCGATCGCGACAACAACATCTGGGTGACCGACGGTCAGGACAATCTGCCCCGGCGTCGCCCCGGGCAGCCGGCCGACGCACCGCTCCCGCCGCCGCCGGCCAAGGTGATCGGGCATCAGGTCTTCAAGTTCAGCCCTGACGGCAAGCTGCTCCTGACCCTCGGCAAGCCAGGCGGCAATCAACCAGGCCAACCGGCCGACCCGGCGTCGCTCTATCAGCCCAACGACGTCATCACTTATCCGAACGGAGACGTTCTCGTGGCGGAGGGCCACGCCGACGCGCCCACCGCGAATGCGCGGCTGGTGCGCTTCGACAAGACCGGCAAATTCATCAAAGAGTTCGGCAAGAAGGGGTCGGGACCGCAAGGCGAGTTCGCGCAGCCGCATGCCCTGGCGTTCGACTCGAAGGGACGCCTGTTCGTCGCTGATCGATCCAACAACCGCATTCAGATTCTCGACGCCGAGAGCTACAAGACGCTCGATACGATGTTTCAGTTCAGCCGCTTGAGCGGAATCTGGATCACTTCGGACGACACGGTGTACGGCGCGGATTCCGAGTCCGGATCGGTCAACCCGCCGCACGGCGCCTGGAAGCGCGGCATCCGCGTCGGCAGCCTGAAGGATGGCAAGGTGAGGTCGTTTATTCCCGATCCGAGCGGTGCCGGCGTGACCTTTGAAATGGTCGACGGCAAGGCGGTGTTGAAGAAGGCCGACGGCACGCCCGGCCCGACCGGGACGCTCGCCGCTGAAGGTGTCGCCGTGGACAAGGACGGCGTCATCTACGGCGCCGAGGTCGGTCCGCGCGCCCTCAAGCGCTATGTCTTGAAGAAAGGCACGTAGGGGCGCCTCGCGAGGCGCCTCCCACACGCGCCGCCCTTACCGGGGCGCGTAGGTGAACGTACCGCACAGATCGCTCTCGTTGGCATTGGCGCCGGGTGCGACGGCGGTTTTGAAGGCCGCCATTCTCAGTGCCGATGCGTTCGCCGCGTCTGTCGTCGACGTCAAGGCGATGAACGTCGTCTTCTCGGGCGCGCAGAGACCACCGTTGGTGGCTTGCGCGCCCACGCGCTCCGACACCACCGCCCGCACTTCGATCGCGCCGCCGTTCTGCGCGCCAAGCAGGCTCGTCCAGGTTCCCGCATTCTTCGCGTAGAGGCCAGAGGCGGGCAGGTTCGCGGCGGGCGTCGTCTCGAAGACCAAGCCGCGGGTGAACGTCAGCGTCGTGGCGGTCAGAGTGAGGTCGCCCGTGATGCCCATGGCGGTCGTCGAGATCGCGGTGAAGCTCCCGGTCAACAGGCGCGGCGGCGGAGCCAGCGCCGCCGTTGGCGCCGGACCGCTGCGTGACTGGTTCGGGCCCTGCTGACACGCCGCGATCAACCCTCCGATCGTCGTGACGAACAGCACACGCCACCACATGACGTAAATTGTACGCGTGAAGGACGATCCGATCCTCCTGTTCGAATCACCAAAGGCCTGGGCGGCCTGGCTCGCCAGGCAGCACACGAGCTCGAGCGGCGTCTGGGTGAAGCTCGCGAAGAAGGATTCGGGCATCGCCAGCGTGTCGCAACCCGAAGCGGTCGAAGTCGCGCTCTGCTATGGCTGGATCGATGGCCAGGCCAAGAGCGTGGACGCGCAGCACTGGCTGCAGCGTTTCACGCCGCGTCGGGCGCGCAGTCCATGGTCGAAGATCAACTGCGCGCGAGCCACGGCGCTGATCGCGGCGGGGAAGATGAAACCGGCGGGCCTGAAGGAGATCGAGCGTGCGAAAGCCGACGGTCGTTGGGACGCGGCGTACGACGGTCCACGCGCGGCGACCGTTCCGGACGATCTGGAGCGCGCGCTGAAGAAGAACAAGGCCGCCCGCGACTTCTTCGCGACGCTCGACAGCCGCAACCGCTACGCTATCCTGCATCGCATCCAGGCCGCCAAAAAGGAGGAGACGCGCGCCCGTCGCATCGCGACGTTCGTCGAGATGCTGAAGGAAAAGAAGAAGATCTACCCCTGAATGTGCATCGGGCAATCTGCGCAATCTGCGGCCGTATGGAATCTGCGCAATCGCTTGGTTGAGCTGTTCCTCCGCGGCGAGACCTGATTAAATAAGATCAGCTTGCTGTTCACCGAGCCGACGTTCCTGTTCCTGTTTCTCCCGCTGCTCCTTCTGCTCTACTTTCTCCCGTGGCAGCCGCACCGCAACGTGCTGCTGCTGGTGGCGAGCATCATCTTCTACGCCAAGGGCGCGGGCTCGTTCACCTGGCTCATCCTCGGGCTCATCGCGTTCAACTACGTCGCGGCGCTGGAGATCGATCGCCGGCGCGACACGCCGGCCGCCCGGTGGCTGCTGCGCGTCGCGGTGACGATCGATCTCCTCATCCTCGCCACGTTCAAGTACGCGAATTTCATCGTCGACAACCTGAACGTGGCGCTCGCGGGTGTGGGCATCGGCACCATCCAGATCCCGCCCGTGCTGCTGCCGATCGGGATCTCGTTCTTCACCTTCCACGCGATCTCGTATGTGGTCGACGTGCATCGGCGGGATGCCGTCGCGCAGAAGGGACCGGTCGAGGCCGCGCTGTATCTGCTGCTCTTTCCCCAGCTGATCGCCGGCCCGATCATCCGCTATCGGGAGATCGCCACGCAACTGGCGCGCCGGGTCGTGACCTCGGTGGATTTCGCCTACGGCATCCGTCGATTCGTGATCGGACTCGGCAAGAAGATGCTGGTCGCGAACATCGTCGCCGTGCCGGCCGATCGTCTGTTCGCCATGCCGGCGAACGAGCTGACCGCGGCGCATGCGTGGCTCGCGGTCACGTGCTACACGCTGCAGATCTACTTCGACTTTTCGGGCTACTCGGACATGGCCATCGGCCTGGGCCGCATGTTCGGCTTCCGCTTCCCGGAGAATTTCCGCTATCCCTACATCGCCAGTTCCGTCCAGGACTTCTGGCGCCGGTGGCACATCTCGCTCTCGTCGTGGTTCAGAGATTACGTCTATATCCCGCTGGGCGGCAATCGTCGCGGCACCGTTGGCATGTACGTGAACCTCGTGACCGTGTTCTTCCTCTGCGGTCTGTGGCACGGTGCGGCCTGGACCTTCGTGGTGTGGGGCCTCTTTCACGGCGCGTTTCTGGTGATCGAGCGCGTCGGACTCGCCGCGTGGCTGGAGTCCATGCCGCGCGTGGTGCGACACGCATACGTGCTCCTGGCCGTCATGGTCGGCTGGGTCTTCTTCCGCGCCGACTCGCTGGCGGGCGCCACGGCGATGCTGCGCGCGATGATCGGCCTCGCGCCCGGCGATCCGACGCCCTATTCACCAGGGTGGTATCTGACGCCGGAGTTGATCCTGGCCCTGGTGATCGGCGCGATCGGATCGACGCCAATCGTTCCGGCAATCGCGAGACGTCTTGGAGGCGCGTTTCCCGCTCTCGCGCCCGGCGCTTCGGCGGACACGTCAGCCCGGCCTACAGCGTTCGGCTGGCTGCCATCCGCCGGGGTGACGGTTGCACTGATCGCGATACTGGCCGCGTCGTTGATGCTGATGGCGGCGCGGACCTATAACCCGTTCATCTATTTCCGCTTCTGATGCAGGACCGAGCTAGATCCGCCACGGCGCCCTCGTCCGACCCGCCCCGTCTCCAACCGGCATGGGAGCGAGCGCTGATCGCGCTCTTCCTGGTAGCCATCGCCCTTCCGGGTCTTGCGACGCTGGCCGGCGTGGACCGCGAGATCATCAAGGGCGAGAACCGTGAGCTGGCGCCGTTTCCCCGCGTGGCGCTCGACCGCGAATCGCTGGCGGCCCTTCCCGACGGCCTCACGCGCTATTTCGAGGATCACTTCGCGTTCCGCGCCCGCATGGTCGAATGGCAAGGGCGCGCGCGCCTGCACTACCTGCGCTCGTCACCGCAGGAGACGGTCATCACCGGCAAAGAGGGCTGGTTGTTCTATGCCGACGATGGCTCGATGGAGGACTACATCTCGGCCACGCCGTTCAGTCCCCTGGAGCTCGAGATGTGGCGCAAGACGCTGCAGGACACGCAGGACTGGCTCCAGCGGCAGGGCATCACCTATCTCTTCGTCCTGGCGCCCGACAAGCACGCCATCTACCAGGAGATGATGCCGGACACCATCCGCCGGCTGCATAGCGAGTGGCGCCACGATCGGCTCGCCAAGTACCTCAACGATCGTTCGACCGTGCACACGTTGGATCTCGGGCCGGTCCTGATTGGCGCCAAGGTCCGCGAGCGCATCTTTCATCTCACCGACACGCACTGGAACGATCGCGGCGCGTATGTCGCCTACGAACAGATCATGCAGCGGCTGAACGCGATGCGGCCGGGTCTGCGCCCATGGCCGCGGTCGGCGTTCGAGGCCGGCGTCGTCACGACGGGAGGCCGCGACCTGGCTGGCATGCTGGGACTCGCGGATGTCATGACCGAAGAGGATCTGAGGATGACGCCGAGGCAGCCTCGGTGCGCGCGCCTCGTCGAGGAGAACGTCGAGAACTCGTATGGCGCGGCCGCGCGATACGTCACCGAGTGCGACAACCCGTCGCTGCCGCGCGCGGTCATCTATCGCGATTCGTTCGCGACCGCCCTGATCCCGTTCCTCTCCGAGCACTTCAGCCGCGCGGTGTACATCTGGGAACGCGACGTGAACCCGGCCATCATCCTCGAGGAGCGGCCAGACGTGGTCATTCACGAGTGGGTTGGTCGCCACCTGACCACCAAGGCGCCGTACGACGCCATCGCGGCAATGGGGACCGGAGGGTCGAGGTAGGGGCGGCTCGCGAGCCGCCCCTACATATGGATTCCCGAATCCCTACACATGATTCCGAATCCCCGTAGGCGCGGTTATTTCCGGTCGCCGTAGGGGCGGCTCGCGAGCCGCCCCTACACATAATGTCGAGGGGCGTCGATGATCACGTGCCGTCTGCGGAGCTCGTCGTAGTCGGTGCCCAATGCTGACGCATCGAACGAGGCCGTGAGGTCGGCGTCCACCGTGACCCTGGCGGGGAGGTAGCGCTTGCACTCGCCGAACTCGTCCTCGTACTCCTGCGTAGGGAAGGTCAACGTCAGCACCGATGTGCCGTTGTGGTGCTCGACGCGATACAGAGGATTGACGGCCAGCGCGCCCGCAACCGCCGTTGATGGCGGCCGCGGCTCGTAGACCTGCAGGAGATCCACGTTGCGGGTGGCGATGAGCGTCAGCGAGGGCTCGCCGGCCAGGGCGTCGACCGGCGCCTGAGTGGAGAGGTCCAACGGCCGGCCCTCCAAGACCTGCGTCAGCAGCTGGCTGTCCTTGAACAATCGCGGCGCCATGGGCTCGAAGAGATCCAGATAGCCACGTGGCGTCAGCGTCATGCCCGCTGTGAAGTTCTCGCCGAGCGCGCTGTGCAGATGCGGCATCAGCACCACGCCGTCGTCGCCCGCCACGCGCATCATCTCCTCGGCCATCAACCGCTTCTGAAAGATGTACGGAAACGCGTCGGAGCACATCACCAGCGAGAACGACCGGCGCATGAACGGCAGCGGATGATTGGCGTTGCAGCACACCGCCTCGCAGCCAGGCGCCATGAACGTTCGCGCCACCCACAGCTTCCAGAAGAAGATGTCGGCCAGCATGGTGTGGTCGGGCGAGGTGAGCCCGCCGAGCAGGCGCGTCAGATGCCCGGAGCCGCCGCACAGATCCAGCACCTTGCGCGCGCGGACGCGGGCGTGGCTCGTGAGCGCGTTCAGCACGGCGCTGGCCGTGAGAAACGTCGGATCGGAGAAGCGATAGACGAAGTACTCGCCCTCCGCGTCGCGGCTCAAGAGGGCCATGGCCTCGCGGTACGTGGCTGGACGCGCGCCCCCACGCAGCGCGCGG
>DAINCF010000405.1:0-6593 GCA_036732565.1 Vicinamibacterales bacterium
GATCGACGCGGCCCGCGCCGGCGTCTCCGTCGGCCTCATCTGCAAGTCGCTGCTCGGCAAGGCCCACACGGTCATGGCCGAGGGCGGCATGGCGGCAGCGCTGGCCAACGTCGACGAGCGCGATAGTTGGAAGGTGCACTTCGCGGACACGATGCGCGGCGGGCAGTACGTCAACAACTGGCGCATGGCCGAGATTCATGCGAAGGAAGCCCCCGATCGCGTGCGGGAGCTCGAAGCGTGGGGCGCGGTCTTCGATCGGACACCAGACGGCCGCATCCTCCAGCGCAACTTCGGCGGCCATCGCTACCCACGGCTCGCTCACGTCGGCGATCGGACGGGGCTGGAGCTGATCCGCACGCTGCAGGATCACACCGTCCATCTCGGCGTCACCGTGCACATGGAGTACACCGTCGTCGCGCTGCTGATCGACGATGGGCGGGCAGCGGGCGTGTTGGCGTACGACCGTGAGCGCGGACGATTTCACGTGTTCGCGGCCAAGGCCGTCGTGCTGGCGACCGGTGGCGTCGGCCGCGCGTATCAGATTACGAGCAACAGTTGGGAAGGGACGGGCGATGGCCACGCGTTGGCCTACCGCGCCGGCGCCGAGCTCATCGACATGGAGTTCGTCCAGTTCCATCCCACCGGCATGGTCTGGCCGCCGAGCGTCAAAGGCATTCTCGTCACCGAAGGCGTCCGCGGCGAAGGAGGCGTGCTCAAGAACAGCGAAGGCCGCCGCTTCATGTTCGACGACATCCCCGACAACTACAAGCCGCAGACCGCGTCGGACGCCGAGGAGGGATGGCGCTATACCCAGGGCGACAAGAGCGCGCGGCGCCCGCCCGAGCTGCTGACACGCGACCACGTGGCGCGCTGCATCGTCCGCGAGATCAAAGCCGGGCGCGGCAGCCCCCATGGCGGCGTGTTCCTCGACATCGCGTGGATCAAAGAGAGGCTGTCGAACGCCGGAGAGCACATCAAGCGCAAGCTTCCCAGCATGTATCACCAGTTCAAGGAGCTGGCCGACATCGACATCACCAAGGAGCCGATGGAGGTCGGACCGACGACGCACTACATCATGGGCGGCGTGCGCGTCGACGCCGACACGCAGATGTCATCGGTCTCGGGCCTGTTCGCGGCCGGTGAGTGCGCCGCCGGCATCAACGGCGCCAATCGCCTCGGCGGCAACTCGCTCTCGGATCTCATCGTGTTCGGCCAGCGGGCCGGGCAGTATGCGGCGGAGTTCGCGCGCAGCCACCCGGCGGCGAAGATCGACGATGGGGCGGTCGAGCGTGGGACCCGAGAAGTGCTCGCGCCGTTCGATCGCACGAGCGGCGAGAATCCCTACAAGGTCCAGCAGGATCTGCAGGAGATGATGCAAGCGCTGGTCGGCATCGTCCGCGTCGAGGGCGAGATGCGCGAGGCGCTGCAGAAGATCGAAGCGCTGAAGTCGCGCGCCGAGCGGGTCAGCGTGAGCGGGCATCGCGAGTACAACGGCGGTTGGCATACCGCCCTCGACCTGCGCAACTTGCTGATCGTGGCCGAAGCCATCACCTTGTGTGCCATCGAGCGCCGCGAGAGCCGCGGCGGGCACTTCCGCGAGGACTACCCCGACAAAGCCGCGGAGTTCGGGCAGATCAACCTCGCGGTGCGACCAACGCCTGACGGCCGGATGCACTTGGAGCGCGTGGCGCTCGCGCCGATGCCGGAAGAACTCAAGAAGGTGGTCGAGGAACAGAAGGCGTAGGCGATTCGGGCCGGCCTGAAGGCCGGCCCCTACAAGGACGTACGTAGCGGCCGCCCTTCAGGGCGGCCGGCGAGCATTCATTATGGACGCGACATTTCGTATTTGGCGAACACAAGAAGGTGGTGCGGGCGGCGCGCTCCAGGACTATCGCACGACGATTTCGGAGGGCATGGTGGTCCTGGATGCGGTGCATCGCATCCAGGCGGAGCAGGCCCCGGACCTGGCCGTTCGCTGGAACTGCAAGGCGGGGAAGTGCGGCTCGTGCTCGGCAGAGATCAACGGCAAACCGAAGTTGATGTGCATGGCCCGGCTCAACTCGCTCGATCTGAACCAGCCGGTCACCGTGGAGCCGATGCGCGCGTTTCCGCCGATCAAGGATCTCGTCACGGATGTGTCCTGGAACTTCCGCGTCAAGAAGGCGATTGCGAAGTTCGCTCCGCGCAAGCCGGACGCGCCCGACGGCACCTGGCGGATGGCGCAGCGCGACATCGATCGCGTGCAGGAATTCCGCAAGTGCATCGAATGCTTCCTGTGTCAGGACGTTTGCCACGTGCTGCGCGATCACCAGAAGCACGACGAGTTCATCGGCCCGCGCTTTTTCGTGCACGCCGCGGCGCTGGAGATGCATCCGCTGGACACCAGCGATCGCGTGGCCGCGCTCAAGGAGACCCACGGCGTCGGCTACTGCAACATCACCAAGTGCTGCACCGCGGTGTGCCCCGAGCACATTCACATCACCGACAACGCCATCATCCCGTTGAAGGAACGCGTCGTCGACCGGTACTACGACCCGTTGACGAGGCTGTTGCGAGTGTTTCGCTGATAGCCACGGTGTAGAGGCGGTTCCCGAACCGCCCCTACGTGTTTCCGACGAGACGTGACGTCATGTATGCACTGAAGCCACTGTCACCCGCCGCTATTCCCGCCGCGTTGGCCAAGGCCGAACGATATCGCCTGCTGAACGAGCCCGAGCAGGCCGAGAGCATCTGCGAAGACGTCCTCGCCGCCGAGCCCGACAATTCCGAGGCGCTGCGCATGCTGCTCCTGGCGCTGACCGATCAATTTCCCCACCAGGAAAGCACCGTCGTCGGACGCGCACAGGGGCTGGTCGCACAGCTCAGCTCAGACTACGACCGCGCCTACTATTCAGGCTTGGTGGCCGAGCGCCGGGCACGGGCCCTCCTCGAGCGCCGCGGCCCAGGGTCGGCGCTGCCGGCCGGAGACTGGCTTCGCGATGCGATGCGCTGGTTCGAGCGTGCCGACAGCATCCGACCAGCTGACAACGACGAAGCGCGGCTCAGGTGGAACGCGTGCGTCCGGCTCGCGGAGCGTCATCCGCACTTGGTGGCCACGGCTGACGAAGGGCGGACCCAACCGCTGATGCTGGAATGAACCGGTCGCCCGAAGTGCCTCTGGAACAAGGTTTTACAAATGATGCGCGGGTGTCACTCAAAGGCAAAGAAAGACAAAGGATTACAACGCACGAGCGAATTCTGATCGTATCCTGCGGGTACAACGACAGAGGGGAAGCACCGGGTGGGGCGCCTCCAGTGAGCCGCAGCGCTCCACCCGGGTTTTTGTTTTCCGAGAACATCCGGAAAGCTTCGTGCGATATTTTTAGTGCTAGGAGGCTTACAGCACATGTTCCAGGAAACACCGGGAAAAAGCCTTGACCGCCGGAGCTTCCTTCGAGGCTCGGCTGTCTTCGCCGCCGCACTCGGACTCGCCGTCGTTCCCACGTTCGCGCAGCAGCAGCCGCCGCCACAGCAGCCGCCGCCCGAGAAGAAAGAGAAGCCGAAGGATCCGTTCGAGAACGAGGACAAGAGCAAGGGCGAAGGCGAAAAGAAGACGCTGGTCGACAAGGAAGGCCGTGAGTATCGGGTCTGCCCCCAGTGCGCCTACAACATGTACAAGCAGGGCCGCATGTGGGTGTGCGAGAACTGCGGTTATAGCTACGTCGAGTAAGCTTCCGAATTAGCCCCACAGGATGTGAACGCCCGGCCCCTCACGGAGCCGGGCGTTGTCATGTACGCCTCAGAAGCGGCCCGCGCCCGTCCACCTCCCGAACTCTTGGAACGTGAAGTTGCGGTACACGAAGCCCGGCGTGGCGCAATGCCCCGAAATCACGTCGATCAAGTAGGCGTTCGCCGATCCTTCCGGAGTGTCGCCGCCATAGTGATACGCGATCTCGTCGCCGGCGATCACGACGGGCTGCCCGCCGTTGTCGGCCGGCCCGCGCGTCGGCTTGCTGTTGTAGCCAAAGCGCAGATCGATCTGGCGCAACCGATCGACCAGCGCGTCGATGAACGGGTTGCGGATGTACTTCGAGTTGGGATTGGGGCACGACGCCTGGAGGAGCGCCGGATTGGCCGCCATGAACTGTTGGATGATGTCGCCGACGAAGGGCAGCGGCAGGCGCCCGCCGCCGACCGGGTTCGGCGTGAACGCCGGCGTGTTGACGCCCGCGGTGATGACCACCTGGTTCGACTCGGCGCTGAACCCGCCGCACCGGCCGAGCGTGGCGACCGTGATGTAGAACGTGCCCGGCGGAATGCCGGCGACGTTCACGAACCCGTTGGTCACGGGGAGGATCGCAATCGGCGGTCCCGTAGGCGTGGAGCGCGCGACGACGTAGAACGCGGACTGGATGCCGCCGCTTGCGAGGTTCCATTGAATCCACGCGTTCGTGCCGCGCACGATCGCGGTCAGGTCCGTTGGGGCACCGGCGGGCTGGCAGCCACCGGTGATCGGGACCTGCACCTCGTTCGACGCGGGCCCGACGCCTTCGCTGTTCGCGGCGCGCACGCGAATGAAGTAGTTCCCGTTGCCGACGCCGCCAGTATTGAACGACGCGAGCCGCTCGCTCAGGAGGCTCGGATTGGCCAGCAGGCTGGTCGGAAAGGTCACGGCCGTCTGCCCGGTTCCGAAGCCGGCTTCGAGCACGTAGTGCGTGAAGATGGCCGGCGGTGCCGTCCAGATGAGCGAGAGCGCGTTGTTGTTCGCGTAATAGACGAGTCCCGATGGCGCGGCCGGCACCGCGGCTGGCTCAGCGGGCTGTTGCGCGGAGACCGGCCCGACCATGCCGGCCGCGATCGCCAGGAGCCCCGCGAGGGCTGCAGAAACCCAAAGCTTTCGTGTGATCACTCGGACGTCCTCCCTGCAAGCCTCAGTCGAGCTCCGCTTGCGTCGGCCATCCATCCTAGCCAACCGGGAAGAAATTGCACGAAATTTCGCTTTTAGGACCGGTAATTGCCGAACTGCAGCGCGACACCGAAGTCGCGAGCGCGCAGGAGCGCCATGGCCTCTTGGAGCTCGTCTTTCGAGGGTGACGAGACGCGTAGCTGATCCCCTTGAATCGCGGCCTGCACCTTCTTCATCTTCGCGTCCTTGATGGCCTTGACGATCTCGCGCGCGGCTTCGGTGGGGATGCCCATCTGCAGCGTGACGATTTGCCGGACCGTGCCGCCGGATGCGGCTTCCACGTCGCCGGGCTTGAGATTCTTGACGGGCACGCTGCGCCGCACCATGCGCGTCTGGACCACTTCCCACAGCGCCGACAGCTTGAAGTTGTCCTCAGCCGTCAACGTCAACGTGCCGTTCTTCTGATCGAGGTCCACGGCCGCTGGCGATCCCTTGAAGTCGTAGCGCTGCCCAATTTCCTTGCGGGCCTGATTGAGGGCGTTGTCCACCTCCTGGAGATCGATGGTCGAGGTGACGTCGAAGGAATACGTGGTGGCCATAAGGGTGCCTGGGTGCTGGTGCGTACAGTGCTATTGTGCCGCACACACTCACCAGCACGCACCCAGGCACCCAGGCACTCAGGCACCCAGGCACCCAGGCACCCCAGATAACCATGGATTCCGTTCGCACCATCGAAGTCGTGCATCTCGGGCCGGCCGGGCGGGAGCCGCGTGCGGACCTCGTCGCGGTCGAGGAGCCGATGGAGGTGCGCGTCAACGGCGCCAGCTTCGCCGTCATCATGCGCACGCCGGGCTCGGACGCGGAGCTGGCCGCGGGGTTCCTCTTGGCCGAAGACGTGGTGCGGACGGCCGACGAGCTGCTGGTGATCGAGCAGTGCGAGGACACTGACGAGGAAGGGCGTGGCAACACGCTGAACGTCACCGTCACCGGCGACGCCGACCAGCGTCTTGCCGAGCGGCTCGGAGAGCGCCGGCAGGTGATGATGACGGCGTCGTGCGGGCTGTGCGGGCGGCGGACCATCGAATCCCTCCGTGCCCGGGTCTCGCATGTCGATGGACGCTGGCAGATTGCACCGGCCATCGTCAGCAGCCTGCCGCAGCGGCTGCGCGCGGCGCAGAGCGTGTTCGATGCCACCGGCGGGCTTCACGCCGCTGGCCTCTTCGCTCGCGACGGAAATCTGATCCTCATCGCGGAGGACGTGGGCCGGCACAACGCCGTCGACAAGATCGTCGGCCGCCGGTTGATCGAGGGGGCGCTCCCGCTCGACGACACGATCCTCGTCGTCTCGGGCCGCACGTCGTACGAGCTGGTGCAGAAGGCGCTGCTCGCTGGCATCCCGTTCGTCGCCGCCGTTTCGGCGCCGTCCAGCATTGCGATTCGGCTCGCCATCGACAGCGGCATCACGCTGTGCGGCTTCGTCCGCGGCGAGACGTTCAACGTCTACGCTCATTCAGAACGCGTCGCGGGTTCCGCTAAGCCGTGAAGGTCCGGCTAAGCCGGACCCCACGCATGCAATAAGACTCACCCACGCATGCAATGAGACTCAGGCGTGGGGGTCCGGCTTCAGGTGGTCCGTGGAACGAGGGTCAGGCGTGGGGTCCGCCTTGCCCGGGCCCCCGGCGCGGCAGCCGCGCTGGGGTGGCTTTAG
>DAINCF010000406.1:0-6567 GCA_036732565.1 Vicinamibacterales bacterium
GGAAGACTTTTCCTTTTTCCAGCAGAAAGTGCCGGGCCTGTTCTTCTTCCTCGGCGTGACGCCGAAGGATCAGGATCCGACGAAAGTTCCCGCGAACCATTCGCCGTTGTTCTTCGCCGACGAATCGGCGCTGCCGGTCGGCGTGCGAACGCTGACCAACCTCGCGCTCGACTATCTCTTCGCCGCGCCGAAGCCAGCGGCTACGCCGGCGCCGCGGTTGAAATAGGCGGAAACAGCCGCTCGAAGTTCCTGCCGAGCACCTTTTCTCTGACCGTGCCGGTGGCCGCCGCTGCACCGAGAGCGGCCCGCTGGCGGTCGTAGATCTCGCGGACCCAGCCGCGAGGGAAGAACGACGAATCGGTCCCGAACAGGAGACGATCCGGGCCGAGGATGTCGAGCGACGTCTTGAACACCTGATCCAACGTCAGCCCGGGCTGGTAGCGGAGCCAACCGTTCGAGCTCGATGTGTCGAAGTGGACGTTGTGGCATTGGTCCGCCAGCATCAAGGCTTCACGAAAGAGGCCGGCGCCGAAGTGCGGAATGATGATCGGCACGCCGGGATACGTCGCCGCCGCCTTCTGGAGATCGAGCGGGTTGCCGTAGCGCATCTGGAACGGGCTCGGCAGGCCGAGGCGCTTGCGCGCGCCGACCGAGAGCGCCCCGCAGTGGACGAAGATCGCCGTGCCGGGACGCGCGGCCGCCAGCTGGAACACCGCGAGCGCCGGCGCACTGCCCAACGCGTAGTGGTGCATCGCGGGAAACAGACAGATGCCGCGCAGTCCGCGATCCAGCGCCGCCGTGGCACGTTCCATCGCGTCGGGCTGCAACGGATCCAGCATGAAGAAGCCGACGAAGCGCGACGGCTGTCGTTCCAACGCGGCCGCGACCGACTCTTCGTCGCCCGGTACGCTGGCGATGATCGCCGCGCGCGCGACGCCGTGGCGCGTCAGCTCAGCCGCCCAGCGGTCGGCGAGCGCGTCCGTGGACGCCGGTGGCTCCCACTTGAGCGTTTGCGCGACGGCTTGCGCCCGCCCATCGGCCGGCAGTTCCTTCTGCGCGCCCAGCACGTCGAGGAACCGAGGAGAGAAAAAGTGCACGTGGCAGTCGTTCACCATAAGACGGGTTCTGGAGTCTGGGTTCTGAGGTTCTCGGGTTCTCGGGTTTTGGGGTTCTCGGTTCAGGTTCTCGGTTCGGGTTCGGAAGGTTCTGGTTCTCGGTGGTTCTATCGGTTCGACGGGTTCACATCCACAGAACCTCGAACCTGAACCGAGAACCTGAACCCAGAGAACCCTAGAACCCGAGAACCCCAGCCCCAAGACCCCAGCCCCCAAGACCCCAGCCCCAAGACCGTTAGACCCCCAGACCCTGCCCCTGCTGGTGCGCATGAATCCGGCGCGACCAGAGGGTCACGAGCAGGAGACCGACGACAATGAGCCCGGCCGACAGGCCGATCCAGAGGCCGGCCACGCCGTAACCCATTGTGAAGCATAGCGCGTAGCCCAGTGGCAGGCCGAAGAGCCAGTGCGCGACGAAGTTGATCAGCATCGGTGAACGGGTGTCGCCGATGCCGCGGAGGACGCCAGTCGCCACGCCCTGCAGGCCATCGAAGAGCTGGAAGATGGCGCCAATCATCAGCAACGACGCACCCAGCGAGCGCACGGCTTCGTCGGGCGAGAACCAGCCAATCAGCGTACGAGGGATCGTCACAAAGATGACGGCCATCGCGGTCATGAAGATCGTGCCGAGCACAATCGCCGCCCAGCCGGCGCCGGCGGCGCGCTGCGGATCCGCCGCGCCCATCGCATGAGCGACCCGCACGGCTCCGGCGGATGAGAGTCCAAGCGGGATCATGAACGTCACGGCGGCGAAGTTCATGGCGATCTGATGCGCGGCCGCCGAGATCGGATCGACCATGCCAGCCAATGCCGTCGTCGCTCCGAACACGCCGACCTCGAGCGTGATCTGCGATGCCGCGGGGAAGCTGAGATGAAAGAGCCGTCGAAGCCACGCACGCTCGATGGCATGACGCATGGCGCGCACGTCGTTCCACGTCCAGCGATCTCGCCGCAGAGTCGCCGCGAGCAGCACGACAACCAGATAACAGCGCGAGAGCAGGGTCGCCCATGCGGCACCCGCGACGCCGAGCGCCGGAAACCCGAGGTTGCCGTGAATGAGGATCCAGTTGCCGATCGCGTTTACGGCGTTCGCGGAGACGAGCGCGAACATGATCGGGGTCACGTGGTGGATGCCCAGCAGGTACCGCCTGAACACGGCGTAGAACATCAACGGCACCGTGCTCCACAACAGCACCGAGTAGTAGTCGAGAAGCGGCGGCGTGACCTCGGGGTGAAATCCGGCATGGGGGATCGTGACCAGCACGAGCCCGTTGAGCAGCATCAGCGGCGCGAGCGCCAGCAGCGCCAGGGCGATGCCGTGCACCAGCCATCGATGACAGTCGGCTGGGCGACCTGCACCGTACGCCTGCGACACCAGCGTGTCGAGACCGAGCAGGAGTCCCATCCCGAAGGTCGCAAGTGTGAAGTGGAGGGAGTTGCCGACGCCCGTGGCGCCGATCGCGGCCGGCCCGAGCGGCGCGACCATCAGGATATCGACGACGCCCATGGACATCCATCCGAGCTCTCCCGCGACCACGGGCAGAGCCAGACGGAGCATGGGCCTCAGTTCAGTGCGAAAGGACACGACAAACCCGTCTAGCTTACCCCGTGGAGTACGTCGCGCAGGCCTTTAGGCCTGCCAGGGTCGAACGCGGGCCTCGAGGGGTCAGGCAGACCTAAAGGTCTGCGCTACGTACTTCACCGGGGCTGCGTTATCATGTGAACAGTGGTTCGAAAATCGAACAATCGTTCGCATAGGACTCCGGCGCGGCGTGTCCAGCGCCGCGACGCCCGGCGCGACGCGATTCTCCGCGCCGCCGCGGGCATGTTTCGCGAGCGCGGGTTCGCCGACACCGGCATGCGCGATATCGCCGAGGCCGCGGATCTGTCGCCGGCGAACCTCTATCACTACTTTGGCGGCAAGGACGAGATCCTCTATTACTGCCAGGACCGCGCGCTGGACCGGATGCTCGCCGCGCTGACGACCGCTCGCCGCGAGCCGGTGTCGTCGGCGAACCGGATCGGCCTGGTTGTGCGTGCGCACCTGTCCACCATGCTGGACGTCGTCGAGGGCGCGTCGGCGCACCTGCAGGTGGACGCGCTGTCGCCGCCGCTGCGCGCCAAGATCGTTCGCAAGCGCGACCGCTACGAGCACGGCCTGCGCAAGCTGATCGAAGAGGGCATCGCACGTGGGGAAGTCGTCGCCACCGACCCGGCGCTCGTCGCCCGCGCCATCCTCGGCGCCCTCAACTGGAGCGTCACGTGGTTTCGGCCCGACGGGCCGCACTCGGCGGATGTCGTGGCCGATCACATCGCGACGTTCCTCGTGCGCGGCCTTGCGGCAAACGGAGATGCGCGATGACCAACAACGAGCTCCGTGGACGACTGCGGTTGCGCGTCAACGGTGAAACCGCCGACGCCATCGTCGATCAGACGAAGACGCTGCTCGAGGTGCTGCGTGAGGATCTGCAGCTGACCGGGACGAAGCACGGCTGCGAGCTGGGTGAATGCGGCGCGTGCGCAGTGCTGCTGGATGGGGAGCCGGTGCTGTCGTGCCTGGTGCTTGCGCCAGAGTGCGAGGGTCGTGACGTGGTCACCGTCGAGGGGCTGACACGCGATGGTCAGCTCGATCCTCTTCAGGAGGCGTTTGCCGACCTCGGCAGCGCCCAATGTGGCTATTGCACGCCGGGCCTTCTGATCACCGCGCGCGCCCTGCTGGACCGCACCCCGCATCCGTCCACCGAGCTCATTCGCGAGGCGATTTCCGGCAATCTCTGCCGCTGCACGGGCTATCAGCAGATTGTCGAAGCCATCGAGGCCGCCGCGAATGGTCCGGCTGAAGCCGGACCCCACGTCAGCGAACGAGCTGATCCTGCGTGGGGTCCGCCTTTAGGCGGACCTTCGGGAGAGCAGCCATGAACGTCATTGGCAAAGCGCGACGTCGCGTCGATGCGCGCGCGAAGGTTACCGGCCAGACGAAGTTCGCCGACGACTTCAACCTGCCGCGCACCGTGCACTGCCGCCTCTTGCGGTCGACGGTTCCGCATGCGCGCATTGTGCGCATCGACGCGTCGCGTGCGCGTGCACTGGATGGCGTGCTGCTCGTCCTTAGCGGGGACGATTTTCCGATTCCGTACGGCATTCTGCCGGTCAGTCAGGACGAGCACGCGCTGTGCCGCGACAAGGTTCGCTTCGTCGGCGATCCGGTCGCCGCGGTCGTGGCGCGTGACGAGCAGACGGCGATCGCCGCCGTCGACCTAATCGACGTCGAGTACGACGTGCTCCACACGTTCGCCGATCCAGAGGACAGCCTGGTGCGCGCGGAGCCGCGCATCCATGACTACGGCGACGAAGGCAATATCCACAAGAAGGTCGCACTGCAATTCGGCGACGTCGACGAAGCGCTCGCCGGCGCAGATGAGGTGTTCGACGATTGTTTCTTCTTCGAAGGCAATACGCACCTGCCGATCGAGCAGCACGCGACGGTGGCCATCAAAGATCCCGACGGCAAGCTCGTGGTCTACTCGAGCACCCAGACGCCGCACTACCTGCATCGCGCGCTCGCGAAGGCGCTGGAGATGCCGGCGGCGCACATTCGCGTGATTGCCACGCCGAACGGCGGCGGCTTCGGCGGCAAGAGCGATCCCTTCAATCACGAGGTGGTCGTTGCCAAGGCCGCGATGCGGCTCGATCGGCCCGTGAAGATCTGTCTGACGCGCGAAGAGGTGTTCTATTGCCATCGTGGTCGTCATCCCGTGCTGATGCGATTTCGCACCGGCGTCACGCGGGATGGACGCATCACCGGTGTTGATTTGCAGACGCTGCTCGATGGCGGCGCCTACGGTTCGTACGGCGTCGCCAGCACCTTCTATACCGGTGCGCTGCAGACGGTGACCTATCAGATTCCGCGCTACCGGTTCCGCGGCTGCCGCGTGTTCACCAACAAGCCGCCGTGCGGGCCCAAGCGAGGGCACGGCACGCCGCAAAGCCGGTTCGGTCAGGAGGTGCAGCTCGACAAGATCGCGGAGCGCTTGCACATCGACCCCGCGGATCTGCGGCTGAACATCGTCGCGCCGCCGGACAGGTTGACGGCCAATTACATGCGCGTCGGTACGATCGGGCTGGCCGAGTGCATCCGTCGCGTGGTCGAGCGCTCGGGGTGGCGCGAGAAGTTCGGCAAGCTCCCGCATGGCCGTGGTGTCGGCCTCGCGTGCTCTTCCTATCTCTCGGGTGCGGGGCTGCCGATCTACTGGAACGACATGCCGCATTCGGGCGTGCAGTTGAAGCTCGATCGCAGCGGCGGCGTCACGGCGTTCTGCGGCGCCACGGAGATCGGTCAAGGGTCGGACGATGTGCTGGCAGGGTGCGTGGCGGAGATCCTCGGCATCGACCCGTTCGACATTCGGCTCGTGACCGGCGATACCGATCTCACCCCCGTCGATCTGGGCTCGTACTCCAGCCGCGTGACGCTGATGATGGGGAACGCCGCGATC
Source organism: Vicinamibacterales bacterium (assembly GCA_036732565.1). Taxonomy (GTDB): domain Bacteria; phylum Acidobacteriota; class Vicinamibacteria; order Vicinamibacterales; family UBA2999; genus JAIVJN01. Next base: position 5,609 of record DAINCF010000406.1, read on the forward strand.
CAAGCGGCTGAGCGTGCACGCGACATCGTGGCCGAGGCGGTGGCGCACCGGATCGAGGTGCCGAAGGATCGTATCGCGTTTGCGGAGCGTCGGGTGTTCGACGTGGAAGATCCGGCACGCGGCGTGAGCTTCGCGGAGGCTGTGCAGATCTCAGAGGCGCGCGTCGGCACGGTCGGGAGCACCGGCTCGTATACGCCGCCCCACAGCGCCGCGAAGTTCAAAGGTGGCGGGGTCGGGCCATCGCCAGCCTATTCATACACCGCCGCGATCGTCGACGTGGACGTCGATCCCGACACCGGGTGGCTGACCGTGCCTCGCGTCTGGATCGCCCATGATATCGGGCGTGCGTTGAACCCCGTCCTGGTGCGCGGACAGGTCGAAGGCAGCGTCTACATGGGACTCGGGGAAGCGCTGATGGAGGAGCAGGCGTTTCGTCGCCTGCCGCCGCGGCTGTCGCATGCGCTGGTGCACAAGTTCCCGTCGATGCTGGAGTACAAAAGCCCCACCAGCCTCGACATGCCGGAGATCTTCACGGACCTCATCGAAGATCCGGATCCGGCCGGTCCGTTCGGCGCCAAGGAAGTGGGACAGGGGCCGCTGCTGCCAATCATGCCGGCAGTCGCCAACGCGGTGTACGACGCCATCGGTGTGCGCATCGACGAGGTGCCGATCACACCGGAGAAGATTGTCAGGGCGCTGGAGGCGAAAGCGAGAGGCAAGCCGGCGCGCTACGGTCCCGCCGCGTTTCCATCGGTGCCGTGGCCCGAGGCGTTGATGGTCGCGCCGCCGTGGGAAGGCGGCGACGGTCGCGCGTCGAACGAGCCCATCAAAAAGTCAAAGCCGCAAGAGGTAGGGGTCCGATCATGATGCGCCTGCCGCCGTTCCACTACCGTGCGGCGCGCACGCTCGGCGAAGCGGCCGCGTGGCTCGCCGACGCGCCGGGCGAGGCGATGGTCGTC
>DAINCF010000407.1:0-6565 GCA_036732565.1 Vicinamibacterales bacterium
GCCGGCCTGAAGGCCGGCCCCTACGTACGTAGCGGCCGCCCTTTAGGGCGGCCGAGATGATCCGTAGTACAAACCTGTGCCATGCGCCACGTCCCGGCCTGTCTGACTCTCCTGATGTGCTGCGCGCCGCTCGCGTCCGCGCAGGCGCCAGAGCCGGGCATCTCTCGCGCGCTCGCGGAAGCTCGGGCGACGCGCATCGGCGATCTGCGGTACGAGCTGCGTCTGGCGATCGAGGAGCTGGCGGGCAAGCCGATTCAGGGGTCGATGACGATCAGGCTGACCCTGCGCGACGCGTCGGCGCCGTTGATTCTCGACTTCGCGCCCGGCGCCGATCACGTGTCCCAGGTCACCGTCAACGGCGCGGTGGCGAGTCACGCATGGGTGAACGGCCACATCGTCATCCCCCCATCCTCCACCCGCCCGGGCGCCAACGAGGTGGTCATCGACTTCACGGCCGGCGACGCCTCGCTCAACCGCAGCAAGGACTTTCTCTACGCCCTCTTCGTGCCCGCACGCGCCCACCTCGCCATCCCCTGCTTCGATCAGCCGGACTTGAAGGCGCGATGGACGTTGTCGGTGAGGTTGCCGGCCGGCTCGACGTGGCAGGTCGCGAGCAATGGCGCCGAGACGCGACGTGACGACGTGACCGCGTTCAAGGAGACCGAGCCGCTGCCGACCTACCTCTTCTCGTTCGTCGTCGGCGATTTCAAGGTTGAAACGGCCATGCGGCATGGCCGCGCGTTTCGCATGTTTCATCGCGAAACCGACGCCGCCAAAGTGACGCGGAACAAGGAGGCGATCTTCGATTTGCATGCGCGCGCCATCGAGTTCATGGAGCGCTACACCGGAATTCCCTACGCGTTCGGCAAGTTCGACTTCGTCTCGATCCCGGCGTTCCAGTTCGGCGGCATGGAGCACGCCGGCAAGATCCTCTACAACGCGTCGGGCCTGATGCTGGACGAATCGGCCACGCAGAATCAGTTGCTCGGTCGTGCCTCGGTCATCGCCCACGAGACGGCGCACATGTGGTTCGGCGATCTCGTGACCATGCGGTGGTTCAACGACGTCTGGATGAAGGAGGTATTCGCGAACTTCATGGCCGCGAAGATCGTGAACCCGTCGTTCCCCGAGGTGAATCACGATTTGCGGTTTCTGCTCGCGCACTACCCCGCCGCCTACGACGTCGATCGCACCGCGGGCGCCAACCCGATTCGGCAGACGCTCGACAACCTGAACGAGGCCGGCAGTCTCTACGGCGCCATCATCTACCAGAAGGCGCCGATCGTGATGCGGCACCTCGAGCATCTGATGGGCGAGGAGACGTTTCGCGACGGCCTGCGTGAGTATCTGAAGTCGTTCGCATTCAAGAACGCCACCTGGCTGGATCTCATCGCCATCCTCGACACACGCACACCGGTCGATCTCGTGTCCTGGAGCAAGGTGTGGGTCGAAGAGCCGGGCCGGCCCACCATCCTCACCGAGCTCGAGGTCGTCGATGGGCGGATTCGTCGGCTCGGGTTTCGGCAACGGGATTCGCTGAGCTCGGCACGCCGCTGGCCCGAACAGCTCCGCGTCGCGCTTGGCTACGCGCAGCCACACCAGGCACGCATCCTGAGTGTCTCGCTGGACAGCGAGCACGTCGACGTGACAGAGGCGGTGGGCCTGCCGGCGCCGCTCTACGTCCTCCCGAACGGCGGCGGGTGGGCGTATGGCGGCTTCGACGTCGATCATGCGACGCTGAGGTATCTGAGCTCGTCGATCGCCGACATCGCGGACCCACTCACACGCGGCGCCGCGTGGGTAACGCTGTGGGACGCGATGCTGGAACACGATGTCGCCGCGACCACCCTCGTCGATCTCGCGATCGCCGCGTTGCCGCGTGAAACGGACGAACAGCTGACGGCGCGCGTGCTCGGGTACACCGAGCGCGCCTGGTGGCGCTTCCTCTCGCCAGCCGATCGAACCGCCCGGGCAGAGACGCTCGAAACGCTGCTCCACAAAGGGCTGTCAGCCGCGCGGACGCCGAGCCTGAAGGCGGCGTGGTTCGGCGCGCTGAGAGACGTCGCGATCCGACAGGAGACACTCGCGTGGCTGCGCCGGATCTGGGCCCGGGACGAACCGATCAGCGGATTGACCCTCGCCGAAACGGATTTCATCACGCTCGCCGAGGAGCTTGCCGTGCGCGAGGTCCCGGGGTGGCAGGACATCCTGCGCTCGCAGCTCGGGCGCATCGACAATCCCGATCGCAAGCAGCGCTTCCAATTCGTCATGCCCGCGCTCGACGCCGATGCCGGAGCGCGCGACCGCTGGTTCACGTCTCTCCAGGACGTCGCCAATCGCCGCCGGGAACCCTGGGTCCTCGACGGGCTCGGCTACTTCCATCACCCGCTGCGGGCCGCGCAGTCCGCGCGATACGTACCGAAGAGCCTGGCCATGCTCCAGGAGATTCAGCGGACCGGCGATATCTTCTTCCCCAAGCGATGGCTCGATGCGACGCTGGGCGGCTACGGTTCAGCGGACGTCGGACGCATGGTGCGGACGTTCTTGGACTCGCTGCCAGCCGACTATCCGCCGCGCTTACGAGCGATCACCTTACAGTCGTCGGATGAGTTGTTCAGGGCGGCGAAACAGTGAGCCGCGGATCACGAGGAATACGCAGACACCAAAGAGGGGCCGCAAATTGCGCGGCTTTCAAGGCAACACCGATGGCACAGATAGACGCAGGCCCGGCGTGCGGCGCAGCCGCGGCCGCTTCGCGGCCGACAGCCGGGCCTCCCAGTATTCGGAGCAATCTGCGGCCCTCATTTCGAGCGGCTGCGTAATCCCCATCCCCTGCGACCGTATTTATCTGTGCCATCTGTGTCATCTGTGTTGCCTTTAAGGAGAGAGAGCATGCGCGTCTTGATTGGGCTCGTGTTCGTGGCCGCCACGTGTGCCATCCCCTTGGCGCAATCCCCTGCGCCCATCACCATTCGAGCCGCGCGCGTGCTCGATGGGCGGGGCGGCACGCTCACGGATGTGACCATCACCGTGCGCGACGGAAAGATCGAGAGTGTCGCCAAGGGCGGGGGATCGACGGCGAGCCTCACGTTTCCCGCCAGCGTCACCGTCTTGCCCGGATTCATCGACACCCACGTCCACATCGGTTGGCACTTCGGCCCTGATGGCCGTTTCGTGAGTGGCAATGAGCCGGCGGATCAGGCCGCGCTGTACGCGGCGGAGAATGCGTATATCACGTTGCTGGCCGGCTTCACGACCGTGCAGAGCGTCGGCGCGGCGTCGGACAAGGCCCTGCGCGAGGCGCTGGCGCGCGGAACCATTCCCGGACCGCGGTTGTTGAGCTCGCTTGGTCAGGTGTCGAATCCCAAGTTGACGCCGGACGAGATCCGCGCGGATATTCGGAAGAAGAAAGCCGACGGCGCCGACCTCATCAAGATTTTCGCGTCGGCGAGCATTCGCGACGGGGGCACGCCGACCCTGTCGCAGGAGCAGGTGGACGCCGCGTGCGGCGAGGCGCGAGCGGTTGGGCTACGGTCCATGGTCCACGCGCACAGCCCCGAGTCGATGATGCGCGCCGCAAGGGCCAACTGCACCGTGGTGGAGCATGGAGGCCTGGCCAACGCCGAGGCGTTGAAGCTGCTGGCCGAGAAGGGTGTGTGGTTCGATCCCAACATCGGACTCGTGACGCAGAATTACTTGGAGAACCGGAAGCGCTTTCTCGGCATCGGCAACTACACGGACGAAGGCTTTGCCGCGATGGAGAAAGCGCTCGGGCTGAAGGATCAGATGTTCAAGTTGGCGGTGCAGACGCCGGGCTTGAAGATGGCCATGGGCACCGACGCCGTCGCCGGAGGGCACGGCCAGAACGCGCGCGAGGTCGTCGAGCGCGTGAAATCGGGACAGCCGGCGGCGGCCGCGATCGTGTCGCTGACCTCGGGCTCGGCGGCATCGATCGGCCTCGACAAGGAGATCGGCGCCATCGCCCAAGGCCTGGCCGCGGACATCGTCGCCGTCGAGGGGAATCCACTCGACGACATCACCGCGCTCCAGCGCGTCCGATTCGTGATGCGGGCAGGACGCATCTACAAGCAATGATCAGGGGCTTGAGGCTTGGGACTTGGGGCTTGGAGGCTTGGAGGCTTGGAGGCTTGGAGGCTTGGAGGTTTGAAGGGCTTGAAGAACTGGAAGACTCGCTCGGCCAGGCTCGCCACGCGGTTGGCGGGCGCGATCGGACTGGCGCGCGGAACGACGCGCATGAAACCCCTTCCGCGATCCTTGTACTCGCTGACGGCGCCAGGGCTCGACGGCGGTGAGCTCTCCCTCTCGCGCTTTGCCGGGCAGGTCACGTTGGTCGTGAACGTGGCAAGCGAGTGCGGCTTCACGCCGCAGTATCGCGGTCTGCAGGCGCTGTACGCCGAGCTCGCGCCACGAGGGTTCGCGGTGCTCGGCTTCCCGAGCAACGAGTTCGGCAGCCAGGAGCCGGGATCCTCCGCTGACATTCGCGCCTTCTGTGACGCGAACTACCGCGTGACGTTCCCGATGTTCGCGAGGACCGAGACGAAACCCGGATCAGCCCAGTCCGCCGTGTACGCCCTGCTGGGCGAGAGCGGCAAACTGCCCGGGTGGAACTTCTTCAAATATCTGGTCGGTAGAGACGGACAGGCGGTCGCGTTGTTCCCGACGCAAGTGACGCCAGAATCGCGCGAGCTGCGCCAGGCGATCGAGCGAGCGTTAGGGTAAGACGACCTTTCCACCCTTCATCACGAAGCGCACACGGCGGAGCGACTGGATCGCGGTTGTTGGATCGCCTTCGACGGCGATCACATCGGCCAACAAACCTTGCTTGACCGCGCCGACCCGCGCGTCGAGACCGAACAGCCTCGCATTGACCGACGTCGCGGATCGCACCGCATCGAGCGGCGGCATGCCGTAGTCGACCATCAGCTCGAGCTCGCGGACGTTGTCGCCGTGCGCGTAGACGCCGACGTCTCCGCCAAAGCACATCGCCACGCCGGCGGCGAGCGCGGCCTTGAAGCTCGCGCGCTTCGCGGTGATCCGCGCCGGCTCGGGATCTGTCCCCTTCTTCCACCCGGCGTACTGCGCCGTGGCGTCGCCAGCGGCCAGCGTCGGGCAGAAGCCGACCTTGCGCTCGACCATCAGCTTCCACGACTCGGCGGTGCCGCCGTCGCCGTGCTCGATGGTCGCGACGCCGGCCACGATGGCGCGGCGCATCCCCTCGGGTGTCGACGCGTGCGCCACGACGGGCCGCCCGCTGCTGCCGGCGATCTCGACGATGCGCTCGAGCTCCGCTTGGGTGAACGTGGGCCGGGCCTCGCCGCTCGGCCCCCATCGATAGTCAGCGTAGACCTTGATGAAATCGACGCCCTTCCCGATTTGCGTTCGTGCCACGTGGGCCATCTGTTCGAGCCCGCTCGCCTCGTCCGCGCCTTGCGGCACGTGCCATTCCGGCGCGTAGCCCTTCGGTCCGTAGCTGCCGGTCACGACCATCGCGGGGCCGGCGACGATCATGCGCGGCCCTGGCACGACGCCTTCGTCGATGGCACGCTTCAGACCGACGTCCGCGTAGCCCGCACCCTCGGTCCCGAGGTCGCGCACCGTCGTGATCCCCGCCAGCAACGTGGCGCGCGCGTGATTGACGGCACGGGCGACCCGATACGCCTGCGGCTCGCGTGCCACCTGATCGTTCCAAGACGTCTCATCGTACGGATGCAACAGGAGGTGCGAGTGGCCCTCGATGAGGCCAGGCAGCAGCGTCTGCCCTGTCAGGGACACCACCTTCGCACCAGGGGGCACGGCCACCGACGCGGCCGGCCCGGCCGCCTCGATCCGCTCGCCGCGGACCACCACGACCCACGCTGTGTGCATCGTCGTCCCGTCGAACACCCTATCCGGGCGAAGCACGAGCGCGTCAGGGGATTGGGCAGTCGCAGGTGCGGTGAGCCCACAGACCGCAACGAGGCAACGAATCAGTCCAGCTCGCATGACGCCAGTATAGGTGGCCATTCGCTACGTACCGTCCGATCGAACCGACCGGGTCATAATGATCCGAGATGGTTCGGTCTGCGGAAGTTGTCATCATCGGTGGCGGATGCATGGGCGCGAGCACCGCGTATCACCTGACGAAGCAAGGCGTCTCGAACCTCGTGCTCCTCGAGCGCGAGACGCAGTTGGCCACTGGTTCAACCGGGCGCAACGCGGGTGGCGTGCGGCATCAGTTCTCGGATCCCGCGAACATCGCGCTGTCGAGGGAATCGATCGCCTTGATGGCGCGCTTCGAAGACGAAGTTGGCACGGCCATCGACTTCTGGCAGGATGGCTACCTGTTCGTGCTGTCGAGTGAGGCGAGCGTGCGGGCGTTTCGAGCCAACGTGGACATCCAGCGCGCGCATGGCGTGGACGTGCAATGGTTGTCGGCAGACGATGCGGCCCGTCTCGCTCCAGGTCTCGTCGTCGACGATGTGATCGGCGCGACATATTGCGCGGCGGACGGCGTGGCGGATCCGAATGGCGTCACCATGGGCTTCGCGCGCGCGGCACAGGACGC